>CAYOKU010000084.1:0-9835 GCA_964404645.1 uncultured Alistipes sp.
CCTCATTTTCCGATGCTGATACCTCTTATATATTTTGAATTGCCGTTTTATAGCTACCTTTGTAACGATATTTTGCGTATGACGCACGGCGAGTGAGCCGTTTTTTTATTTAGAAACCACCGTATTTCGGTGATATTACAATGACATTTAAAGAGTTACAATTAATACCCGCTCTTCTTCGCGCTGTCGAAGAGAAAGGTTACCAGATTCCTACCCCCATTCAACAACAAGCTATTCCACCCATTCTCGCAGGCCGCGATCTCCAAGGCTGTGCGCAAACGGGAACCGGTAAAACCGCCGCTTTCACCCTGCCGATCCTCCAACTACTCATGGCCGAACCGCCCGTCAAAGGTCGCCGACCCATTCGTGCGTTGGTTCTTACGCCGACCCGAGAGCTGGCGATTCAGATCGATGAGTGCTGTCGCGATTACGCTTGCCACTCCTCTTTGCGGCATTGTGTAATTTTTGGTGGTGTCGGACAACGACCGCAGGTTGAGGCCCTCGAACGAGGTGTTGACCTATTGATCGCCACTCCGGGTCGTCTGCTCGATCTGATCGGACAGGGCTATGTAAAGCTCGATACGATTCGCTTTTTCGTCTTGGACGAGGCCGATCGCATGCTTGATATGGGCTTTATTCACGACATTCGTCGTATCCTGCCGCTGTTGCCCGAAAAGAAACAGACCCTCTTCTTCTCGGCCACGATGCCCCCAACGATTGCGCGGCTGGCGGCCTCACTGCTTCACGATCCGGCCCATGTGACCGTGACTCCTCCGGCATCGGTGGTGGACACGATCGAACAGGAGGTGATCTTTGTCGAGAAAGGTGAGAAGAATAGTCGTTTGATTGAGATCCTGAACGCTCCCGATTGCAGTCAGGCGTTGGTCTTTACGCGCACAAAATATGGAGCCGATAAGGTAGCTCGTGTTCTCTCGAAGGCTGGCATTGCCAGCGCGGCGATTCACGGCAATAAGTCGCAGAATGCTCGTCAAAAAGCTCTTTCCGATTTCAAGGAAGGTTCTTGCAAAGCGTTGATTGCAACTGATATTGCCGCGCGAGGTATCGACATCTCGGAACTACCCTTGGTTGTGAATTACGAACTGCCCGAAGTCCCTGAAACTTACGTCCATCGTATCGGCCGAACGGGGCGTGCCGGTCATGAAGGCCGCGCGGTGGCTTTCTGTTCGATTGAAGAGCGGCCACTGTTGGTGCAGATCGAAAAGACGATCGGCAAGCGGCTGACCAAACAGGAGCTTGTCGGTGGACAACCCGTTCAGAAAGAGTCGATGAAACCGAAAGCCTCATCTTCTGAAAAATCTGGCGGAACACCTCGATCGGCATCACCGCGTCGTTTTGTCCGACCGAATAACCGAACCCGCCGTAAAAACGACAGATAATCGCATAATAAGCGTTGTATATCTCCGTTAATTTCTTACTTTTGCACGAAAACAATTATTGCAGAATATGAATTTTTTCAAACGCTGGAACAACTTTACCGGATGGCTCGTTTTTGCCATTGCGGCAGTTGTCTATCTGATGACGATGGAACCGGTGTCGAGCCTCTGGGATTGCTCGGAGTTCATCGCCACCTCCTATAAACTCGAAGTCGGACACCCTCCCGGTGCACCTCTTTTCATGATGTTGGCTCGTTTGGCCACGTTGTTCGCCCCTTCGCCTGCGTATGTGGGTTTGGCTGTTAATACCATGAACTCGCTGGCCAGCGCATTCTGTATTCTGTTTCTCTTCTGGACAATTACTCACCTTGCCCGCCGTATGGTTATGCGTAATGGGGGCGAGTTGACGACGGCGAATATCTGTGCTATTTTGGGAGCCGGAGCTGTCGGCGCGTTGGCTTATACCTTCACCGATACCTTCTGGTTTTCAGCCATCGAAGGGGAGGTTTATGCCCTTTCGTCCATGTTTACGGCTTTGGTGGTGTGGCTGATGCTCAAATGGGAAGAGCAGGCTGACGAACCTCACGCCTCGCGTTGGATCGTGCTGATCGCCTACTTGATGGGATTGTCAATCGGAGTGCATATTCTCAACCTGCTGACTATTCCGGCGTTGGGCCTGATCTACTACTTCCGTAAGACAGAGCAGGTCACCACCAAAGGGGTCACGCTGGCACTCCTCATCGCGTGTGCCGTGCTGATCTTTATCAATAATATTATTATTCCCTATACGGTCTATCTCGGAGCACAGCTCGATACGTTGTTTGTCAACTCATTCGGATTACCTGTCAATTCGGGAATGGTGCTCTTTGCGTTGGCGTTGATCGGCGCGTGCGGTTGGGGGGCTTGGTATGCGCACCGGCGTGGTAAGGTGCTCGTAAACCTGATCTTGCTCTCGACAACGATGATTCTGATCGGGTTCTCCTCTTATGCATCGGTGACGATTCGTGCAGCGGCCAATCCGCCCATGAATTCGAACAATCCGAATAATCCCCATGCACTGCTTTCGTTTCTGAATCGCGACCAATACGGAGATCGCCCGCTCTTTTACGGGGCTTACTACTCGGCTCCGTTCGAAGATGCTAAGGAGAAACAGGTCTATTACCTCGATGAAGACGGTAAGTATAAGAGTGCCAATCTACTGATCGGTTATACACATGCCCCGCAATTCATGCACCTTTTCCCGCGTATGTGGAATCGTGCCAAGGGGGATCAAGAGTTCCAGCAATGGGCAGCCTATCGTACCAAAATCGAAACTTTGCGCAATGAGAAGGGCGAGGTGATTCGCGATTCGGACGGTAGTCCCAAACGTGGAGAGGTGATTGATTTTGGTAAAAAAAGCCTTTATGAAGATCCTTACGGTGAACAGCGCACGGTGGTTGAGCCGACCTTTGGTGAGAACGTCAACTTCTTCATCAATTATCAGTTGTCGTATATGTATTGGCGTTACTTCCTGTGGAACTTTGTAGGTCGCCAGAGCGATATTCAACCCTACCGTACCACCATTACCGATGGTAATTGGTTGTCGGGTATTCGGTGGATCGACGAGAAATATCTGGGACCACAGGATAACCTGCCGCGCGAGATAGCCGAGAACAAAGGCCGTAACACCTACTATTTCCTGCCGTTCCTTTTGGGGTTAATCGGTTTGATCTATCAGCTCAACCGAGATCAGCGTAACTTTTCAATCGTCATGCTGCTGTTTGTGATGACAGGTATTGCGTTGGTCTTCTATTTCAATATTTCGCCCGGAGAACCTCGCGAGCGCGATTATGTGTATGCCGGCTCATTCTATGCCTTCTCGATCTGGGTCGGATTGGGCGTGTTGGCTTTGCGCGACATTTTGGTGTGGATTGCTCGCCGAAACAATACGGCGGTGGCCGCAGTCGCTACGGTTGTCGGTTTGGGCGTTCCGGTATTGCTGGCGGCTCAGAACTGGGATGACCACGACCGTTCGGGACGTACAATGGCCAACGACATTGGCTGGAACTATCTCCAATCGACACTTCCCAACTCGATCATCCTCAACTACGGCGATAACGACACCTTCCCATTGTGGAACAATCAGGAGGTCTATGGTGTGCGCCCCGATGTGCGGATTATGAACACCTCCTACCTCAATGGAGAGTGGTATATTGACGAGATGAAACTGGCGGCCAATGAGGCGGCCGGAGTTCCTTTCTCGCTCCCCAAGAGCAAATATACCTATGCGAACGACTATCTGCCGGTCTCCAACCGCTTTGATCGCGCCGTTGATATTGGTGAGGTGATCGACTTTGTGCGCAGCGAAGATCCGCGCTCTAAGATTAAACTCTCGGACGGACAACTTTACGACTATATCCCCACCAAGCGGTTAGCTTTACCGGTAAACAAGGAGAATGCGATTGCATCGGGTATCGTGGCCGAGAAGGATCGCAATCTGATGGTTGATACGGTATATATCAACCTTAAACGCTCGTCGATTGACAAAAACCAATTGATGATCCTCGACATGCTCGCTCATTTCGATTGGAAACGACCGATTTACCTTACGCAGGTCTATATTCTCCAAGACCTTGGGTTGATGGACTACCTCCAATTTGATGGTTATGCCTACCGGTTTGTTCCGATCCTTACGCCGGTGCGTGATGCTCGCGAGATCGGTCGTGTTGATCCCGATTATGCCGGCCCACTGCTCCGCAATACGTTCCGTTATGGCAATCTCTCCGACCCGAAGGTCTATGTTGATTACTTCGTGCAGTACAACCTTTCGGCCTCTCATGCTCGCGATTCGTTTGCGCGTGTGGCCAAAGAGTTGATGCGCCAGAATCGCACCGAGGAGGCTGTGGCGTTACTCGACAAGGGACTACAAGAGTTGCCCACTTCGCAGATTCGTTTCTCCGATGCCAATACATATCCCTATCTCGAAGGTTATTACGCGGCTGCTGCCTTGGGCGATAAAACAGCTGCCGAGAAGGGCGATGCTCTGATGCGCGAATATATCCAGACGTTGATCGAATATATCGAATACTATCTCCGTTTTGATGGGGCACAGGGCGATATGGTCTCTTCGATCGTAGACGAAAAGCTTGATCAACTTGGCGATGTCTACTACTTGGCTTCGTATGCCAATCGCAAGGAGATCATTGCCGAACTGAACGACTACTACCGTTCGTTGGGGGTCAATGAAGAGAACCTCTTTAAAACAGAGTTGGAACCTATGTCTATCGATACGGCTGCCGGCGTTGTGAAGTAATCCGTTGGCTCACTACCCAAGACCCTGCCCGAAGTTTTTCAGGCAGGGTCTTCTCTTTGAGGTCAATTACTTTTTCGACGATTTTTCTCTGCGCGGGTCGAACGCTGCATGCACCTCCCGCCGTCTTTGAGCGTGAGTTTTGGGCGGTTCACCTCTACCTTCGCGGATGATTCGGTGTACGCTGCGTTCGAAATCACGTTCGCAAGGTTCGCAGGTCGGCGAGTTTGTTTTGTTCTCTTTCATGATTTTGCGTGTTAAATACGCACGATTGCCCGCAAAACCCGCGCCGAAATGGAACGAAAAGTAACCTTAAATCAGTTTTTCGGTAATAGCGAAACGAACCAGCGAAGCGGTGTTTTTGACTCCCAGTTTCAGTAACAGATTTTTGCGGTAGCTATTGATGGTCTCCACTCCCAAGAAGAGTTTGTCGGCGATTTCGCGATTGGTGTACCCCTCAACGATCAGTTTCAGCAGCTCCGTTTCACGAGAGGTGAGGTAGAGTTTCTCGCTGTTGTGGCTCAAATCGCGGCTCACCTCCTTGCAGAAATACGACTCTCCGGCATAGACCGTGCGCACGGCATAGATGATCTGTTCGGGTAGAGCGGTTTTCAGAAGGTAGCCCTTTGCCCCTTCGGCGATCATCTTCTGTACATAGATTGACTCGTTGAATCCTGTGAGCGCGATCACGCCAACGAACGGATAATTCTCGCGGACGTATCGGCATAGCTCGATGCCGTTTGTATCGGGTAGATTGATATCCATCAAAACCACATTGGGTGTCCCCGTTTTCAGGAACTCCTTAAAATCGGATCCGCGCATGGCTGCTCCCACCACCGCGATATCGGGATAGTTGCCCAGCAGTTGCGTGATTCCATCCACAACGATCGGATGGTCTTCGACAATCAATACCTTAATCATGACCTTCGATGTTTAGCTCCACGGTCACCTCTGTTCCTCCGCCCTCGCGTGTGAAGATGTCTATCGAGGCGTTCAGTATCTCGACTCGTGATTTCACGGTTTGTAGTGCGTTGGGATGCTTTTCGAGCGTAAATCCGCATCCGTTGTCCTGCACCGAGAGCGAGAGTTTGTCGGCCGAGGCGATCAATTGGACGTTGATTGTGGTAGCATCGGCGTGTTTGAGGGCGTTGTTGATCAATTCACAGGCTATTCGATAAAAATTGACCTCAATCTTGTCTGAATAGCGTAGTGCGTTGCCGTAGACATGCAGGTTGAGGTTTGGTATATTTTTGCAAAATTCGGTGAGTGTCGGCACAAGACCGAATTTGAGAATGGACTCCGGCATGATGTTGTGTGCCATTTTGCGCATCTCATTGATCGAATTGTCCACAAAGCCGAGTACACGGTCGAAATCTACCGATGTTTGCGTTTTCATCTGGCCAAGACTCATCTTTATCATGGTGAGCATGCCGCCCAATCCATCGTGCAGTTCACGCGCAAGGCGACCGCGTTCTTGATTTTCACCATCGAGTAACGATTGTGCGGCCATGAGTTGTTTCTCCTGCTCCGCGACTTTGAGTTGCTCCTCCATGCGAAGACGCCGTTGCCTTTGATAACGGTTCATCAGGATAATAACTACAATAAGCAGTAGTGCGGCAGCACCGCCTGCGACAGTCAGTCCGATGAACAGTTGGCGATCGTGGGAGAGCATTTCGATTCTACTCTCCTTTCTTTCGGTGTCGTATTTTACCTCCATCTCACTCAGAGCCGAGGCGATCTGCTCATCGGATTGACGGGTCATCAATTCATACACCGTGTGGAAAGCAGTTTCAGCTCTCTCTTTTTCTCCGGTGTGGATGTAGATCTCTACGAGGGATGAGTTCATGGCAAGACGTTGCGACAGGTCGGTGGAGTCGGTGAGTTCAAGACAGGCGAGGGCGGCCTCGCGTGCCCGAACATAGTCGCCGATGCGGTAATAGGCATAAGTGATGTTGCGTTGTGCGGCCGATAGCACCGATGGCATGCCAATCTGTCGTGCTTTGTCGAGTGCTTCCACGGCATATTGCATCGCCTTGCGATTGTCTTTGAGGTGGATGTGGCAGGCTCCGCTCAATGAGGTCAAGGCGAGAACTTCGTTGTAGTCATCACCCGCTTCGCGACAGTAGCTCACCGCCTCTTCTGCATAGCGGAAGGCTTCATCGGCACGTGAAGTGGCAAAGTAGATGTTGGAGAGATTTTGAGCAATTCGCCCCATCATGACAATGTCATTATGGTTTGAGGCCGATGCATGTGCCGCGAGCAGGTATTTTTCGGCCTGTGAGTAGTTGCCACGACTGCTGTATAGCGCACCGATGTTAGACTGAATGGTATAGACACGGTCGATGCGCCCGATTTTTTCGTAAATAGGCAGCGCATAGGTGTAGTTTTCGACTGCCTTGTCATAGCGTCCCTGCACATTGTAGAGGTTACCTAATGCCGTATGAACGGCTGCTATGACCGATGTATCTTCTCCATTGCGAGCAATCTGTAATGCCTCGATGAGGATGACCTCCGCCGAGTCGAGGCGGTTATCCATATAATAAGCAACACCCAGATTGCGCAGGAGTGTCGCCTCCATCTCGCGATTATCTGCTTTACGTGCTAACCTAATTCCTTCGCGCGCGAATTGCGAGGATTTGGCAAAATCTTGATCCAAATAACCCCAACTCAAATCGTCGCACAAACGCAACTGCTCATTGACGGCAATCCCCTTTTGTTGGAGTTTTAACTCCATGGAGTCGAGCTTGTTGAATTGTGCGGTTGTCGTCCATGGGGATGAAAGCATCAAAACGAATATGCTCAATACGCGCATTGAAAGTTTCATACTTCTTTATTTTAAGTACAACAAAGTTACGCAAATCACGGCATTGCAATCTCCCCTTTTGGGGGTATTTGATTCGTTGTCAGTATATAAACCCCTTTTTGGGGGTGATGTTGCGTTCTCTATGCGGGTATATTTGTAAAAAAACAGACGGCGGCCTCTTTTCTTGCCATTGTCACGGCTCGGAGTAAAAATAGTCATTAAAACCTGATTTTATGAAAAAAGTTCGATTAATTTTCTTATTTCTGTTTTTATTGGGAACCGCTCATCTATCCGCTCAGAGCGCATTCGAACGATTTGGTAACCGGATCCTCAAACGTGCCGATGGGCAGATCGAGCTGCGAGTTGAACAAAAAGCAGGGCAGGGGGCGAGCAGGCGATGGATCGTGTCGAGGAGTTGGTGCGAAAAAACGATGATCCAGCGCAAACTACCCGATCACCAATCTCCGTACAACCCTTTGAGCCGAGGCTCGCGATCTTGATTTGTCTTGTTGTTGCGCCGAATCCGTAAAGGTCGAACTCGTCAATTTTTGGGAGGGCGGTACGATTAATCGCGATCGGACCAGATAAAGTCGGCTGATGGCTCCCAATGATTCTCCTTCGAATCGGGCTTTTTTAATCGTGTGTTGAATTTGTTAAACTAAAAAAATATGCTTATGAAACCCTTTGTAGTCCTGTTGATGACGCTCAGTTATGCTGCTGTAATCTCTGCTTGTGGTAAGAATGGCGATGATGCCGAGCAGCGTGAACCTGATCCGGTGTTGAGTATTTCGCAGCGTGAGGAACTGCAATTTACTGCTGCTGCGCAGCATGTGACCGTAACCGTTAGTACCAATCAGAAGCATTGGGAGGCGGTGAGCAACCAAGGTTGGTGCAAGATCGAAAAGAGACAATCGGCCTTTACGATCTCTGCCGAGGCTAATGCCGAGGTGACACCACGACCCGATGCGATGATCACGGTGACGGCCGGCACGGCGCAGCCTGTAACGTTGCGGGTGCGGCAAGTGGGTGCGGCTCCTTACTTGACTCTGAATCTTGCAAAACGCGAATTTGATGCGGCTGGCGGTGATTTTACAGTTGATTTGCAATCGAATACAGATTGGACAATCACGTGGCCCGGCAAGAATTCAGGGTTGGTAACCGTCTTTTCGCTCTCGCCCGATTCGGGTAAGGGGGCTGCGCAGATCCGTATTACCGCACGTGCTGCCACCAAAGTGTTATATAAAGATGTGGTGCAGGAGGCCTCGTTCAAGATCGGTAACGAGGTTGTTGCGGTGTTGCAATTGACACGCAGCGGATTTAGCTATGCTATTGGTGACTATTTTCCCGTGCCGAACGAAGCCGCTTCGGCCGAAGGTATTGTCTTTTGGCTCGACAAACCGACCGAAGGGAGAGCCAAGGCCGGAAAAATACTATCCCCCTTCGAAGGGAGTGGTGATTGGGGTGTTGTCGGAAACGAAAGCATCAATATACCCGAAATCACCGATGTTCAGGACGGATCGGTTGCTACGGCAAAGATGATGGCGCGTTATTGGGATGTTAATGCTTTTAATGATAATGTATCGCAGGATCGCTACCTGATCTGGACTTGGATATACAGCGTCAACTCTCATAAATTGGACGGAAAGTGGTATATCCCCTCTTTCCAAGAGATGCAGGCAATCTGTACCGGATTCAGCGGAAAGAATCTCTATACTGAGGTGAATAGTTGGACAGCCGGAACCTATACGGCATGGGAGATACCAGCTGCCGTATCGGCTCGCAGCGAGTTCAACCGCCGCCTTAGTGACATGCCTAATGGGAAACCGTTACACAATGCTTCGCCGGCCGAGTTTTACTTTACATCGACTCAAAACTCCGATAATCTCGCTAAATCGCTCTTCTTGCCCAACGGAATCTGCGGTAATACATCGAAAGCGGCATCAGCAAAGGTACGTGCCATAAAAAAATTCTAAGAAGCCAAGAAAAAATTTATTCTTTCAATTATCTTGCTACTCCTTCACTGGATGAGTGTGTAGGGACAAGGTTCCCTGAAAAATCTTAAAAAAGAGAACTGCGATTGTCTAACCCGAAACCTTGCCTTGTGCCATCGACTCACCTGCAAAGAGTACCATACCGATTTGTTACCCTCGACCCGAAACCAGCGACATAACTATGACGTTGTAGTCTTGCCCTATTACACTTTTTTGCTGTGCGAAAATCAAGGCGGAGTCGATTGCTCTGATCATCGGATAGAGCGGCTTTTTAATAAAAAAGAGGTCAAACATCTCTGTCTGACCTCTTTGGTAGCGGGAGAAGGACTCGAACCTCCGACCTTCGGGTTATGAGCCC
>CAYOKU010000085.1:0-9754 GCA_964404645.1 uncultured Alistipes sp.
ATTTCTATGTAGGCGATGATTTTGCAAAAAACAAGGAGGTTCTCTTCGCCTCGCCCGACAACGGATACAAATATGCTTCGATCGGTTGGCCGGGGATGATCGGAGTGGTATCGGGCATGAACGAAAAGGGGTTAACCATCACGATCAATGCCTCAAAAGGAGCTATTCCAACCTCTTCGGCCATGCCCATATCGCTGTTGGCCCGACAGATTCTCCAATACGCCGCAACCATTGACGAGGCATATGCAATTGCACGTTCGAGCCAAACGTTCGTTTCGGAATCGTTGCTGATCGGATCGGCCGCTGACGGTATAGCAGCCATTATCGAGAAGACTCCCGACCGGATCGCCCTCTATCGCGATGATTCCGAAAAGATTGTTTGCACCAATCACTACCAATCGCAAACGTTCGCCGGCGACCGATGCAATCGCGAAAATATCGCCTCAACAGACAGCAAATATCGACTCGATCGGCTTTCGGAATTACTCATCGAGCAGAGACCGATGACCCCCACAAAAGCCGCCAACGTATTGCGAGATCGGTACGGTTTGCATGGCACAGACATTGGGTTAACCAACGAAAAGTCGATCAATCAATACATTGCCCACCACTCCGTAATTTTCGCTCCGGCCGCATTAAAAATGTGGGTATCGACTGCCCCGTGGCAATCGGGAGCATATATCTGCTACGATCTCCATCAAATTTTTGCAAGCAAAGGGGCGGCACATGCAACTCTGATTGATCCGCAGCAAACAATTGCACCAGATTCGGTTTTTCTCACGACGGACTATCCACACGTTCTCGCCTACCGGCGACAGGCTGCCATACTGCGGCAGGCAATTGCCGAACACAAGGTGCTTACAGAGCCGCCAACCGATTCGCTGATTGCCTCCAATCCCCACTACTACCAAGCCTACAACTTATGTGGGGATTATTGGCTGATGACCGGCAAGAGTGATGCGGCGTTACGCTGCTGGAGATCGGCCACAACCAAAGAGATTCCCCGCAAGCAGGAACGGGTAGAGATCGAACAAAAAATCAAAAAATATGGAGAGAGATAGTAATTTGCCGCATAGGTCACAATCGGAGATCCGCGCCTTTCAGGAGGCACGACTACGCGAGGCACTCGCCTATTTGAATCAGCGATCGACCTTCTACCGCAGGATGTTCTCCAAGCGTGGTATTGATATCGACACCATTCGCACACTTGAAGAGCTCCGCACAATACCGGTTACCACCAAAGAGGATCTGCAACGCTACAACCGCGATTTCATCTGTGTTCCGCAGAGCGAAATTATTGATTACGTAACCACATCGGGCACATTGGGAGATCCGGTGACCTTCGCCCTCACCGAGAACGATTTGCAGCGGTTGGCATACAACGAGGCGTGCTCGTATCGCATGGCGGGATGCTCGAAAAAGGACATTTTGCAACTTATGACCACCATCGACCGCCGTTTCATGGCCGGATTGGCCTATTTTCTGGGGGCACGTGAATTGGGCTGCGGTGTGGTAAGGGTGGGAAACGGCATTCCCGAACTGCAATGGGATACGATTCGACGGGTCAACTCCACGGGCTGTTTGGTCGTTCCTTCGTTTTTGATTAAGCTGATTGATTACGCCGCAGCCAATGGTTTTGACTGCAACGCCTCCTCGCTACGCAAAGCAATCTGCATCGGAGAGGCACTCCGCACTCCCGATGGTCTGCTGACTACTTTGGGGCAGAAGATCCAAGAACGGTGGCCCAAACTTGAACTCTACTCCACCTACGCCTCGACCGAAATGCAAACTTCGTTCACGGAGTGCGCTCTGCATTGCGGCGGCCATGCACCGGCCGATCTGATCATCGTAGAGTTTCTCGATGACGACAACAATCCCGTGGCCGCAGGCGAGGCAGGAGAGGTTACAATCACCACATTAGGTGTCGAAGGAATGCCGCTGCTGCGATTTAAAACCGGCGACATTTGCATCCATTACGATGAACCGTGTCGTTGCGGCCGCAATACCGTGCGGTTGAGCAGTGTATTGGGTCGCAAAGGACAGATGATAAAATTCAAGGGAACAACCCTCTATCCTCCAGCTCTGTTCGATATTCTGGATAACATTCCTGAGGTAGAGAATTATCTGGTCGAGGTCTTCACCAACACCATTGGGACAGATCAAATACAGATCAAGATCGGCAGCCACAACCACAGCGAGCAGTTCATCAAACAGATCAAAGACATTTTCCGCTCAAAGGTACGTGTTGCACCCGATATTCTGTTCGAACCGGCCGAGCTGATTGCTAAACAACAGATGCCTCCGATGAGCCGCAAGGCTATCAAATTTTTTGATTTACGAAATAATACAACCCACTAATTCAAACAAGTATGAAAAAGCTCTTTTTTACCGTTCTCGGTGCATTGAGCACCTTGACAGCAGCCGTTCAGGCACAGACCTCGGATGCAAACACCCTCTATCTCTACGGTGTTGATTTTTCGACCGTGAAGACCTATGCGGCAAACGAAACTCCCGAACAGTTCGCCACAGCATTCACGGCAATCAACCAACTGCTTTTGACAGAACCCTCAAAGTATGATTTCAGCCGCATTCTCGGACAACGAGCTGAGGTCATCGTTGATCCGATGATCGAACGCGCATCCAAACGTGACTATGCAACGCTGCATACCCAATCACAACAGATCGAGCCCATACAGATCGAATCGATCATTAAGGATTACACCCTACCCCAACACGAAGGCACAGGATTCGTCCTCATCGCTCGACTGCTCAATAAAGCGACCGGCGAAGGGACATACGAGATGGTAGCCTTCGACATTGCAAGCCGTAAGGTGCTCTACAACGAAACCGTAAAGGCAAAAGCCGGTGGCTTCGGTCTGCGTAACTTCTGGGCAAACACAATCTACCGAATCACCAAGGGAAATAAGATCTATTTCGACAAATAGGTTGCAAAACGTTTGTGAATTTATTCGCATTCATCCCCAAAAAACAGCCTGTCTAACATCACGTTAGACAGGCTGTTCTCATCATACTATAAAACCTCAAACTACCACATTAAATTAATCGTATAGGCATTAAGTCCCGCAGATAAAGTTTCTGTCTCGACACTATTAAAAGCCCAGAAACGTTTCTCGGCCAACACAAAGAGCGTGTACTCCCCATCGGTAACCACCCCGGAGACCACAAACGATTCATCGGTGTTGTGCACGGTATCTTTCAATTTGCCAAACAAGGAACTTTTCACCGTACCCACCATCAACATATTCATCTTCTCACGTTTGAGTTGGGTCATTACCCCTTTTTCGCCACCAAAAGCATCAATCTGGGCATCCGATGAAAAACGCACGGTGCGGAAATTGACATTGAACGAAACATCGGCATAGGTAACTTTTCCGGCATCATCGGTATCGGTGCGTTTTCCCAACATCTTGGGAGCAAAGCCCGTAACGTAGCAATCTGCCGTCACCGGATAGCCCTGTACCGAAGTTGTGTATTTGTTGAACAACAACATACTACCTTCGAACTGTGTTGATTTCGAAATTTTGTTGAATGCCAATGCCGACCAACGTTTGTTGTCGAGGGCAATTTTCAGGCTCTTCGATAAATCGGAGCCGTTCAGCGT
Source organism: uncultured Alistipes sp. (assembly GCA_964404645.1). Taxonomy (GTDB): domain Bacteria; phylum Bacteroidota; class Bacteroidia; order Bacteroidales; family Rikenellaceae; genus Alistipes. Next base: position 3,623 of record CAYOKU010000085.1, read on the forward strand.
TGCATCGGCACGATCAACAACCGTCAACCACGCTCCGTTGGCTGCGGTATGTTTGGCTACATAGGCCGAGATGGCCGAATAATCTGCATCGGTCGAGGCCGTGGCTTTATCAGATAAACGGCTGACAAAGTAAATTTTAGTGTTGAAACGCTCCGACGGTTTCACCGAGATGGAATCGAATGCGGAGGTGTTGTCATCGTTACATCCGGTTAAAGCCGGAACTGCTACCGCCAAGACCAAGGCTGCTGTCAAATATCTCTTTATGGTTTTCATCTTTTTTGCTTTGTGAAATCCTTAACTCTATTTCAATACGGCGGTACAGAAGATCGGACTGTGGTCCGAGTAGTTATCCGTCACACCTTTGGTGATCACTTTGTAATCGGAGGTCGACCACGTGCTTTTCGGGAAACCGATAATGTAATCCAGCTTACTCGAATTCATGAATGTGCCGCTATTGTTGCACAGACGGGCACCCGACTCTTCATACTTTTGGATCGCATTGCTGCTTGGCCCACAGTTCATATCCCCCATGACGATCACAGGAATACCTGCGGCCACGGCCGGAGCTACGGCAAATGCAACCACCTCGCTCACCTGCATCACTTGGGTATAATCATCGCAGAAGGTTTCAATGTGGGTTGCCACGATGCGAACCTTGCGCCCTTCCGGTTTTGCAGAGGTCGGAACCAGAATGTCGATGAATTCAACGCTACGAATATCGGACGCATAGGTATTATAGCGACCAAGCACCTTCGAACCCGAATTGACGATCGGGTATTTGCTCAACAAACCATTTCCATAATAACCGTTTGAACCAGATTTGTTGTAGGAGTAACCAAAGAAGGGATACATTCCCAACGACTGTCCGCATTCGGTCAGCTTATCAATGCTTTTCATGCGGTCGGTTGCCGTTTCGAACTCATTGAAACAGATCACATCGGGATTCGACTCCTTAATCAGGGTCATGAAGTCGGCAATCGGGAATCCGGCATATTCGCCCGCTTTATCGGGACGCTCAAACGAGAGGATATTCCACGACATGCACTTCAAATTGAGGCTCTGTGCCGTTGCGGATGCTGCGGCCATTGTCATGGAGAGCACAATGCCAAGTACCGCTATTTTTCTATTTATTTTCATAATCGACTTGTTTTTAATGGGTAAATCGGATTGAGTCATCAACGATTAATAGCCTTGATTTTGTTTCAGGTTGACCGTTCCGTTGAATGCACGCGATGGAATCGGGAAGACGTGACTCACGCCAACACGGAATGCGCGTTTGGGATAGACCTCAACAACTTTGGTTTTGATAACGCCATTCTCTTTGTAAGAGACTACGCTATGCGCCGCAGGATTAAGCAACTCTTCGGCTTTACCCCAGCGAATGACATCGACAAAACGGCTGGGCTGGAACTCAAAGGCCAACTCGCAACGGCGTTCGTTCTGTAACTGAGCTTTGGTTGCAGCACTGTTTTCGGGCAGACCGGCACGTTTGCGAATCTTGTTGAGCAACACCTTGGCATCACCATTGCCTTCGCCCCTCGACCAGATCAACGCCTCGGCCTTCATCAATAGGACATCGGCATAACGCATCAGGCTAACATTCAGCGAAGTGTAACATTTATCGCGCAGCGGAGAGATATCCTTACCCGGAGCGTCCGCAGCAGCAAACGGAGCGATAAATTTACGCAAAACCATACCGCAGGTTACGTGACCCGTCTTCCAATCCGTAATGGAACCGTCCTGAGGAAATCCGCCGAATTCAACATCTCTTCCAAGAAATTGAACATGCTGTCCGGGCGAGAGAATCGTCACATCGCGACGTTTGTCACCTGCTTCATAAGCACTGTAAAGTTCGTAGCTGGGTGTATAATACCCCCATGTGTTATAGAGTTTCCAGCCGCCGTTCACGAAGGTTACACCATGATACTTAGCACCGTGGTTAGCATCGCCTACGATCGAGAAGATATACTCCTTGCTAAAATTATTTTTCGAAGTCCAGAGATTGGCAAAGGCATTTCCCGTACCGTCATCATAGAGATCACGTTTGTCGGTTCCTTCCAATCCCATCACCTTGTCACACATCTCGATCACCGTTGCGTAGTATTTGGAGTCGTACTGCGCAGCATAGAGTGCGGCACGCGCGGCATAAGCCCATGCAGCTGCTTTGTGCGGCAAACCATATTCGGAGTCGGGGTTCAGTTCAGACAATTTCGGCAACAGATCGCCTGCACGGCGCATATCGCTGATAATCTGATCATAGTTTGCCAATACCGATGTCGGACGCGGTGCATCCATTTCAACCGCCGGCGTCTTCTCCGTAATCACCGGAATACCACCGTTAGGGCCGTTATCGCCATAATAAGGCACGATCCACATCATCGAAAAACCACGGAAAAAGTAGGCCGTTCCGAGGGCTTTATTTTTGAACGAGTCGCTCAAACCTTTCATTTCGGGAACAAGAAGCAGGATGTTATTGCACTTGGCGTTGTTCTCGTACATCACCTTCCACATATATTTGCAATCCTGTCCGTTGCTCGGCGACATCTTGAATTGGCGCATCTCTTCAACCTCTGCACGGTCACGACCGATCAAAACGTTGTCACTGACACACTCCATCCACATATGGCCGCGGCCACAAATCTCCTCTGACCAGTTGGACGAGGTAAAGTCGTAGAGCGCATAGATGGCTTTATTGACATCCTCTTCGCTCTTCCATTTGGTATTCTGGCCGTAGGGCTCTCTTTCGAGAAAGTCGCTGCAACCGGCCAATAATAAGCTACCTGTTACAAGTAGGCCTAAAACTGCTATGATTCGTTTCATAATAATCGGATTAGTTGGTTAGAAATTGATATTAGCACCGAAGTTAAAGAATCGGGTCAGCGGGTAGACTCCACTATCAACACCGTAGTTGCCCACCTCGGGATCAATGCCCGAATAACCGGTGATCGTAGCCACATTGTCCACACTGAAATAGAGACGCAGCGAACCGTTCTTTAAGCCCACATAGCGGCTGACCGATTGGGGAAGCGTATAACCCAACGTAATGTTCTTCAAGCGCAGGTAATCACCTTTCTCCAAGAATATATCGGTAAATTTCAAGTAGTTGCCATTGGTATCCTCTTTCAAACCCAATCGAGGATATTTGCTCGAAGCGTGGTTGTAGTCCCAAGTATCCAGCACATCGGTGATCAGATTACCATAATCCTGACGACCGTTCATGGCCAATTGCTTCATACCGTTATAGATCTTGTTGCCGGCAACGCCTTGGAAGAAGAAACTGAAATCAAATCCTTTCCAATTAACCGAGCCACCGAACGAGTAGGTCTGTTTGGGAGCATACGATCCTTGGAAGGTACGATCGGCTTCGTTAATCACGCCGTCATGGTTGGTATCGACAAAGATCAGGTCGCCGAGTTTGGCATCGGGTTGAAGCAGTTTGGCCTCGCCCGTGAGCGGATCTTTGGCAATATGTTTGTTGATTTGGTCTTCCGAACGGAAGATTCCGGCTGTTTCGTAGACTTTGAACGAGTACCACGGTTGACCTCCCATCGAATAGAGCAACGCTTTGCTATCCACGTTGGGCACCGAATGCTCGACAGGGTCGGTACGAGGTCCGTAATCCTTCACATAACCTTTGTTGTTCGAGAACATTGCCCACGCATTGTATCTTACCTTGCCCTGCGCAGCCGAGCCGTTGTAATTGAGCGAGAACTCCCAGCCCTTGTTTATTACATGACCCATGTTACCCATCGGGGCTTCATTCAGACCCACCTGCTCGGAAACCGTCAGACGGTCAATCAGGTCTTTGGTCTCTTTGTAGTAGTAATCCACACTGAACTCCAATGCATTGCCGAATAAGCCCAAATCAAGGCCGGCACTGGTCTGTTCGGTTGTTTCCCAGCGTGCATTGTTGTTGGGAATAGTGGCAAAATAGGTTCCGTAGTGCTCCAATTTACCCAAAATAACCGCATTCTCATACGTGGAGAGTGGAATATTGGTAACCGACTGCGGATAGAGATCCACGTTACCGACCTTACCCCAACCGGCACGGAATTTCACCAGATTGACCGTATTCTCGATTCCCAGACTTTGGAAGAATTTTTCGGATGAGAGTTTCCACGAACCCGAAACCGAGGGGAACCAATCGTAATTTTTGGCAGACGGGAGCTTCGACGAAGCATCGCGACGCGCACTGGCTACCAAGAAGTAGCGGTCATCGAACGAATAACCCAAACGCGAAAGGAACGAAACCATCGTCTGTTCATAGATCAGTTCGGTCGGATTGCGCGTCCATTTACCGGCACCATCCCACACGTGCTCGTGGTCGTTATTATTGGCATAGCCCTCCGTACTGAAAACCCGATTGTGGAACTTTCCGTAATCGGTCGTAAAGCCGACCATTGCACTGATATGGTGTTTACCAAATACTTGTGCATAGGTAGCAATTGTCTCCCACAGATAGTGATAGTTTTTCGCCTCGGTCTGCTCCAACAACGAAACTTTGGTTGGATTATTGGCCACGGGAATCAATGCACCATAGCCCTCATCCTCTCGGTTATCCATATCAATCGTGAAATCCGATTTGACACTCAAACCGCGAACAGGCTTAATTTCAACGGTTGTGGTCGAAAAGACCTGCGTGCGAGGATGTTTATTGTTCATGTACTCCAATTGAGCTACCGGATTGATGATATTCGGCCCCTCAACGCCACTGACATAACTTGGTGATGTGCCACCGTAGAGGCGTTCGCCATTGTCGTTATAGACCGGGTTACCCTCTTTGTCCGACTCCCAAACCGATGCCGATGCCGGGAACCAGAGCGCACCCATAATCGGGCCGGTATGCGAAATATTCACACCACCCTGACCATTCGAATAATCGAACGATACCCGTTCAGAAACCGACAACCAATCTTTGATTTTGTAATTGGTAAAGAGCTTGGCTCCAATCGACTTACTGTACGTATTGAGGATCACACCGTCTTTCTTGTCGTAAGAGAGCGAAAAGACCGACTGCATCTTCTCCGTACCACCGCTCAACGAGATGCCGTAGTGCTGGGTTAAACCCGTACGGAAAATCTCATCCAGCCAATTGGTTTTCGTTACATTAGCTCCCGGATACATCTTAGGATTAGCCAATGAAGGAAGGAATTTATTGCTTGAATTCTCGGCAGCCAACGCCCATGTGTCGCAGAATTGCTGGGCATTGAGCATCTTCGGTAGATTTGTCACCTTCTCGACACCCACAGCCACATTGACATCGACCTTCATTTTACCCTCTTGGGCCTTCTTGGTCGTGATGAGGATTACACCGCTCGAACCGACCGATGCACCATAGATAGAGGCCGATGCGGCATCTTTGAGCACGGTGATCGACTCCACATCTTCGATCATGTAGGGTGCATTGGGAATACCGTCAACTACCACCAACACGCCGTCACCCGACGTAGGGTCGTTGTCGTTACCCTTCGAACCGCGACCGCGGATCGAGAACGATGCCTTCTTCAAAGGATCGCCCGACTGTGCAACCGTCACACCCGGCATGCGACCTTGGAGCATCGTAGCCAAATTCGAAGAGCGACTTTTAGCCACGTCATCGAGTTTGACGGTGGTAACTGCCATCGAAAGGTCCTCTTTACGCTGTGAACCATAGCCTATGGCAACCACCTCTCCGATCATCGTAGCGTCATCTTCCAACGTCACATGGATGGTTGTGCGACTGTTCACTGTTTCACCTCTCGACTTATAGCCGATAAATGAGAAGTCGAGTGTCGCGCTCTTCTTCACCGAGATCGAATAGCGACCCTCGGCATCGGTCGTCACACCATTGGTCGTACCCCGCTCAACAACCGAAGCTCCAACGAGCGGTTGTTTGTTCGAGTCACCGACAACTCCCGTAACGGTCACGGGGTTTGTGTCCTGCGCTTGAACCGGAACTACGAACAGGCACAGAAAGAAACCCGTTAGCAGAGCGGTGAAAAACCAACTCTGTGTTGTAGTCAATTTCATTTTCATAGGATTAAGGTTAAGGATTAGAATTTTATTGGTTTGAGAGTTCTCTTGGTTGCTGAATCTCGGAAAAGATGGTTATTAAAATATTTAATAATAATTCGGGCGGCAAATCAATAATCC
>CAYOKU010000086.1:0-9635 GCA_964404645.1 uncultured Alistipes sp.
TAATTTGAACGTAAAAGTATATAATTTATCTTATAAAAAGGTCGAATTAGTGCAATAATCGAATCTCATATTGTAAAAATGATGCGATTTGACGATTTGCGAATTGTAAAAGTTGGTGAAAAGTATTGACTATTAATACCATAAAATCTGGTACTCGGATGAGGAATCCGTGCTCTGATTAGCCTTTATTGGGGAGAAAAAGAGCTATTTTGAAGCCAATAGAGCGATGCCTATGACGATTGGATCGGATCTGCTCGGCAAATTAGAGCAAGATTACGGGAGCTTTGTGATGGGCGAAATTTCGTGCGAGAACCTCGGCGAAAGGGGTGTAAAAGGTGCGTGCTCCAACCGGACACCCTTTGACACAGGCGCAGCAGCGGATGCAACGCGCCGCTTCGGTGTGACATTCATGGCCGCGCATGATTGCCTCGGTGGGGCAGATTGCAGCACATTTGCCGCAGTGAGTGCAGCGATCGGCATCGCACGCAGGGAGATATACATGTGGATTTTTTCTCTGACGATGCCGATATGCCACTACAAATAGCAGAAATCGGAGCTTGGCAAAGAGTGGGGTGGCCGGAGCTTTGAGTCGTGCGGCGTGGATAGGCGTGAGTCGATCGGCTGTTAATTTTTTGCGAACGGCCGCACCGAAAGCCGTAGCTTCGGCCAGATCGCGTGCATCGGGACGGCCGACCGCAATCGGTCGTTGGGCGGTAGAGTAGGAGTGTTCGCCGACAAATGCGGCGGCGGCAATCGGTATAAAACCGCGTGCAATGACCAAATCCGCCAATTCGGGGAGTGCACCTCCGATGTCGCGATTTCCGTAGAGTACGATCAATACGGCCGGAGTTTGTTTTCCGGCTATTTTATCCAGACGGGCGCGTGCTGCTGGTGCGATTTTGCCACCGTAAACAGGTGCGGCGATTACGGCGACCGTATTCTCCTCGCAATGTATTTCGACAGATTCACGATGGGTCAAATCGTGGCGGACGATCGGCGCAGCATCGGTTGGCCATGCTCCGGCCTGCGAGGCGATACCATGTGCGGTAGCCTCTGCAATTTTGCGAGAACTTCCCGTGGGGGAGAAGTAGATGGTCTGTATGGATGCTGGCTTCATCGCTCTTCGTTGATGCTCTCTTCGTAGAGATAACGCCACATCGGGGCCGCCATCAAAGCTTGACGAATGCCATCGGAACGTAGCAATTCGAGCATTTCGCTGTGTGTAAAGAGGTGGACACCGATCTCCTCGGTGGGGTCGAGTTGCTGAGAGCCAATCAACTCTACATCGGTGGCTAAATAACAATAGGTGAGGTTACTTTGAGTGGCTGGATTGGCGCAAAGTGTTGTCAGAAGTCGCCACTCCCCGCCCCCGTAACCGCTCTCTTCGGCCAATTCGCGCTGCGCAGCCGCGAGCATCGAGGGGTCAGAATCTTCGACCACGCCGGCCGGAATCTCGTAATTGGTTTCACCCAATCCGTGCCGATATTGGTCAATGACGACGAATCGTCCATCGCGCGTGCGAGCCAAGATGTTGACCCATGCCGGATATTCATAGATATAATAGTCCGGAATGCGGCGCCCATCGGGGAGCTCGACACACTCGTGCCGAACGGTGTACCAAGGCTTGCGAGCGAGATATTCGCTGGATATGACTTTCCAGTTACGATTCTTTGGCTTTTCCATGTAGATTGGCTTTTCAGACTACAAAAATACAAAAAATTGTTATCTTTGTATATTGATTAATATAAATACATTTCCATGATATCTCCATCTGAAAGAGCTCGTATTATTGCCCTGATTCACCGCGAAGTTGTTCCTGCGATCGGCTGTACCGAACCGATTGCTGTTGCGCTCTGTGCGGCACGTGCCGCCGAATTGTTGGCCTGCACGCCCGAAAGAATCGAAGTGCGCCTGAGCGCAAATATCCTCAAAAATGCGATGGGAGTTGGTATTCCCGGAACCGGAATGATCGGACTGCCGATTGCTGTGGCATTGGGTGTTCTGATCGGGCGATCGGAGTATCAGTTGGAGGTGCTGCGTGATGTGACTCCGGCGAGTGTTGCCGAAGGGCAGCGTTTGATTGCCGAAAAACGGATCTGTATCGGGCTGAAAGCGGAGATCGACGAGAAACTCTATATCGAAGTCGAGGTGCATGCCGGAGAAGACTCTGCGGTCGCTATTATTGCGGGCGGCCATACCAATTTCGTCTTTATGAAGCGCAATGATGAGATTCTACTTGATCGGCGTGCGACAACTTCGGCCGATGCCGAGGAGGGCGAGGTGGCTCTCACGTTGCAGCGCGTATGGGATTTTGCGATGACATCGCCGCTTGATGAGCTGCGGTTTATTCTCGAAACCCGCCGGTTGAATAAAGCGGCCGCCGAGCAATCTTTTGCGGGTCAATTCGGTCATTGCGTCGGACGCACACTGCGTTGCGAGCGCGAACGCAATGTGATGGGTGATAGTGTTTTTGCACATATTCTATCCTATACTTCGGCTGCTTGCGATGCACGTATGGCCGGAGCAATGATTCCCGTGATGAGCAATTCGGGTAGCGGCAATCAAGGCATTGCGGCAACGCTTCCGGTGGTGGTCTATGCCGAAGATACGCATGCTACCGAGGAGCAGACGATCCGAGCCTTGATGTTGAGTCACTTAACTGTTATTTATATCAAGCAGAGTTTGGGTCGCTTGTCGGCTTTGTGCGGTTGTGTGGTGGCCGCTACGGGGTCGAGTTGTGGAATCGTCTACCTGATGGGAGGCGGTTACGCACAGGCGGTGGCCGCGGTGAAAAATATGATCGCCAACCTTACCGGAATGATCTGCGATGGCGCAAAACCGAGTTGTGCCATGAAAGTGACCAGCGGTGTTTCGACGGCTGTGATCTCGGCCATGATGGCGATGGATGATCATTGCGTGACTCCGGTGGAGGGGATCATCGAGGAGGATGTAGATAAATGCATTCGGAACCTGACGGCGATTGGTCGAGACGGGATGAACGAAACGGATCGATTGGTGTTGGGAATCATGACACATAAATGCTAAAACAACAGATTGTGAAAAAGTTATTGCTCTTTTTGTTGCTGCTGCCCATGGGCATTGCGGCTCAAACAACCCCAGCGGAGATTAAAGCTTGCCCCGAACGTTCGGGTGGTATCTACCACTCTTACGAATATACACCTACGCGAAAGGTGACGATCGCCAAGGAGTATGTGCCGTTTTATATCAGCCATTTTGGCCGCCATGGAAGTCGTTGGCATACTGCATGGAAAGCCTATTCCGATCCGCGTGATCTGCTCCGTAAAGCGGCTGCGGAACACAATTTAACCCCCCAAGGGGAGTCGGTTTTGGCTCGGGTCGAAACGCTGGCAGCGGATGCAGACGGTCGTTGTGGCGATCTCTCTCCGCGTGGTGTCGATGAACAGCGAGGAGTTGCTGGGCGGATGTTTGCGGCCTATCCGGAGGTTTTTTCAACGCGCAACGGTCGTATTTGTCGCATCGAATGCCGTTCGACACTCGTGCCGCGCTGTATCCTGAGTATGGCGGCTTTTAACGAGCGGCTTAAAGAGTTGAATCCTGCGCTTCGCATAACTCGCGAATCCTGTTCTCGTTACCTCACAACGCTGATCGGTTCTCCCGAAACGTTACATCATTATGATTCGGCGATGCGGGTGAGTGATTCGATGATGCGTGCGCAGTTGGATGCCACGCGGTTGATGCGTGCCCTATTTATCGACCCGACGCAGGTGGCGAAGCCTCAAAAATTGATGGTGCAGCTCTTTGCGTTGGCCTCAATCTCGCAAGATGTCAGCTATCTCGATGTGTCGTTTTACGACCTTTTTACCGACCAAGAGCTTTACACGTTGTGGAACTACGAGAATGTGAAACGCTATCTGACAATGGGGCCTTCGAGTCGTTTCGGTGATTCGGTTATCGTTAATGCCAAACCGATGCTGCGCGATATTGTGGAGCAGGCAGATCGGGTGGTGTCGGGGCAATCTGATCTCTCGGCCTCGTTACGGTTTGCTCACGATTCGGGGCTTATTCCGCTGTTGGCTCTCATGGGGGTAAAAAAGGCTGCGGCTCGTGTTGAGTCGGTTGATGCGGTGGCTACGGCATGGAGTGTTGAAAAGGTGTCGCCGATGTGTGCCAATCTTCAACTTATCTTCTATCGAAATCGCTCTGATGGCGATGTACGGGTTCGCGTGTTGCACAACGAGTCTGATGCTGAACTTCCGCTCGAAGGCGGGCCGTACTACTCGTGGAACTCGCTGAAATCCTATTTTCAACGACTTTACAACAATTAGTCGTAAAACGATCGAAATAATATTGTTTTTGGGCGGAAATGTGTATATTTGCTGCGTAAAGCAGAAAGCATATGAACAGATTGTGTCTGGCAATAACTTTTGTCGCATTTTTGGCGACCTCATGCATTGATGAGGTGGACAATAGCGAATTCCGTGACAAGTACGCCCAAGAGTTTTCCAACAGAACAACCGTCACGGTTTACATCACCTCGGAGGTTGTTGGCGAGTACTATTCGATTTTTTATGAAAATCCCTACGATGAGGGATCGTTGGTTCGTCAGCCGGTGTTGGCGGGTTGTACACCCATTGCGACAACACTTGACGTGCCCAATGATGTCGAAACATTTTATGTAGTCGCACAAGGCGATATGAAAAGCTATCCGGTTGGAAATTTAACCATTACGCCTGCGAACTCCTCGTTGTCGCGAGCTTCGGATACGCGACATGTGAGTGCCGAAGTGATGACACAGGTCAATAGCATTTACTTTCCCGAAAAGACAAATAACGTTCAAGGAAATAATCTCTTCAAATGCACCGATCTGGTCATAGCCGAAACACCCGCCACTTCGGAGTTTGAGAAGGCGGAGGTCTGGCTCACATTTTTGGGCGATGGTGGTTGCCGAATGAGCAAACTCTATGGCTATCTCTGGTTTTATACCTATCCCTCAGCCAAGCGCGATCAGCTGACTCCCGAAGATTGTACTTTTTATGGAGTAAAAGAGGATGAGGTTGTCGAGATTCCATACACCGACATCCGTAATAATACCCAAAAGCCGATTCATTGGCTCTTCTACACCAAGGATGAATTGAAAACGAATGTGGCCTCCTACAAGCGGTTTAAATTGGGCGAGTTTGCTAAGGGATTGAATGTAGGTTTTGTCTATCTGGGTAATAGTAAGGAGGGTAATGATGGTCTGCGATTTACAACACCTCATCTTAATCCGCAGGTGAAAGCGGGTTATACCTTTACTTATAGGGATGATTCCGGTTCGTTTGTGATGCCTGCGGATGGCTATTTGGCCAACGGATTTATCTGTCATGTCACGGTTGGCGATTTCCAAGGCAACGTTCTGGGTATGGAGAATCGCATTGTGTCGGAAGCAAAATACGATGGTGACTACAACGATATTCTCTGTTTGGTGGAGAGTAATCCCAAACAGATCAAACCCGCTGAGAGTGTTGATATTGGGAACTCAGATAAGGAACCCGATAAAATCGCCTGCAAAACCACATCCGGACTCTATCTTTTCGAAGATAACTATCCGTCACAGGGCGATTTTGATTTCAACGATGCTGTTATTTGTTACGAAATAAAGGATTACTATGAGTCGAAAAACAAGGCTAAACAGGTGACTGTGCGGAGCTATGCGATCGGTGCGGGAATGTCAAACACCTTCGGATTTTTCAATGCCGGTAAATTTGTCCCGCTGCTTCCCGATTTGGAAGGTTTTCGAAATGTCTATGCTAATCAGTCGTTTGAACCGATTGGAGAAGAGGTTGTTCAGACACTCTATGGCGAAGTCTTGCCGTGTCTGAAAAGTGGATCTAACTACTATATCTATTCATTTAATTTCAACACTGTAGCCTATCCTTGTGTGCTGGATATTCCGTTGAGCTTGGATGATGATGCCTCGTGGAAATTTGAGTGGGCACAAGAACAGGTCAATATTGACGATTGTTACTACTTCTTAAAACAGGAGTCCGGAGAGCCGCGAGCCAAAGATTGGTACCTGCGTCCGAAGAATCCGGAGCTGCTTTTCCATCGAAATTAAGACCCTGATTTTGCCCGCCGTGAACATTAACCATAAAAGTCATCGCGGAGGAGATTGCAATGGGGTAGATGTCTGAATGATACATGCGCGAGGTGTCTGGTTGTAGACACCTCGCGCATGATGTTTTGGATGGTTTCATCCCCTTCCTTGCACGCTATTTCGTGCACAAGTTGTTTGCTAATGGAAGATCGTTTTGGTGATGATGCCGGTTGCACCTTGATGCCGAGTGGTGTAATCTTTGGCGATGCGGCTGGTCTTTTGCAGATAGACTTCATTGTCACGCAGCGGAGTAAACCAAGCGCGTAGCTCTTCGTAACTGGTAATTGATTGTGCCGCAGCGAGCGTTACCAAATCGCGCGCCTCCTTGAATTTCTCGTAGTTGGGGCCGAATGCAACGGGCAGTCCGAATGTAGCAGCTTCGAGCGTATTATGGATGCCGACGCCAAATCCGCCGCCAATGTAACTCCAAGTTGCATAGCCATATACTGATGATAATATACCCATCGTGTCGAGAATCATCACCTGTCGGGAGCGATAGCTGGTTCGGGGGCCGCATTGGGTGTAACGCAATGTACCGCCTTTGATCTCGGTTTGGAGCCGTGCGATGCGTCCTTCGTCCATTTCGTGGGGAGCAACAACAAACTTGACCTCCGGATTTTCATTAATCAGCCGAATCAGCAACTCCTCATCGGGACCCCAAGTCGAACCGGCGACAAAAAGACGGCTATCGGTTTTGAATTGCTCGATGATGTCGATCTGTTTGGCTGCTTTGGCGATCTCGGCCACACGGTCGAAGCGGGTATCACCCGCCACAAGTACATTGTCGAATCCGATCTCCGATAGGAGTTTTTTCGACTCTTCGTTCTGCACGAAAAGCACCTCAAAACTCTCCAATGCTTGTCGCCACATACCGCCGTAGGGACGGAAGAAGATGGAGTTGGGGCGGAAGATGGCTGAGATGACGAAAGAACGGATCTTGCGTTGTCGGAGTTCGGCCAGCAGGTTAAGCCAGAATTCGTATTTGACAAAGATCGCGATTTCAGGATGTGCCGCATCGAGAAAACGGCGTGCATTACGCGGCGTGTCGATCGGCAGATAGAAGATGTAATCTACCCCCTTGTAATCTTTCCGGATCTCATAACCCGAAGGCGAAAAGAAGGTCAGCAGGATTTTATATTGGGGATAGGCTTTGCGGATCTGTTCGATGATCGGACGTCCCTGTTCGAACTCGCCCAGCGATGCAACGTGTATCCAAACAATTCGGGCGTCAGGCTCGATCGCTTCGCGCATACGGCGGAAGAGATCCTTGCGGCCTTCGATCCAAAGCCGAGCCTTTTGATGACGCGGAGCCACCAAGCGGATGATCCACACATAGAGAATCAGACCGAGATTATAGAGCCACATCAGCGTTTACGGTTTGCAGTGTTGTAGTTTGCTGTTTATCTCGTAGCTGCATCGGATGAAGAAACGGCTACGGTCTTGTTTTTTAAGTTTGGCAAAGGTAGCATAATTTGTCGTAATTGCAAAATTACCAATTGTATTCCATCGCATTTTCGACCAGTTCTACCGAGCAAATGCCATCGGGGGTGATCTCAACGGCCGCCAGATCAAACTGACACTCGCCCGACCAACGGGAGCGTGAGAGATATGCCTGCGCGGCGCGACTTAGTGCACGAAATTTCTGGGGCGTGATTGCATCTTCGGGCGATGTGAGTGCATGGTGCTGACGCGTCTTAACCTCTACGAAATGAAGAACTCCCATGTGTTGCGCGACAATATCCAGTTCGTAGTGTCCCGTGCGCCAATTGAGTGCTTCTATCTGGAAACCGTGCTGCCGTAGGTAATCCGTTGCGGCATGCTCGCCGAGCAGACCGGTTTGGGCAGTCGTTCTCATGATGATCAGCGGATGATTCGCTGGATTGAGTTAGCGCGTTCGATAGCGGTTTTCAACCCTTGGGCATCATCGTGCTCAATCATCCGGCGCATGATTTGCAATTGGTGAATGTGTTCGCGCAAAACATCCAACACATTATATTTATTGCGTAATAGGATCGGAACCCATGTCGATGCGGCACTTTTGGCCAATCGCACCGTGCTTTCGAATCCGCCTCCGGCCAGATCGAAGATGTGCTGCTCTTCCCGCTCTTTTTCGAGTACGGTCAACGCAAGGGCAAACGAGGTGACGTGCGATATGTGCGACACATAGGCCGCATGCAGGTCGTGCTCTTCGGGACTCATGTAAACTCTCGTGCAACCGAGCGAATCGAAGACCCGTTCGACCAACGCCAAAGCATCGCGGTCGCTTCGCTCGACGTCACACAATACCACGTTTCGTCCGCTAAATGCGCCGTGTTGTGCTGCTTGTGGGCCACTGTACTCCGTTCCCCACATTGGATGCGTAGCCACGAACCGACCTCGATTGGCATGCATGACGATCATCTCGCACAGCTCCTCTTTGGTCGAGCCGACATCCATTACCACTTGTTGTGATGATACGCGATTGAGCACCTTTACAGCCAGTTTCGGCAGCGTGTCAACCGGTGTGGCCAAGACGATCAAGTCGGCTGCCGCGACAGCTTCTGCCCACTCGGCAATCCGGTCGGCAAGCCCCATGCGCAGCGCATCCTGTGCATGCTCCGCTGAGGTTTCGATGCCGATGATCTCTTCGGCTAAGGCGTGATCGCGTAGTGCCAAGGCGAGTGATCCGCCGATCAGTCCCAAGCCTGCAATTGCAACTTTCATCGAGATACCTTTATAATAAAAAAGAGAGATCGTCACCGGCGTGCACCTCAAACGGAGCTGTTCCCTGTTTGAAGATACGCATCGGGCGGTTGCCGATCAATACCAACTGTTCGTTTTGATAACGTAACATGCACCCCTCGCGCAAACCTACCACCCAACGGCGAGGATTGGCCGCAATATACTCCATGATACGCTGCTCGCGAGTCTCGCCGGCGTGGCCTTCGGGGTTGGCATCAAGGTAGTGGGGGTTGATCTGGAATTTTACGGCCCCGATTGCTTTGAACGATTCGGGTTCAACGATGGGCATGTCGTTTGTGGTGCAGATCGTCGGGCAGCAAACGTTGCTGCCTGCCGACCATCCGACATAGGGGGTTCCGGCCTTGATTTTGCGGAGGATAGCACGCATCAACCCCTGTTCCTGCATCTTTTTGGCCAGCGCAAAGGTGTTGCCGCCGCCGACACAGATGGCTTCGGCCGTACGGATGAGTTGGGCCGGATCGGCAGTTTGGTGTACCGAACTCACGCGAATGCCGAGGTCGGCGAACCGATTTTGTACGCGGCGTAGGTATTCGTCGTACGAAAAGGTGACTGCGGCGTAGGGAACAAAGACAATTTCTCGAATTCCGCCGAGAAAACGACCGATCTCCGGCAGTGGATAGTGCAGATATTCTTCGCCGGCATTGGTCGAATTGGAGATCAAAAGAAGGTTCATAAGAGTATGGTTACTAAACTATTATTGTTTGTTTTGTGCTAAATGTCGAAAAAATTGGGTGTAAAAAAACTTGGTGTTTTGTCAAAAGTAATAAAAAAAGTG
>CAYOKU010000087.1:0-9229 GCA_964404645.1 uncultured Alistipes sp.
GTGCAGTTAAATAGGTAATTAACTGCACTACTTTATTTTAAAGGAATAGGGTTAACAAACAAAAAAAAGGAAGTCAATATGTTTTCAAGGAAAATAGTGGGCGCAATACAGATCCTGTGTATCTTGGGTAATATGGGCAAACCTAAGATTCACGTAGATGCAGTGAAGCAACATTGCACGTTGGATAACAATACATTTCGCAAAGTAATCTGCATCCTCTCAAAACTCAACTACATTGATCGAACCATGTCATCGCCCACCTATCTGACCTTGAAAATTTCATTGGACAATGTATCGGTATATGATATTGTGAAGGCGTGTCATCAAGATATTGAGATTGGTGAGATCTACTCACTCTATAATGAATCGCTTTACAATTATCGTTTTTTGAACGAATGGAATGAGTTGGCGCAGACCGAAAAACGGTTGAAAGACCTTTTTGTTGAACTTTTCAAAAAGATAAAATTGGAAGAACTCAAACCAACGGCTCTCGCATATCACCAGAGTCCATACTTGTAGTGCCGTTTTTTTCTATTTTCTATGGGATGGCTCATAAATAGATGGCAAGGGAGTTGCATTTCTTCGAAAAATCACCTATCTTTAAAGTGCCAACCAAAACAAATGAGCCATGAAAGACGAGACAATGGTTGTATTGGCGGAATACAACACTATCACAGAGGCCGAGATCACCAAATCTATCCTCGGCAGCGCGGGAATCTGGGCAACAATCCGCAACGAATATATGTCCTCGATCTACCCGATTGGAACCATGCCGGCTCAGGTCGTTATCCATGAATCAGACTACGAGAAGGCCAAAGCCATGCTACAACACAGGTAACGAAAAAACTCCCTTCATCGGGGAGTTTTTTCGTTAATGGGTATCGTTGATGAAATTGCAACGGTAGATGTATTCTGTACGTTGCGGCACGCCACGCACACACCGAGGAGTCCATTTTCCTTTACTGTTGCGAATTACACGAATTACCTCCTTCGAAAGTTTATCATCGGGAGATTTGAACACCTCTCCGATTGTGATTGCTCCATTCGGCTCAACGAAAAACCGCACATGCACTACGCCACCGACCTTCGAAAAGCGATCATCGTAACGGACACGGGTGTAGACCCAATCCCAAAAGTTTTTATCGGGGTCTTCTCCCAGAAACAAAAGCGGTTCGGCATCCTGTTTCTTCGCAATTTTCTCCACAGGGATCCGGATTCGCAACCGTTGCGTGTAGTTGATCTTGCGCCCGTTTCGCTCGGCAGGCGTCCAGCCGTCGAGCCGTGAAGCGGCCAACGTTACCGCACGGCAGGTTGCGGCTGTGGCTGGCGCAACATCAATACTGTCGCGCCCCGACAGGGTGTTATCAATATATCGCCATTCGCACACTCGGCCGAGCGTGTCGATCCGAAAGAGAATCGCAATTCGATCGGAAAGGCTATCCGCTGGAATCTGCTGCTCCTCAATAACCTTTTCCGTTTCACCGACCAAACGCGCCATATAATACTGCATGTTTGCGCCGCCGAACGTCGGTGCAAGCACCTCCTGCAAACCTTGCCCAAAGACCGATTGCCCAATTATTATAACGACAGGTAACAGAATTGTTTTAAGAAACATCATATCATTATTTAGTAATTAGGTTCAGGTCGTCCATATCCTCCACGATGCCTCGGCTTGCTCAACAAACATCGTATATCCATTGAGAATCTTCGCGCCACGTTGTCGGCCAAAATCAAGAAACCGCGTCAATGGCGGGTTGTAGACCAGATCAAGCAGGTAATGCGCAGGAGTAATATAAGCATAAGGAATCGTGGGAGCTGCATCCGTATTCGGGAAGGTTCCGATGGGGGAGGTATTGATAATCAAATGGCTACGCTCGACTACTTCAACCGGAAGTTGATCATAGGTGTAATTCCCTTTGGCAGGATCACGAGAGACCAATGAGAAGGGGATACCTCGCTCGGTCAGTGCATATTGCACGGCTTGTGCCGCACCTCCTGTTCCTAAAATCAAGGCCTCCTCGGGTTGACTTGCGCCCAACAGTTCGTCAAGCGCAGCACGCAGACCGACAATGTCCGTATTATCCCCTTCAAGGCGACCATCTGCTAATCGTTTGACACAATTCACCGCACCAATTGCTTGTGCATCATACGACAACGAATCAAGGTATGGGATCACCTCTCGTTTGTAAGGTATCGTTACGTTGAACCCGATCAGATCTACTTTTGCACACAACAGCAGCTCCAAATCTGCTATTTTTTCAAGCTCATATAGTTCATATATACAATCGGATATACCATTCATTTTGAACTTTTCATTGAAGTAGGTAGCCGATGCCGAATGGATAAGCGGCCGACCGATCAATCCGAATCGACGCATAACTTACTCCTCCTGTTTTTGGGTAATCCGATGCGCGATCTGTTCGATTCCGTAAATGGTTAGAAAACCAAATACGCAGAGAAGAACAGCCTCGGTTAATAGTGCCGGTTGCGAGGTTATTGTTTCAAAATATGCCGGCGAAACATTCTGCTCCACCAGCGGATGAATCTGGCCGTGACTATCGGTGTAGGTCTCCAAGGCCTCTTTCCACGGCCACACTTTATTGAGTGAACCGACCATAAAGCCCATAAGCAGAGCTACCGTAATATCATGCAAATGTTTCAGCAGCCACGAAAGCAGATGTGAGAATGAGATGATTCCGGCAGCCGCACCGATCACAAAGATCAGAATCACCGGAATGTTAAAATCACCAACAGCCTGCATAATAAACTGATATTTACCAAGCAACAGCAGGATGAATGCCCCCGAAATACCGGGGAGAATCATAGCACAAATTGCAATTGCCCCGGACAACAGAATAAACCACCATGTATTGGGTGTTTCGGTCGGTGTGGCCACCGTAATCCACCAAGCAAGAGCAATACCCACCAGACATGAAAGAATCGTTTTCCAGTTCCATTGCCCGATTTGTCGCGCCACCAATAGAGCCGATGCGATAATCAGCCCAAAAAAGAAGGACCAAATAGCGATCGGATGGGTCGTTAGCAGATAGGTCATCAGACGTGCCAGCGAAAATATCGCCGTAGCAATACCTAACAATACAAAAATAAGAAAACTGCCGTTTACATGTCGCCAAAATTCGCCAAAACGCAGGTGTAGAAGATGACGCATGGCCGTTGTATCGAAACTGCGAATCGAATCGATCAACTCTTCATAGATACCCGAAATAAACGCTATCGTTCCGCCCGAAACTCCCGGAACCACATCTGCCATACCCATGGCACATCCTTTGAGGGCAAGGAGAACCGCCCGCTTCACATTCATAATTTCACATTGGTTTATAGTTCCGACAAAGATAAGAGAAAAATTGAAACCCTCTTACCCCGACAATATGAAAATCCGATTACAAATTATCGGATTTTAGCAGAGGGATTACCTCTTTATCCCAGTTCTCGAATAAATTGAGCGACCGCGCATAGGAGGAACTCAATGCCGGATTAATTACTTTGAAATAGGCCGTCATTCCGAATAGCCGTTGGGCGGCCAATGCTTTGAGTTGTGATTTAGCGATCTCCTCGGAGATTGCATACTCCTCAGCATTGAGTTTTACACCTCTTTTGTCGGCCATCTTTGCCAAAGCGTCCAACTGCGGTTGATCTACGGCAAAGCCCGTTTCAAACGCCTCGAAGGTGGGGTAGAGAGCGGCCAAAGTGTCGCGATCGCGATCAAGCCAAGTATTGACATATTCGATCAAAATACCACGCCGAACCAACTCTGCGTAGTAGTTTGAATAGCCGGCCGTATCGGCTTCGACAATCAGATCGGGCCGAATCCCGCCACCGCCATAGACCGTGCGGCCATTCCGCAATGTACGATATGCCGGAGCCGATGCATTGAGCGAATCACGACTGTCATCATCATAACGCCGCAAATGATCCAAATAGTAGGCTCGTTTATTCCCTTTTTCGTAGGGACGCTGAATCACGCGCCCCGATGGGGTGTGATAACGCGCCACCGTAATACGCACGGCCGATCCGTCATTCAATGGAATTTGCCGCTGTACCAACCCCTTGCCGAAAGAGGAACGACCCACAATCAAGGCTCGGTCCCAATCCTGCAAAGCCCCCGCAACAATTTCTGATGCCGAAGCCGACGACTCGTCAATCAATACAATAACACGCCCTTTGAGGTTCTCACCGTCACGTTGAGCCGCATAAGACGATGCGGGAACCGCACGTCCTTCGGTTGAAACAATCACCGAGCCGCGCGGCAGGAAAAATCCAGCCAACTCAATGGCTTGTTCCAGCAAACCGCCTCCGTTTCCCCGAAGATCAAGAATCAACTCCTTCGGTTTTTTCAGGTCGGCATAGGCCGAGCGGAACTCCTCCATTGTTGTTCGCCCGAAGCGATTAATCTTGATATATCCGACTCCTTGATCGGTCATGTAGGCTGCATCGACTGTGTTGAGCGGAATTTTGTCGCGAACGATGACAAAATGCAACGACTGCGATGTGCCGTGACGCATCACTTCAACATCGACCTTTGTACCGCGTTTTCCACGCAGGTATTTGGGAACATCGCTACGCGACATTCCAATCGCTGAAAGGGTGTCAATGCGCACAATACGGTCATTTGCACGCACACCGACCCGTTCGGCAGGACCTCCGGCAATGGTATTGACCACGATTACCGTATCGCGCAGCACATTAAACTCGACACCAATGCCACTAAATTCACCATCGAAACTCTCCTGTACCCCCTTCATCTCATCGCTGCCAATGTAGGCCGAGTGAGGATCGAGTTTGTCGAGCATCCCCACAATGGCACTTTCGACCAGCGGCGACATCTCGACATCATCGACATACAATCCCGACAGATAGCGGTAGACCTGCGCAAACTTTTGAAGTTGTTGCACATCATCAACCTGCTGAGCCATCGCCGGATATACCGACAACATAAAGAGGACAGAGAGGATTCGTTTCATAGTTTAACCTTCGTCGGAGAACCTAATTATTTTGAAAAAAAGCAGTCAACTCACCAAAAGCCATTTGTTGCTGCTCTCCTGTGCGCATATCTTTTACCGTAGCGGATTTTGCAGCCAATTCATCCGAGCCGATAATCACCACAAAGGGGATCGTGCGACGATTGGCATACTCCATCTGTTTTTTCATCTTTCCGGCTTCGGGGTAGATCTCGGCCGAAACATCAGCTCCACGCAGTTCGCGCAGCAGCCCTAACGCTGCGCTCTGTTCCTCCTCGCCCAAATTGACAAAAAGCACACGGGTTGTGCAGTTGACTTCATCGGGGAAAAGTTCCAAGCCGCACATCACATCATAGATGCGATCCGCACCGAATGAGATGCCGACCCCCGACATATTAGGCATCCCAAAAATACCGGTCAGATCATCGTATCGGCCTCCGCCGCAGATCGAACCAATTGCAAAATCCAAAGCCTTCACTTCAAAAATAGCTCCCGTATAGTAGTTCAAACCACGTGCCAGCGAAAGGTCGAGATCCACTTGCAGATTCACGCCCAAAGTAGCCACGCGATCAAAGATCTGCTGCATCTCCTCTACGCCCTTCATGCCAGTTTCAGAACATGCAAGAACATTTCTCAATTGCGACAATTTCTGATTGTTATCTCCGCTCAATTCAAGAATCGGTTGAAGTTTGTCGATTGCCTCTTGCGACAAACCTCGCTCCGACAATTCGGCTTTTACGTTGTCTAAACCAATCTTATCGAGTTTGTCAATTGCAACCGTAATATCCATCATCTTATCGGCATGGCCGATCGCCTCGGCAATGCCATAAAGAATTTTACGATTATTCATTTTCAACGCCACACGAATCCGTAACGCCTTGAAAACTCGTTCGACAATCTCGACCAACTCCACTTCACACAGTAAAGAGCGAGTGCCGATCACATCCACATCGCATTGATAAAATTCGCGGTAGCGACCTTTTTGAGGACGGTCGGCACGCCATACGGGCTGGATCTGGTAACGTTTGAACGGGAACGTCAATTCATTTTGGTGCTGAACCACATAGCGTGCAAACGGCACTGTAAGATCGTAACGCAACCCCTTCTCGCAGATCTGCGAAGCCTGCCGGAGAGCCTCATCCGAGAGTCCGGAGGCATAATCTCCCGAGTTGAGAATTTTGAAGAGTAATTTATCGCCCTCATCGCCATATTTGCCCAACAACGTGGAGAGGTTCTCCATGGAGGGAGTTTCGAGCGGAGCAAAGCCATAGGCGCGAAAAACTCGGCGAATCGTATCGAAAATATATTGGCGACGCATCATCTCGGTCGGCGAGAAGTCGCGTGTGCCCTTGGGTATAGATGGTTTTTGCATGAGTTATATTTAGTTGAGATTAATCAGCAATCAGTTTTTTGTATCGGATGCGGTGCGGTTCAGTATCGCCCCCCTGTGCTTTTTTCCAAGCTTCATATTCGGAGTAGGAGCCTTCGTAGTAGACCACCTTCGAATCTCCCTCAAAAGAGAGTATATGGGTGGCAATACGATCCAAGAACCAACGGTCGTGCGAAATCACAACGGCACAACCCGCAAAGTTTTCAAGACCCTCCTCCAAAGCTCGCAACGTATTGACGTCGATATCATTGGTAGGCTCATCGAGCAACAGCACGTTGCCCTCCTCTTTGAGTGCCAACGCAAGATGCAATCGGTTTCGTTCACCGCCGGAGAGCATACCGCACTTCTTCTCCTGATCAGCTCCCGTAAAGTTGAAACGACCCACGTAAGCACGTGCATTGACTTGCCGATTGCCGAGCGTCATCAGATCCAACCCGCCTGAAATAACCTCAAAAACGGTTTTCTCGGGATCAATCGACTTATGCTGTTGATCGACATAAGCCAATTTGACACTCTGGCCGACTTTGAACGTTCCGCTCGATGGCTGGTCAAGCCCCATAATCATACGGAATAGGGTGGTTTTACCTGTTCCGTTTGCGCCGATTACACCAACGATGCCGGCAGGTGGCAGCGCAAAATTGAGGTGCTCATAAAGAATACGGTCACCAAACGCTTTCGATACCTCCTGTGCCTCGATGACCATATCGCCCAGACGAGGGCCGTTCGGAATGAAAATTTCGAGCTTCTCCTCTTTCTGTTTAGCATCCTCGTTCATCATCTTATCATAGGCCGATAGACGCGCTTTCGACTTGGCATGACGACCCGATGGCGACATACGCACCCACTCCAACTCGCGTTCGAGCGTCTTACGCCGCTTCGACTCCTGTTTCTCCTCCATCGCCATCCGGGTGGTCTTCTGTTCGAGCCAACCCGAGTAGTTGCCCTTCCACGGAATACCTTCGCCACGGTCGAGTTCGAGAATCCAACCAGCCACGTTGTCGAGGAAATAGCGGTCGTGGGTAACAGCGATAACCGTACCTTTATATTGTTGCAGGTGTTGTTCAAGCCAGTCGATTGATTCAGCATCGAGGTGGTTAGTCGGCTCATCGAGCAACAGCACATCGGGTTGCTGCAAAAGTAGACGACACAATGCCACCCGACGACGTTCTCCCCCCGAAAGCACCTTGACCAGTTGATCGGGATCGGGGCAACGCAGCGCATCCATAGCCCGATTAAGCACCGTATCCAGATCCCAACCGTTACAGTGGTCTATTTTTTCGTATAATTCACCCTGTCGTTCGATCATGCGCGTCATCTCATCGTCCGACATCGGCTCACACAGTTTTTCGTTGATCTGCTCGTACTCTTTGAGCAGCGCAACTGTCGCCGCACACCCCTCTTCGACAACCTGACGCACGGTTTTGGTATCGTCGAGTTTCGGCTCTTGTTCGAGATAACCCACCGTATAGCCCGGCGAGAAGACCACTTCGCCTTCGAAATTCTTGTCAAGTCCTGCAATAATCTTCATCAATGTCGATTTTCCCGAACCGTTCAGACCGATGATGCCGATCTTCGCACCGTAGAAAAAAGAGAGGTAGATGTTGTTCAATACACGTTTTTGGTTGGTGAAGGTCTTGCTCACACCGACCATTGAAAAGATAATTTTTTCGTCTGCCATATCTTGTTCGTTATTAATTGCTATAAGTTTACAAAGATACGACAATTCTCGTTAAGAAATAAAAAAATAATGGAATATATTACCAGACGTATAATTAGCGAATTACAACGGAAGTTATATTTTTTTACGCCATCGATAATAGGCCAAACGCAAATCGCCCAAGAGCGGAGAGATACAATAACTCTTCAACAGCCGTTCGACATGTCGTGTCAGATAGGGTTTGAAAATCGCAGGGTATTGTTTTTCGGACTCAGCCATACGCCGCATATCCGATCGAAGTGTCGATAGATCCCTGTGCCACACATAGTTATTGGCAAAAAAGCCGTGCCGAAATGCCATTTCACGGTGATAATTCGAAGACAAACCATTCGTTTCGATATAGTTCTCCAACCAAGAAAAAACGGCTCGCATATCTTGTACACGCGATTTCCTACGCCCTGCATCGTTGGTGATTGATACCTGATTCTGGCGATAATAGATAGTCGGCTTCCGGCATGCCGCCACACGAGAATCATGAACCAACAGTTGCGTCATAAGAATTCCGTCTTCACACATATTAATATGCGGCATCACATCTACTTCACATGCGTAATAGAACTCGCGCAAACAGAAGTGTGACCAGACTGTCCACAAATAGGTTGCTCCTATCAAAGCTTTGAGATGTGTCCGGCCGGCCGTCAACTCGAAATCTGGTTCAGGTGACAGTTTCATCTCTCCCGATGGGTACGCATAATAAAATGGTGCATACACAATCTCCGCCCCGCACTCCTCGGCGCGCGCAACCAATGCTGTGATTGCACCGGAACACAACCAATCATCACCATCGAGATGTTGGATGTATTTTCCATGTGACGCATCCAACCCGCGGCGACGTGTCATCGGAAGACCCTCGTGCGGTTTTTCAATGACAGTAATTCGAGAATCGAGTGTTGCCCAATGGCGAGCAATCGAAAGTGTCTGGTCGGTACTGGCGTCATCCACAACCAGAATTTCCAGTTGCTTGTAATCTTGTTCAATGACACTACGGAGGCACATATCGAGATAAGCCTCGATATTATAGGCCGGAATCACGATCGATACAAGTGGTTGATTAGGCTCCATATCTTAGTAAATGCACCCGTCTCCCCAATGGGCGACGGGTGCATATTAAATAGGTAATACGACTAATAATTCTCTTTCTTC
>CAYOKU010000088.1:0-9208 GCA_964404645.1 uncultured Alistipes sp.
TATCATTGGCCTGATTCTGCTTTTTGCAGCGTTGTGTTTGCGATGGGTCAAAGCAGAAACGGTACGCCCGGCCGCAAAATTTCTTTTGGGTTCCATGGCACTTTTCTTTGTGCCTTATGGAGTGGGGTTGATGGATTCATATCGGGTCATTCTCGATAATCTTTGGGCGATTGTTGTATCTGGCATCGTATCAACGATTATAGTGCTGCTGGTTAGCGGTTGGACTTTTCAGAGCTTGAATAGAAAACAGATCAATCACGGGACGCCTGATGATTCATCACTTTAATTATTATATGTATTTTATCTCTTCCGATCTATTTTTGCTGACATTAACCATCGGGTTGTACCTGTTGGGTGGAATGATATATCGCCGCACCAAACTACCGATACTGCACCCTGTGCTGCTGACTTTTGTCGCTGTAATTGTGTTTCTGCGTTCAGTAAATATAGATTATGCTCGCTATCAGGAGGCTACCGGAATTTTGAACTTTGCACTTGGTATGTCGGTGGTCGCACTTGGTTATCTGCTCTACGAACAGTTGGAACGACTGCGCGGCAGTCTGCTTCCTGTTGGTATTGCCACATTAGCAGGTTGTTTCACGGGCGTGTTGAGTGTGGTTTACATTGCGATGGCTTTTGGTGCAGAGCGGTCGATTATCAACTCAATAGCTCCCAAATCTGTCACCGTGCCGATTGCTGTTTCTGTCTCGGCTCCGTTGGGCGGTAATGTTTCGGTCACCTCGGTGGTGGTATTCTGTGTGGGAATATTCGGTAGTATCTTTGGTGAATGGATTTTGCGCCGTTGCGGTGTCCATGATGCCGAGGCACGCGGTTTTGCACTCGGATCGGCGGCGCATGGAATCGGAACGGCTCGTGCAATAGAAATTGGTGCCGTCGAAGGGGCGTTGAGTGGCCTTGCTATGGCTCTTATGGGGTTGGCTACAGCACTATTGATGCCGATCATCGAAAAATATTTATATTGACGATTAACAGCAGGTATGCGCGGCGGATTCTATCAAAGTGCATATTTTATGGCTCCTATGTCTATTGGAAGGCAGTTTGATGCCGTGAATAAATATTTAATTTTCTTTTTAAATTTTTAATTTTTATAAATAAATACTACTTTTGTGCATAAATCTTTTCAACAGCACAAAATTTAGGTCTATTATGGATTGGTTGTACACCCTGTTTTTCGGCGGAGGCATAGCCCATGCCGTGCTTACGTTCGCACTGGTCATCACGATCGGTATTCTTTTGGGCAAAGTCAAAATTTGTGGCGTATCGCTCGGCATCACTTGGATTCTCTTTGTCGGTATCGCATTGAGCCATTTTGGCATGACCGTTGATGGTGAAATCCTCCACTTCGTCAAGGAGTTCGGATTGATTCTCTTTGTCTTCTCGATCGGCTTGCAGGTTGGTCCCGGTTTTTTCTCAGCTTTCAAGCACGGCGGAGTTACGTTGGTTGGCTGCGCTGTGGCGATTGTGCTGTTGGGTGTTGCTACGGCATATGTGATCCACATAATAACTGGAACCCCGATTCCGACCATGGTGGGAATTCTTTCGGGAGCTGTAACGAATACTCCGGGGTTGGGTGCTGCACAGCAAGCCTATGCCGATGCTTCGGGATATAACGATCCAACGATCGCGCTGGGATACGCCGTAGCATATCCGCTGGGTGTTATCGGCATCATCTTTACTCTGATCTTCATTCGCTATGCGTTGCGGGTCGATTTTCAAAAGGAGGATGAGGCTCTGGCTGCCCTCTCTAACGAACAGAAATTTGCCGATAAAGTCTCTGTGGAGTTCACCAATAACATACTTGACGGGCGCACAGTCAGTTATCTGCGCGATTTAATTAACCGCCCCTTTGTTATATCGCGTTTGTTGCATGCCGATGGCGAGATTACGATGGCTGATGCCGATAGCACCGTTTCGATTGGCGATCGTCTATGGATCATCTGCCAGTCGGAAGACACCGAGGCGATTGTGGCCTTTTTCGGCCGTCGCGTGGAGTTGACCGATGCCGACTGGGGCAATAACACGCCCAATGCCGTATTGATCTCACGCCGCATTCTGATTACAAAATCATCGATCAACGGCAAAAAATTTTCGGATCTGCGCCTGCGCACCAAATACGGAATTACTATTACGCGTGTCAATCGTGCCGGTGTTGATCTGATTCCTTATCAAGGTCTTGAATTACAAGTGGGCGACCGAGTGATGGTCGTTGGATCGGAAAAATCTGTTGCCCAAGTGGCTGATTTGTTGGGTAACTCACTCAAAAAGCTTGATCAACCCAATCTGGTGACTATTTTTGTTGGTATTGCACTGGGCGTGCTTCTCGGCTCTATTCCGCTGCTCAATGTGCCGCAGCCTGTAAAACTCGGATTAGCCGGAGGGCCGTTGATCGTGGCGATTCTGATCGGCCGTTTTGGGGCACATTTCCATTTGGTTACCTACACGACCATGAGTGCAAACCTAATGTTGCGCGAGATCGGTATCGCCCTATTCCTTGCTGCGGTTGGTATCGGTGCGGGAGATGGATTTATTGATGCGATCATGGACGGTGGTTATCGGTGGATCGGTTACGGATTTGTCATTACGGTGTTGCCGCTCTTGATCGTAGGCATTACCGCTCGTGTTTGGCTTAAAATGAATTATTATACATTGATGGGTATGGTCTCCGGTGCTATGACCGATCCCCCCGCATTGGCCTATGCCAACGGTACTGCCGGAAACGATATGCCTGCGGTCGGGTATTCGACCGTTTATCCGGTCGTAATGTTTTTGCGTGTGTTGACAGCTCAGATTTTTATACTTTTCGCGTTGTAGAGCATATTGACAGATAGACACAAAAAAGTAGACAGCTTTCGAAGCTGTCTACTTTTTTGTGTAATAATATCCCGATATTCCGAAACAATACTTCATTTCGTCTGTACTAAAACCAACTTGGGTATAAGAATAACGCGAGTAATACGAATGGGGAGTATTACTCGCGTTACTTGTTGTATGTATCTGTGGTCAGAGATCCACGCCAAATCGGTCGAACACTTCGAAATCAATCTCCGTCAATCCGGTTTGAGCATACGGAACAGCCTCGTTGTGATCATTGAGATAGCGACGAGGTGCATTTCGGTCGTACTCCGGATTGGCGAGCGACTCTTTGCGTAGCACGTACCGGCCTTCAATAGATGCCAAATCGGCGATCGTATGGAACAGAGCGTGTGTCGTGGCTGGAGCTGTGGCATTCGCCTCGGTCGCAGCAACCTTTTCAGGAAAAAAACGACGATAGTCGGGCGAGAACCATGCCAGTGATGCGACATATAACTGATAGGCGGTGGTGGTTGGTGATGCGTGCAAAAACCGTTCGCGGCTGTCGTCTATAAGATCTTCACCGTGGTCCGAACAGTAGAGTAGGGCTGTGGCAGTTCCACGCAACGAGGTAAAGTAGTCGATCATCTGTGCCAAAACATGATCCGTATAGCGGATGGAATTATCATAGGCATTGCGAATCAGCTCGATATTTTCTATTGAGATGGCGACATCGTTATCAGGCTTGAAATAGGCAAATTCGCGCGGATAGCGTTGGTGATAGCTGAAATGCGAACCGTAGCAATGAAGAATAAAGAGGATCTTTTGAGCCTTGCTCTTTTGGAGAGCCTTGTGGATTTCATCGAGCAATTGTGTATCGCGTCGTGGCGAACGAATGTAGATCAAATGCTGGGCATCGCTGGCCAAATGGTCAATCATTGCTCCTTGGCGCGATTGGTTCGAGATGAACCACGTTTCAAATCCGGCTTCGTTAAAGAGAGCCGGAAGCCCTTTGCGGCGGTATAGTTCGGTATGTTCTGCGGCAGAGATCGAGGAGAGAATAAGCGGCACACTTTTGTGTGTCGTGTTGCTCTGAGTCAGCAGATCGCGGAAAATCACCAGATTATCTACCTTAGAGAGTTCGGGGTTTGTGGCTCGGTCGTATCCGTAGAGTTGCCAACTCATGGCGCGCGATGCCTCTCCGATTATGTAGATATAAATTTCACGTTCAGGAGCCTGTGCCGTGCGTCGCGCTTCGAATGTAAACCCTTCGGATGTTTTGAAGAAGTGCTGTGTTTTTCGGAATTCCGAGGCGCTCAACCCCACATTGTAGAGAACATTGAGCGGAAAAATTTCGTCACGCAGGACATGGCGTCTTTCGCTGACACGGTAGGCCGGCCATAAAGCCAACGTCCCCAACGTAAAGAGAGCCGCCCCAGTCAATCCCACAGTCAGCCGAGTGGTGCGCGAAATGTAGCGTTTGTGGGCAATTTCGCGCGCGGAGAACCACAGCAGCGGCAGATACATCAAACAGACCAGTACAACCGAAGGATAGA
Organism: uncultured Alistipes sp.; assembly: GCA_964404645.1. Taxonomy (GTDB): domain Bacteria; phylum Bacteroidota; class Bacteroidia; order Bacteroidales; family Rikenellaceae; genus Alistipes. The sequence goes on from CAYOKU010000088.1 coordinate 4,368, forward strand.
TGTTTCCCAATAGTTCGCCTGCCTCGCCCGGGTTGGTCGTGACCAGATTGGTGAACATATCGGTGGCGATGATCGAGTTCCCGAACAGATACAGCAAAACGATCTGAAAAGCGCATAGAAAGATGAATGGGAATCCGATCCAAATCATGATTCCGGAACGACGCAGCGCAACGCTCCACATCATGTAGAATCCCAAAGGCATGAGTATCAAGGCTTCTACCGTCCATAACGAATAAGGCTCCGTATTGGCAAGCACGCAATTAGGGACAATTAACGCCACGAAAAAATAGACAGTCAGCAGCGTCGTAAAGCGGCTGCGTGTCTTCACGATTTTTTGTCGATTTTTAAGGTTTGGGTTAACGTTCATAATCAATTATTTAGAATGCTTCGTTGATGTTGAGCAGGAAGCCGCTTGTCTTCTGGCCCAATCCGTAATCAAAACGCACATTCACCCGTTTTTTCAACTCCCAGCGCAATCCTACTCCGTAGTTGGGTAACGTGTGCGACCAATCATATTTAGCAATGGTAGGAAAGACATTTCCGGCTCCACCCCATACCACACAACCAATTCTTCGCCAGATGCGTTGTCGTAATTCAACTTGAAACGTCACCATACCGTTGTCTGTGTAGCGACCTTGATAATAACCGCGCATGCGTTGCGATCCACCCATTCGAGCCAGCATTGGCCAAGGGGTTCCTTTCGAATTGTATTCGGCATAGAGATCGGTCGCTAAAATGGCACTCTCCCAGAGCTTTTGGTAATAATCGACCGTCACAGCCGATCGCCATAATGTATTCCCGCAGTTACTTAAACCTTTTGGAAAGATAATCTCCTGAAAGCTCACATATATACCGCGATACGGATTTGGCGCAAAATCCCGCGAATCATATTCTGCAAAAAGGCCTACTCCGCCAGCCGTGTACTTTTTTCGCTCTCCGTAGAGATATGCCTCATTGGTAAATTTTTTACCTTGTGCATGTTCAAAGTTCATTACCACGCCGAAGAAGGTATTGGGCAAAACAACCAATCTATAACGTCCTTGCACAAAGTATCGTTTCTCGACAAAGGTACTCTCCGGATTGTAGCGTCCGGCATCGTATCCGATTCCCCACAATGAGCGTGGAGCCGAAGTAAACGATACGGTGTAATCTACGCGGCGACGATTCAGTGCAAAAATTGTATTTCCGGTAACTCCGATCGAATAAAAACCCGATATGGAGGCACTTGCGTAGATTGAAATATCAGAAGGCGAGGTGATTGAGTCAGTGCGGTCGAGTCGATATAATCCGGCTGCCAGCACGCCCAAACCGAGCGATGTATTTTTCGAGTAACTCGGCCCGCCAGCAAACGTGATATCTATCTTTTTTTCGAAAGTACGGTCGGTTGTCGAATTGCCGAAGTAGTCGACTATTCGTCGAAAGAAAGGGCGTTTCGGCGTTACAGTCGGCTGTGGAGTGTAAGCGTAATGGATCGTATCGCCAGCTGATATGTACGTATTCTCCTGTGCGTGGAGAGATAAGACAGCGCAGATAGACAATACGATCAGAGCGATTCGATATACCATATAGGATTATTTATATTTTTCAAGTGTCTGATAGAAGGCCGCTTTGTCGGCAGCCGACAGCACTCCTTTGCGCAGGAATACCAGCTCACCTTGTTTTGATACAAGCATCAGCACAAATTGGTTGTTGCAATCGCCCAATCCCCATGCCGTGCTCAATGTTCGACTCTCATCGGCCAGCACCAGTGCTTTGTTTTCGGCCGTGCGTTTTTTGGCCATGCTACGAGCCATACCGTTGGGAACCATCGGGGCATCTTTGAGATTCATTACACCGAAACCGAAGATGTTCGGGCTTTGTGCTCGGTGATTTTTTTCAAGTTCTATGGTGAAATCCTCGTTCTGTTTGTGCCGATCGGGATCGACATAAAAGATCATCAGCGTTTTTTCACCGAAGTGAGGTAGCTTTGCGGGTTTTCCATCCAGATCGAGCACTTCGATATTCGATACCTTGCGAGGCAATTCCTGAGCCGTAACAACTGTTGCAGTCAGCGTTAGTGCGGTCACTAACACAATGATATTCTTCATCATCTCTTTTCTTTTTTCGTTTTACATCGAAACAAATCTGGGCAAAGTTACAATTTTTCTGCTAACATAGGGTTGTTAATTGGACAGAATGTTGTTCGGTTTGTCATTTCTGTGAATTCAAACTACACGAGGAGCGATCAAACCCGTAGACTCCACCACCGGAGATAACTAAAAACAGATAGATCCCCATCCAGATAAAATCCTGCTCGAACCCACCGAATTTGCCCCATACCATCGTGAAAAAAATCCCCACCGTAAGGATGAAAGCCGACATACGAACCCACAATCCAATGATGATCAGCGAAGCAAGAAGAGATTCTATGATGGATGTAATTACGAATACAGCCGCAGGTGAGATTGCATCAAATGCCGGATATGCATTGACTATTTCGTTGTAATTCTGTATCTTGCCGATATTATGAAACAGCATGATGCCTCCTGCAAAGAGCCGCATGTAGAGTATGGCCCACTCCCGACAGCGATAACGGGGACAAAAATCTTGATTTTGCGCTTTCATGTGAAACTCTCCTACAATTTGTATTCCAAAATAATTGTATCTTTGCAGCCATGAAAACAAGGATTCTTTTTGTCTGTCTTGGGAACATATGCCGTTCGCCGGCCGCCGACGGTATTATGCAACATTTAGTACGCGAACAGGGTGTCGCGGAGTTGATTGAGGTGGATTCTGCCGGAACCTACGCCGGACATACGGGCGAACCGCCCGATGCGCGAATGCGCAGTGCAGCCTCTCGTCGCGGCTACAACCTGACTCATCGGGCGCGTCAAATTCGAGAAGAGGATTTCGAACGCTTTGACCGAATTGTGGTCATGGACGATATGAATTATGAAACGGTGCACCGGTTGGCTCCATCGCGCAAAGCCGCCGAGCGTATTTCACGCATGCGTGAATACTGTCTGCACTATCCAGATCGCAGTTATGTTCCGGATCCTTACTACGAAGGGCACGAAGGATTTGAATTGGTACTCGATATGTTGGAGGACGGATGCCAAGAGTTATTAGATCAACTTCTTAAAAATCAAAGCCAAAACTAACGCTGTACGTATTGTGCAGCACCGTATTCTTTTTGGCAAAAAGATAAGCAAAATCGAGCCTTAGATGCAGGAAACGAACGCCTGCGCCAACTGTTGCATAAGAGGGGTAGTACGCTTTGCGCCCGCCGTAGTGATAACCGGCCCGGAGTTGAAACAGTTGCATGAGGTTGTATTCGGCTCCGACCGACATCTGGAAACCACGCACACTACGCGGAGCAAAGTAATATCCGAAATCGGCCGCCACGGTGACTTCATGCGCATCTGATAGATACGTATCCAATGCGGCTCCAACCGTTATATCCATCGGTAACGTATAGGCTGTATCATCGAGATACCCTCCTAAATTGGCTAATTTGGCACCGGCACGCAGCATGGAGAATCGGCCAGCAACCTCCAACGGTAGCTGATAGGCCGCACTCAGATCCATGGCAAGAGCATCGGCTGAAATTTCAGGTCGTTTCAGGTGCATATAACGCCCAACAACGCCTATTGCCCAACGGTCGTTGATGCGGCGTGCATATCCTGCATCAACCGCCATATCGTTGTTGCCCTTTTCTCGTAGATATTGCCGCCAACCGATCTGTACCAGATTCGTATTGTCGAACCGATAAAATCCCGATACTGCATAATAATCAAACTCTCCTTGTCCATAATAGGATGATGAAATTTGAGCCGGAGAGTGTGAGAAAATAGCTGTTGACGAGTTCCCGTAAATGGCATGTGAGTTGGAGAGTGTTGTCATAGTTACTCCCCCCATACTCAATGATTTGGCATCGGGAGCCGGAAGGGTAGCCTCCTGCGCATAGGTTTGAAGAGCCGTCAGGGCTGCGGCAAGCAGTATTAGTCGTTTCATGATTGCAAATATAGCAAAAAAGATGCAATATACGGAATATATTGCTGCGCGGTAATACATACGGTCGATAAACCCGTTGTATAAAAAAACCGCCTGAAAAAATTCAGGCGGTTTTAAAATTTTAGCAGTTCATCGCACCGCAGCAGTGGATCACCTGTCCGCTGACATACGATGACAGATCCGATGCAAGGAAGAGAGCCACTTTGGCAACGTCTTCCGGTGTGCCACCGCGACGCAACGGGATCTGCTTGTACCAACCCTCTTTGACCTCTTCGGGCAGTTGAGCCGTCATATCGGTAATGATAAAGCCGGGTGCAATTGCATTGGCACGAATGCCGCGCGGCCCCATCTCCTTGGCAATGGATTTCGCCAACCCAATCATACCCGCCTTCGAGGCCGAGTAGTTACATTGTCCGGCATTGCCGCTGACGCCGACTACCGACGACATGTTGATGATCGAACCGCCTTTTTGGCGAGCCATAACGGGGACAACGGCGTGGATAAAGTTGAAAGCCGATTTGAGGTTCACAGTCAGCACTGCATCCCATTGAGCCTCAGTCATACGCATCATCAAACCGTCTTTGGTAATTCCTGCATTATTGACCAGAATATCAATACGACCAAAATCCTTGACAACTTCGTCAATCACTTTATGGGTCTCTTCGAAATTAGCCGCGTTCGAGGCATAGCCCTTGGCTTTTACACCCAACGCTGCGATTTCAGCCTCGGTTGCTTTGCCGTTCTCGTCAATCACCAGATCGGTGAAAGCTACATGGGCCCCCTCTTTGGCAAATTCGAGAGCGATCGCTTTGCCGATGCCGCGGGCTGCACCCGTTACAACAGCAACT
>CAYOKU010000089.1:0-3548 GCA_964404645.1 uncultured Alistipes sp.
TCGAATTCAAGGCTTGTCGCCGTCTGTACACTCGGCGTAATGCCGTAGGCAAGCGGCCGGATCTCCACTTTCGAGAAGGATTTAGCCGTGGTAACACGCACTTTGAGCGGTTCGGTAAACGAATCGGTAAACTGGGCAAAGCCCATATCGTACTGCGTATATCCGTTTGACGGATTGGCGGCATAGTCGGAAACTTTTGCGTTGTGGACAAATACCGGTTCCCATGCTCCGTGACGATAAAGCTCGACCGTAAAATTTTTATTGGCCGGACGATCATCGTTCGGAGCCGCTATTGCATCATCCACTGTGGTGGTTGCATCCCACGGCAGGTAACTGAGGACGGGGGTCAATTTAATAGAGGCATCGTCTTGGAACTTGGCGGCAACGGTCAGCGTATATTTGCGATTCGGCTCAATACGCACCTTTTGCACCGACATATAGTTGGTTCCGTTGATGGCAAAGCGGAATTGAACCGTTCCGTCCGTATTGGTGGGCAACACGATCGCCGATCCCGTATAGCGATCGGAGGCGTCTTTGGTCAGCGTGATTGTCTTTTCGGCAAATTCGCTTCCGCTCTTCGAGGCGACCCCGTCCCAACCGATACGGTCATACATTTCGGGGATTGTCACGGCGATACTCGATGCTGCGAGAGCCTCCAACCCCACGATGGTAACCGTCACATGAGCCACCGCACGCGACAACTCGACAGCCGCCGACTCTTCGCTCTTCGAGACCTCAAAACCGGCATTGTGACCAATCAGCAGATCGGCAATCGGAGCCGTCATATCCTTAATTCCGATGGCGTATTTCGACAAAGCATCGGCCTCCGTAGCCGGAAACAAGAGATTCGACTCATCAGATGCCGCCACCACCAACATTCCGTAACGGCCTGCGTCAACACGAAACGGAGCAAGTGCAGCAGCCGAAGCCGCAACAGATTTACGGGTTATCAGATCGTCCTCAATCAAATAAGCGCGGTGATTATAAGCAGCCTCGGTCGCCGAACTGTTCAAAACGGCTTTGACCACCGCTTTTGCACCAATCGGCAAAAGAGCATCATCGGCCTCTTTCGAGCAGCCATACAACCCAACACCGGCAAAACAGACAAGCGAAAGGGCGGCAAACTGCATCAATAACGATCTCTTAGAAGTATTCATATCAGGTCTCAATAGGTCGGTTAATAGGTTTTAAATCCATATTTTTCGAGGAAATCTTTCGCTTCGGCCTCGTTCATCTCCTTGCCGGTCAAAATCTTCAACAACGGGCAGTTGATTCGGTGGTGAGTTCCGTCACTAAAACCCCAATCCTCATCCACAAAACCAAATCCGCCGCCCAAACACTCCCACAAAGTCCACGGAATCCCGTTCGCCTCCAAAGCTGCCACCATATCGGCAAACCATTGCAAGCGCATGGATTCAGGCACATTTTTACTACATCCGAACTCCCCACAATGGATCGCGTGGCCAATATTACGGCCGTCTGAGGCGGCATTGCCCATTTCGCCCATGATGCGATCGGCGTTGTAGGTGGTCGTATAGAACGACGCAAATTTGGGATATTTATCAGCATCGGCCTTGGTCGGAATCACCGTTCCCGGGTATTGAATCGCCCCCTGATAATCTTTCCATGCCAACGATTTGTAGTGCGAGAGCAACATGGGCAGGTAGTAGTGGTACGAAACTACAACATTGGGATCCTGCTCGGCGAATTGCGCATATTTGATGTAGTTGTAATTTTGGTAATCCATCGCCGGCACGAAGACAATCCGTTCGGGATCCTGCTCGCGAATCGCCGTCATCACCTCTTTTTGGAGCTTATTCCAAGCACTTCCGTCCTGTGTACCGTCCCCGGGTTCGTTCAGCAACTCGAAGGCAAGGTGATTGCGGTCGTGATCTTTGAATTCGGTCGCAAGTTTACGCCACAGTTCGACAAAGTGGTTGCGATATTCGGGATTAGCAAGGTCATACATCTTCTTTTCATCATAATTGCCTAACTCGTGCATGTCGAGAATGGCATACATCCCGTTCTGCTCACACCAAGTGAAGAGTTCGTGCAATTTACGGAAGGCTTTTTCGTTGGCCGCCCCACTCGTTTTGTCATAGAGGCAAAACTCCCACACCGGCACTCGGTAATGGTCAAATCCCAGCTCTTTCCACAGAGGGAACATCTCCGGCGTGATCGCCTCCAACCAATTGCGGTCATCCTCGGTCATCCAATAGGTGAGATTCACACCGCGCCGATAGTTGAATTGTGCAAGGTGGTTGGTAACCGGCAGGTAGTCGATCGCAGCTGCTAATTGATAGGTGTAGGTATTTCGCCCCTTGTAAAGGGCAATGCTTTCGCCTCCAACCAGATCGAACGTCGTCCGCTCTTTGGTCAATTTGAAGCCTTCGCCCAAGGTCAGATCGAGCGCAACAGCCGCAAGCAACTCACTCGGATACTCCGAGGAGTAGATCAGGCGATCGATCGGAAAGGTGATCGTGCGCGATTCGTTATCAATGACGGCATGAATCGTCTGTTTCCGAAAGAGAAGCGTAGCCGAGAGTACAGGCGTATCGTTGGTCGCCACAATGCGGTAGCTCACCTCACCGGCACTCGATCGAATGACAACGCTCTGCTCTTGCGACAGATTCAATGTCGCAACCGATTGATCCGGCGTAACCATCGTATAACCCGGATTCAGTTGAAAATTCACACGGACAGCGGTCAGATCTGTCTGCTTGCTAAACAGAAACGCGATCGTGCGGTTGCTGTCGTCCACCTCGGCCGAAATGGAGGTACGATCGCCGTCGGTAGCCGTCACCAACGCAAACGGTCTATCAGCAAAGGGATTCGGTTCGGACTCCTCGCCACAAAACGTAAACAAGGGAACGCTGAATGTCAGCAATATGTATTTCAAGAGATTTCTCATCTTCATCATCACTTAAACAGTTGCAATTAAAAAAACAGCCAATTATTCAGCTTCGGGATCCACCAACTCGCGCACGACCTCGTAGAACTCGATTTCGGCCAACGAAAAGTAGGGTTGATACTCATCGGAACCTTTAACCACCTCGTATTTGATCTGCGACACGGGGTTATCCGTCAGGAAAAGTTCGGATTCATAGGTCGATCCCCCATCGGTGGGCAATCCGGTCAACTGTTTCAACAGCGTCCAGTCGCTGCCATTCGTTCCAGCGTAGATGTTGACCGCCTTGGGGAGCGAGCCACCCTTCTTGCGATTCCAATATTTAAAGATAAAGGCCGAAACCTCTTGCCGCAGATCAAATACCAAATAGTGGTATCCGGCCGGTTTGAGTTCGGGGAAGGTCCACTCATCCCAGAAACTCTGAAAGAAAGTCTCCGGGTTGCCATCAATAAGATTGGCCACGGGGCCTTCGCTTGGCTCCTGTGCATTGGTGGAGAGCTGTTCAGCCGTAAGCTGAATCTTATTCTCCGCCACCTGCACATAATACGAGGGGGCCTTCATACATTGCCGTTCGATATAGATGGGTTGTCCGGCGTGACGATTCATGTCGTAGGCCGTGAAGATAATCTTATAGTCACCG
>CAYOKU010000089.1:3558-8908 GCA_964404645.1 uncultured Alistipes sp.
GTTCAACAAACCATCAACATAGAGCGAATCGGTATAACGGCTACATTTTTGGGTGACGATCTGCTGTTTACCATGGTCGAAATAGCTGATCTCGGCGTAGAGAAAATCGCGGCTTTCGACCGGACTCCACGTCAATTGGATCGCACCGGGGAGTGCTTCGGCCTTAATACCCCGCACCGCAAGGGCCGTTATTTGGTTATCATCCTCGTTGTTGCACGATGCTAACATCCCCAGCAGAGAGAATAACAAGAGTATTTTTCCAATATTTTTCATATACGTTGTTTTTCGAATCTGATTAATAGCCCGGATTCTGAACGAATTTCCGTTCGTTCTTGTTGATGTCGTCTTTGGGAATCGGCATCAGGTAGTGCATCGGCGTTACAAAACGGCGTTGTACAACAACGGTAGTCACCTTAAAGAACTCGGAGTCGGTTGCCCCGTTGTAGTTCATCCCCTTAGGCTGCACATTGAAGTACTTATCGGCCTCTTTCCAACGGCGCACATCCCAGAAACGCTGTCCCTCCATGTAGAGCTCAATCGTCCGCTCCTGACGAGCCATGCGGATCATCGCATTGCGGTCGAGTGTCAATCCGGCCTTGGCAAAGGCGGCGTCGACCGAAAGAAGTCCGGCGCGTTCGCGCACGGGGCGCAACGCCTCAACGGCTTTGTCGATCTCGCCCAGATTGGCATAAGCCTCGGCCAAGTTCAGATACAACTCGGCCATGCGGATGATCGGCCACGGATAGCGCGGCGGTGTTTCGTTCTCCTTGGTATTGGCATAGAGCGGCGACACCCCTTTTTTATTGAGATAACCCGTTGGCGAATAGTCCATTTTACGCGATTTGATACCGTAGACATCGTTTTTGCGGAATTGAGTCTGTACGACATTCTTTCCATCGCGCGTCACTTCGTAATATCCATTCTGGAAGGAGACCCACGCATAGAAACGTGGTTCACGATTGATATTCAGATTCATCGTTGTCCCGTCACAGACATCGTTGTGATACTCGGTGTAGCGGTATCTTCCGGAGTAGTCGTAATCGGGATCGAGGTCGATCGGAAGTCCATTTTTTGAATAGAACAACTCCACCATAGTCAACGTCACGCCCACACCATTTCCCGATGCCGGGCCAGAGAGATTGTAGTAAGGTGTTGACTTATACTGCAAACCATAGCCACCCTCCTTGCGCGTATCGGACCAAAGCACCTCCTTCGAGTTGTTGTAGTCGATGAAGTTGAGTCGAAGTACCCGTTGTACGGGATCAATTGGGCGAACAAAGGTCGGACTATTGCTGGTCGTATAGAGGTCATAACCAGCATCCTTGGCCACTTTGATCGCCTCCTCAGCGGCCTCAGCGGCTTGCTGCCACTTCTCGGCCGAATACTCTTGACTGATTAGGTGACGACCATCGACTTTGCTCACAAAATTCGAATAATATTCGCTGTTGCCGTTGAAGAGCGGCGAGGCTGCATAGAGCAACATACGCGATTTGATCGCTTTGGCAGCAACGCTCGTGGCACGTCCGTAGGCCGATGAGGTCTGCTCGGCTGGCAGCATCTGAGCCGCCTCATCGAACAGATTGGCAATCCACTTCACACACACATCATAACTTTCGCGTTCGGGAAAATCAGCCTTATCCATATCAATCGGAAGGACTTTGGTAATCAACGGAATCGGGCCATAATTTTTCAATAACAAAAAGTGGTAATAGGCGATCAGGAATTTCGCTTCACCTTTGTATGACAGCACTTTATCGGCCGACATATTGGGCACGGCATCAATGTTATCGAGTAGGATGTAGCAACGGCGGATACCGCCGAAGAGCGTATTCCAATACGAAATTACGGGATCGCTGGCGCTGTAATTGCCTTTGGGGAAGCTGGCGAAGATTTCGTGCTCGTAAGGAGTAACGATTTCATCGGAGGTCAGCAGGTCGAGTGATGATGTCTCGTGACGCGGATCTGGCAGAAACGAATAACACGAATAGAGAAAATTCTCGGCTGTTGTCGGGTTCTGAAACGCATCTTTTTCGCTGGGCGTTTCATCGGGAACCACGTCCAGATAGCTGCACGCCTGCATGGCAAACGCACTCAACAAGATCGCAAAAAGTATCTTTATAGATTTCATAATGGTCGGATAAATTTACAGGGTCAATTATAAAGTGATCTGAATACCGAGGTTGATAACCCGCTGGGTGGGGTATTTCAGACCCGATCCACCACCTTGTTCAGGATCCCACAATTTGAATTTCGAGAAGGTCAACAGGTTGGTTCCGCTCACATAGACACGCATTTTTTTGTACGTGTAACCGATCTCGGCGTTTTTGAGTTTGAGGAACGAAGCATCGCGCAACCAATAGGTCGATGCTACCGTGTTGTTGCCGTATTCGAGGATGCTCAAACGCGGATAGGCGGCATAGATATTCTGGTTCGATTCGCTCCAATAATCATCGGCCACAAACTGCATGACGTTGCGTTTGTTCAAGTTACCGAATGGGTGAAACCCACTCATCACCAGCGATGTATGGCCTGTACCTTGGAAGAATACCGAAAAGTCGAGTCCCTTCCATTGTGCCGAGAAGCCGAAACCGTAGACAATCTCCGGCACTTCGGGATAACCGGCATAAATCTGATCGTTGGAGTTGATCGTATTGTCGTAATTACCGTTGACATCGGGTTGATTGACATATTTGATATCACCAGCCATAATCACACCGCCGAGGGTTTGTGTGGGGCTATACTTCACCTCGTTGTCGTCAATAAACAGTCGTTCGGCCTGGTACAAAAGGAACGAATTGATCGAATGGCCAACACGCGAGAGGTTGGGGTATTGCTGAAAATCGGACTCATCCTGTTCGAGCACACGGTTGCGTGCAAAGGTGAAGGTTCCTTTGGCCGTGATAATAAAGTCCTTGCCGATCTTCTGCGTGTAGTCCATCGACAGATCGACACCGCGGTTGCGCACTTTGCCCAAGTTACCATAGACTTTGGTGCCGGCCGTACCGAGGAACGCCGGAATCGTACCGCGTTCGAGGAAAATGCCGTCGCGCACCTCTTGGAAACCATCGACCATGATGTTGAGTCGATTGAAGAACTGAAAATCGACACCGACATTGAGTTTCTTACCGGTTTCCCACGTGATGTTGTTGTTGGCAAAGCGGTTGTAGACGGGGCCGCTGGTCGTATAGTTACCGTCGGCACCGGTGGTATAGGAGGTATCCACATCGCTGGTCGCCGACATGCTGATGTCCGACATATACATAAATCGAGTATCCTCGCTGTCGTTACCCACCAGACCGTACGAACCGCGGAGTTTGAAGTAGGAAACCACATTTTTCAAGGATTCCCAATATTTCTCCTGACTGACCACATAACCCACAGCCACCGAAGGGAAGAATCCGAAACGTTTGCCCTTGGCAAAGTTCTCCGAGCCGTTGTAGCCAAAGTTACCCTCAATCAGGTAACGGTTGTCGAAACTATATGTCAGACGACCGGCCAAACCTTGCTTGCGTTTGGGCAACGACTTGAAGAGGGTTCCGGGGTTGCTGATCGAGGTTCCCTCCTGATTATAGACCAACATGGCACTCAGGTCGTGGCGACCAAACGAACGGTTGTAGTTGATCATCGCCTGAAAGAAAATTTTGCGATCTCCGTCCGAACTGCTGGATGTACCCAATGTGGTACTCTGCTCATTGCCGACACGATTCAGATCATAGACCGTATTTCCGTTGGCATCGACCGATGAGCCGACCGCTTCGTAGGTATTAAAACCCGCCTTGCGCGAGGTTTGCGTATAAGAGTAGTTCTTGAACGACATCAACGCCGAGGCCGACAGCCCTTTGGTGATAAAGTCGAACTGTTGATCGAGGCTCAGACTGGCGTTGAGTACACTTTGAAACTCGTCTTTGTAGCCGCTGACCATCTCGGCCACCGGATTATTCACCAACTGCTTACCACCCCAACGGATATGATTCACCGATGGATCATCGGGAAAGGCGATCGGCATATCGGCCGGATTACCATTCATAATCATTCCGAAAATATCCTGACTACTCTTCACCGGCCCATGCGTATCGCGCAACTGAGTGTTGATCTTCAAGGCAACTTTGGTCGATTGAGTCAGATTTACGTTGATGTTATTTTGAAAAGCATAACGCCATACCGAGTAGTTGTTGTCGTAGGAGAAGTAATCCTTACTCAAACTCTTCATCATTCCCTCCTCGTGGCGCACCGTGGCACTCATGAAATAATCGACCTTCGAACCACCACCTCGGATGTTGAAGTTTATATTTTCGTTCAATGCCAAATTCTTGAACATTTCATCATACCAATTGACATTGGGATAGAGATAGGGGTCGCCTTTGGCGATCGTCCCGTCGATCTTCTCCTGCGAATAGGGAATCTGACCCGTTCCTCGCGTAGAAGCCGCCTCATTATACATCTGCATATAGGTGATGGCATCGGTGGTCTTTGCAACACTCGTTGGTGACGAGAACGCAGTTTCGAATCGGAAATTGACAACCGGCTTATCGAGGTTCTTACCGTTCTTCGTAGTTACGATCATCACACCGTTCGCGCCACGAGAACCATAGAGAGCCGTCGCTGTCGCATCTTTCAACACCGAAAAGCTCTCGATGATCTCAGGATCCAATCCATTGAGTTCGTTAGCATCAATCGCCACGCCATCGAGGATGATGAGCGGCTTGGTTGCCGTACCGAACGTGGAGATACCACGAATCCAGAAATCGGCTTGGTCGGCTCCGGGCTGACCGTTGCGCTGCACGGCAATCACTCCGGCCAAGCGTCCGGCAAAGCCGGTCGATAGACTTGCCGAAGGCATCTTCAAGTCCGAGGGGTTGACCACCTGAATCGAACTGACAAGGTGACCTTTTTTCTGTTGGCCGTAACCGACTACTACCACATCGTCCAATTTATTGCTCTCCTCCTGCAACGTCACTGTAAGTTGCAACTCTTTTCCAACGACCACCTCCTTCGGATTATAACCGACATAGGAAAAGATCAGCGTATTTTTTCCCGCCGGCAGATTGATCGTAAAGCTACCGTTCAAATCGGTCGTTGCGCCGATCGTCACCCCTTTTACCTGCACGGTGGCACCGATCAACGGATCTCCGGTCGTCTCATCCGTAACAACGCCCGTTACCTTTTTAGAGGATGTTTGCGCAACTGCCGAGGGGGGGTACTGCAATCCCTCCGAGCAGAATAAGGAGGGCGACCAAGCGCAATACCTTATTCAGGGAAGTTATTTGATTTTTGATGCATTTCATGATTTTTCGATAATCAAGTTTGAGATTGGGAATTGAGGTAAGAAGTTACTGCTGGCGATGAATGT
>CAYOKU010000090.1:0-8857 GCA_964404645.1 uncultured Alistipes sp.
CCAATTATTTATGCCACCGTTCACAAAGGAAACAGGAAATTTTGACTCCCAAAAACAACATACATTACAATATTATGTGGTGTTTAACGGACAAAAAATAATAAATACCGTGAATATGATTGTTTTTGATAATTTAATGTCGAAAAATGAGAGCGGTTTCTATGTTTATACGCCATATCTTTGCCACAAAAGAGAGAACTAAAATAATTTTAGCGTATGAAAAGAGAGTGGAACATCGTGATCGGCATTTGCATCTTCTTGGCATTTTGGGCACAGGGAGCCGAAGCTCAGCATGTGGCCCTGAAAACCAACTTGCTGTACGATGCCACATCGACCTTCAACTTGGGGGTAGAGACAAAGCTCGGCAGGAAGACAACACTCGACCTCTCCGGAAACTACAACCCGTGGACATTCTCCGATAATAAAAAAATCAAACATTGGATGATTCAGCCCGAATTCAGACTTTGGACCTGCGAAGCATTTAACGGTCAATTTTTCGGGTTACACACGCATTATGCAGCATTCAACATCGGCGGGATTGGTCCTTGGGGAGTAACCCCGAACTTTTTGGAAGAGTATCGCTACGAAGGTTGGACTGTGGGTGTCGGTATCTCATACGGATGGCATTGGATGTTATCGGCACATTGGGGCTTGGAGGCAAGTGTCGGAGCGGGCTATTCCTATCTGAAATATGATAAATATCGGTGCCAAAACTGCGGGAAGTTGTTGGAAAACAACAGACACAAGCACTATATAGGCCCTACGAAGATTGCGTTGAGTTTGGTGTACTTGATTAAATAATCGAGGCTCCGTAGATATTGGATTGTCACACATAGAGAGTTCGTGTTATGAAAACCTACCACTATATTATCATACTGCTGCTTGGGATAGTCACTATGCCTACCGAGCTATCGGCACAAAAGAGAGGCTATTCGGGCGAAATTGCCGTAAGCGCGACACAACTTCGTCAACGGGGTGATTCGTTATATGTAAATCTGACATTTGACCCATCGCATTTAGGGATGCAGAGCCACCAAGCATTGATGCTGACCCCCACACTGACTACGCCGCAGGGGAAAGAGTGCTCTTTGCCCACCGTCGAGTTTAAAGGTCGAAACAATTACCACAGTTATGCGCGCACGACTCGGTTGATGAGTGCCTCCAAGCGCAAAGCATACCAAGCTACCGCTCCGAAAGCCGTATGGCAAGCCTACGGGAAATACGGAACTGAACCACGGAAATATAGGGTCGCAGTACCGTTTGAATCGTGGATGGGTAATGCCCAATTGGAGTTGCGCAAAAAAGGGTGCGGATGCAACGGAATACCCCAAGAGTTAGGATCACAACCACTTATGGCACAAGTGGTCACAGAGCCCATGAACCCGACAATGTTGGTTGCCTATACTAAACCCGATGTGGAGGAGATCAAACAACGACACGAAATTATGGACTTATCGCTCAATTTTGCCGTAGGTCGTGTGGAACTCAACCCCTCGTTCGGCAATAACAGTTCGGAATTACAAAGAGTCGAGGAGCTGATCGCCCAATTGAAGGCAGACAGGACGATCACGCTAAACGCCGCTCAAATTGTTGGTTATGCCTCTCCCGAAGGTTCGGAGGGCCAGAATAGACGCCTCTCCGAAGGTCGTGCCTTAGCCTTAAAAAGCTATCTGAGCGAAAAATTCGACATGCCGAGCTCTTTCTACCAAGTGAGTTATGGCGGAGAGAATTGGAACGGATTACTCGCTGCACTCAATGCCGAAGAGTATGAGATAGAACACAAGGCCTACATATTGGAGATCGTTCGCGGGGAAACGATTGAACAAGACCGCAAAATGCAACTGATCGCTCTATACGATGGTGCACCCTATCGCCAACTATTGACAGATATATTTCCATCGTTGCGTATCGCACAATGCCGCATGGAGTTTGTGGCACGGGCATTCGATGTGAACGAAGCCAAAGTCCTTATGAAGACGCAACCGAGTCGGTTGAGTTTGGAGGAGATGTATCGGGTAGCAAACACCTACCCCACCGGAAGCCCCGAATTTTTGGAGGTATTTGATTTGGCTGCACGCCTTTTCCCGACCGATGAGGTAGCTAATCTGAATGCCGCAGCCGCCGCATTGGATCGTATGGATGCCGATGCCGCTGAGATCTATCTGAACCGCATTCACTCGCGTGTTCGTGTGCCGGCCTTCGACAATAACCGAGGTGTGCTGATGGTGCTACGCAAGGAGTATAAATTAGCGCAAGCCCACTTCGAGGCCGCATCCGCTGCCGGCATGAAAGAAGCAACGGAAAATCTCAAACGCTTGCCTCATCCCGACGTTGAGGAGCTGCTCGAATAGCCACCTATCGGTTTTATTCAGACCAAACGAGAGATAGCCACACCGGTTTCCTCAGGTTCGGCATACCCCATAGAAACGTATCGAATAGATGATTTTAAGCACATAAAACACGTGCCGACGGCTCGGAGAGTGCACATCCGACAGTTGGCAACAAACTATTATCCAGATTCACAAACCCCTATTTTTTCGTAAAAACTAACACAAAACAATCATGAAAACACGGAACATTTTAGCGGCCATTTTTGCTATGGCAACATTAGTGGCATGCAACAACGACGACAACCCGAACGGCAAAGACATCCTGAATGGTAAGATGCAAGAGCTAAGGCTAAAATTAGACTTACAGTCGGTGAGCGGTTCAAGAGCGATTGAGGATGTGGTTCCCGACGCTACGGCGCAGAGCATCAATGATATTAAACTCTACTTTTACAGTGATGCAGGCACAACATTGGTATCAACCCATGATATCTTGGCTGCTGATATAGCCACTGCTACCAGCTCAACAGGTCTTGTGCTCAAAATCAGCGATGCAATTACGTATGTAAAGATGAAAGCTAACCTCACCACAGCAGGTGGCGGTGGCGATCCGGATGTGGCAACCAACACACTCGATAAATTCCAGAAATTAATGACCGGAACTGCCGCAGATTTCACCAAAAGAGTGCCTCTGTACTCTACGATCGTATCAGAAGGTGCCGGTAAAATCAACAAAGCGAATACCCCGAACAATACGGTAACGTTGGCCGCTATGGCCGAATTGGGTCGTATTGAAGTGATTGGAAAAATCGCGGCTGCGGATGTGGCAAAATATGGCTATGACTATGTCAATGCAACCATCGTGGGTATCAGCACCATTCGGACGACCAAAGCAGCAGTAACGTATGACAAAGTAACGGTAGATGCCAACGTGGGCAACGGAACTTGGAACACTGCCTATTTTGATAACATTGCGAACCCAGAGAATGGTATTGCTACCGGAAAAGCATCGGCCTTCCAGATCTTCGCACCCGAAAAAACTACGCTGCCTCACCTGATCGTGAAAGTAACGAAAAAGAAGACCAACGAAACAACACCGACCGTAGGTTGGATTACGGTAACCAAGTATAAGGATAGTGGCACAAAAGCAAATATCACACAATTTGACGGCAGCAAAATTTATCAAGTCAATCTGAAAGATTTCGCCGATTTCTTCAAGGGTGATCCGACCACACCGGATCCGGAGAGCGAATTGCAGGATCTGACTGTGAAGGTAACGGTTACGGATTGGACGGTAGTTCCCGTACTTCCCGAATTGTAAATCTATTAAACATAGTCTTCCCGTGAAGTGCGGGAAGACTATGTTCCCTAAATCGGTTAGCCCGTGTAATTCGATTGGCCAAAAAGCACAGACAAAACAGGATTGACACAAAGAGATACGGATAGCAACAGAAACAAAACAAACAATCGACCCATTTTATTCAGTTAACTTCATTACAGCCATGACAACCCATTACCGGATCAACCTCCGACAGCTCTCCATCCATACAGCTTTTGTGCTGCTGGCGTCGTTGCTGCTTACGAGTTGCATCGCAGAAGACCGCTCGGATTGTCCGCAGACAACCATCCTCTTTCACTACGATGCAGACGGAACGCGGAACGTCATTGGCAAATACATCGACAAAGCTGTCATATACGTGTTCGACTACAAGACAGGAGATTATGTCGGCCATACCGATGTAGATAAAGATGCGCTCATCTCCACAGAGCCTATGCCGCTGTATCTGCCCGAAGGCATATACCGTTTTGTGGTATGGGGCGGAGAGGGCATGCGCACGACCTTGCCCGACCACGGCGAAAATTTCGGGGAGAGCATCCTCAGCCACCCGCTCTACCACAAAGGGCAAAATAGCGTACTTGATACGCATGACAACCTATATTTCGCCACCGCGATCATTGATATGACACCGCGAACAGAACCCTATGTGTTGGATTTCCGTTCAGCACACGCGAACATTGAGATCTATATAAAAGGGTGGCCCAAAGCAGATTCTCCGCAGATTTTTCTTCATGGTTTCACACCTGAATATGATTTTTCAAGTATTCCGGTCAATGTAGGTGAGATCTCCTATCAACCCGCAGTGACTCGCGTTGTGGATAAGGATTACTACATGAGCCACCTCGCCTCCTTGCGTTTCTATAAGCCCACGACCTCGACACTCGAAGTAAAAAGTGGCGATGGAGCGTTCTCTCAAAAGTTTCCATTCTGGGATTATGTGGAGAAGTATGCCAAGCACGAAAATATCGTGCTTTCGCAAACCGAAGAGCTCACCATCCCCGTATTGGTGGAGATAAAAGGCACAACAATCACTATCAACATACCACGTTGGGAGAGCGGAGATGTCCTGCCCGATCTGTGATTTCAACGACAAGTAGTATATTCTTTCGAACGATCAAACTTATTCAGCATCATGAAATTATCGCATCTACATAGAGCCAATTGTCTGTTTGCCCCCCTCATCACACTATCAATCCTGTGTTCTTTGGTAGCGTGCAGCAACAGCGAGTTCGTTGATAAGGACGCGGTCAGCGAAATAACAGATCCGCAGGATGAGGTATCAGTAACGCTACCATTGAGCGTGACTGAGTTGAATTTGCCCACAACTCGCAGCATGAGTTCGGAGATCGAAAACGGAATTGACATATCAAAGGCTATTGTCCTCCTATTCAAGACAGAGAGCGGCTCGGAAACATTCTTCGCGAGTGTACCTTCCACAAAATATAAGTTGGAAACAACGAACAACGCCACTACCTTGAAGTTTAAAATGCAGCCCAGCGCAGGCAGCGAAACATACCGTATTGTCGTGATCATGAACTACGGCACTTTACAGAGCAATGTCACTCCGAAACAAGGTGACGACATGGCTACGGTATTGAGCAAATATAATATCATCATATCAAGTACCGGATGGAACAACAGCACCTATATCCCGTTGTGCGGAAAAACCGATTCTCGCATAGTAGAAAAAGATGTGACCTTTAAGGATGAATCCGGAAGCGATAAGATTCAACTAATCCGTTCGCTGGCACGTATAGATGTAGGTGTAAACTTTGAAGCGGCAGATATAAGCAATAACAATGCTGCCGGGTTGAGTAATTTCATATTAAATTCGGCAATTTTAACTGGTTTTCCCAATCAAACCTTTATCGCCCGCTGGAACGACCCAAATACCCCCTCGGTTCCTGCTACGTTACAATTTTGGGCGGCTGCCAGCTACAATTTGCAATACAAGGCTTCATGGGATAAAACAGTGCATCCACATGCTGTACTCGGGTGTTTTTATATGGGTGAGGCCAATGCGGAAACAACAATCAGCAGTAATTCGGCATGTTTGATTGCCGGCGGATTTTATGGAGGTAGCTCGATCGAAACATTTTATCGCATAGAGTTGGCAAGCAACGATGGGGTGCCTTTTGCCAAATTGCGCAATCACCTTTATCGTGTAAATATTACCGAGGTTCGCGGTCCGGGACTCTCCTCGGCCGCAGAGGCTGTTGCCCACAAAGGCATGAGCACCAATGCCTACCTCAATGCAGCAATCGTTAGCTGGGATGCGAGCAGCGCGGCCGTGACCGAGATCGGCAACAAATGGTTATCGGTAAATTTCACCAATCTCACCGTGGGTAATACCGCAAAAACCTATTCACCATCGTCCGCATCGCTCACCATCAAGACAAACTGCAATTCATGGACGGTAACATCGACCGATACGACTTGGTTGACGACCGACCGCACAGATGGTACTTTCTCAGTCACCGCAAACACCACCGGAGCCTCTCGCTCGGCACAGTTGAAGATTACTTCAACAGAGGGACTGAAACTGACCGTCAACATCTACCAAACCGCCTAATGGGACTTACAGCATATGAAATCTAATAATCATAGATACTACCCTTTTGCGACTCTTGTCTATTTTGTCGCTTGTGCGCTGGGACTATTTAGCACCGGTTGCATCACTTGGGGTGACACGCCAACCCCCAATGAATCGACCAATATCACCCTCCGGCTCTCTGTTCCTACCCAGAAAATGGCTGATTCTCGCGCTATGTCCTCCGCCGTAGAGAGTGGGATCAACGGCACACCTTTGGTGCTTGTTTTCGAGCAGGCCATCGGAAACGGCGAAGATACCTACGCATATAGTGCATCGGTAAAGGGAGGAACGGATGCAGCAAGTTATATCGTATCTCTCAAACCCAGCACAAAAAAACACAAACTGCTATTATTAGCCAACATTACAACCGCTCTCCCCTCCATTGCGAGCGGTTCGACCATCAGTGCAGTGAAGGATCTGCTGACCTTTTCCGCCGCAAATCCGTGGAGCAACAACAGTTACATCCCCATGTGGGGAGAAACCGACTATCAGACCATCGGTCAGAACACCCAATTCAACGATGCCAATAACGCAGCATCGGCCTCGACCTCTATCCGGATGATACGAGCTTTGGCACGTGTGGATGTCGGACTGAATTACAATGCCGATTACAGTTCAGTAAACGGGATCTCCGGTTACACGATAAATTCGATACGGGTATATAACAGCAAAACGATCGGGCATACTACCGGAACATCCATTCTCAACTGGCCAAGCGGAATAACCGCACATGTCCCCTCCACCACTACCAATCAAAATATCTCATATACCACTTCGGGGAGTCTATATGCCGCCGAGATCTATATCCCCGAAGCGACTGTCGGCAGTAGCTGGGAGGATGAAAATGCCACCGGATTGGTCGTAGGTCTTACCAAAAACAACGTCACGGAGTACCACCGTATAGATTTTAGGGATTACGTCCAAAGTACAATGCTGCACATCCTGCGCAACCACATCTACTGCATCAACATCACATCGGTGAACAACGCCGGATTCGAAACCGCCGATGAGGCTTGGAAAGCAAAACGGATAACATTGGGATTGGAGGTAAAAAGTTGGATTTTCAGTAATCAGAATGTAGCCCTACCGGGGGTTACATATCTGGCCGTAGATAAAAAAGAGATCTCTATTGAAGGCGAGGAGGCCACCAATTTGGCTGCATTTAATATTGAAACCAATATCCTGAATGCCGAAAATAAACAGAATTGGACGGTATCGACTACCGACACATGGATGAACCCGCAACGCGATGCAACAACCGGTCAGGTTCTTTTGCTGAGCCCAACACGTAACTTGGGCGCAGCACGAACCGGCACGCTGACCATCCAAAGTCCCGATGGACGACTTACATTGAAAGTGCAGGTGAAACAACTGCCCAAAGTGGTAGAGCCGACCGTTGCATCCGGTGCAAACTGCTATATACTGACCCCAGGAACCAACATGTCGATCCAAGCCTATACGGGCGGACAAGGGAGTACCGGATCTTTGGAAAATGTGGAGGCGGTTTCGATATGGAGGCATACAAACGCAGGTACAGACGGATATATAAGCAACGGATACCCCACTTTGGACAAGACGACCGGGAAGGTCAATTTTAAGCTCGCTACTACTTTTTCAGGAAATATACTGATCGGTATTCGCAAGAAAGACACCCAAGAGGTGATCTGGTCTTGGCACATCTGGGTGGTTGATGCCTATCAACAAACACAAATCGAAGCCGAATCCTCGGACAATAGAAACTTTATGGATCGTAACTTGGGTGCACACGATAATAGCGGTGACATTAGTTCGACCGCCTATGGTTGTCTTTATCAATGGGGGCGGAAAGACCCACTACCGGGCGCAGAATCGGAAACCGGCAAGCGACAAGGAACCATCCGTTATGGCGAGAGCGGAAAAACAACCAGTTTTCCGGTGAAGGTCTTATCTGCCGCAAACTCCACCATAGCCTATGCTACCGCACATCCCGATGAATTTATATGCATTAGTGGCGATGAGAATTGGTTGGGAACAAATGACCGAGGTTTGTGGGGAGGTGATTTGGTCGCCAATGCCCCGATTGTGACCACCAAAAAGACAAAATACGACCCGTGCCCAAGCGGATGGCGCGTTCCATCCGGCAGCATAGATAGTGGTACAGATGGTTGGCCTCAATTTTCTAATATCTCCCCACCAACTTCTTCTTTGAATCCCTACCGTGTAAAAATTGAGGGTTACGGCGGATATTACCCCAAGGCATTCTATTTGGATACGACCGGCAAATTGGTGGGGACCTTTCAATACCAGAATGGTTTATACTGGACATCATCTCCTTCCAGTGACAAGCAGGCTCAATATCTTCAAATTACAAGCACATTAAAAACGAACATAGCAACCAGCCGTGCTAATGCCTGTTCTATTCGCTGTGTAAGAGATAGATAAACAACTCATCATTCCGAATTTTAGACAACATTTCATGTTCCGACTGTCAGTTTTATAGCGACGGTCGGAACATGTATTTGGATAGGGATATGTAGAACACACACAGAATAATCCGCAAGACAGTCGAGCTTGATGAGATAGTCGCCAAAAAAGCTATTTAAATATATAATGTCGAAT
>CAYOKU010000091.1:0-8752 GCA_964404645.1 uncultured Alistipes sp.
AAAAATTTAATTAGTTTCCAGTTCATAAGTTTTTGATTAAAGTGCCGTACGCATCTCCATCGCCTCCGCAACGCCGGTCGCCACCCCCGATGATCCCGTCGAGAGGGTTGTCAAATGGCGATGACGATAGGTGGCCGGTGTCATTCGGTACTCCTTTTTGAAGAGTTTGATGAAGTGCGATGTGTTGGGGAAGGTGCATTCGTTGCCGATCTCCGAGATTGACTTCGACGTCGAGATCAGCAACAGCCGCGAGTGCATCAACCGCTGACGAATGTACCATTTGTGAGGTGGCATCTGGAAATGGCGGCGGAACTCCTTCTTGAATGAGGTCAGCGAACGATTGGTCTGTTTCGAAAGCTCGTCTATCGAGATGTCGCGGAAGATATTGTCGTAAACCACCTGTTCGAAACACTCCTTCACCGAATCGACATTACTGAGCAACTTGCTTTTGATGCAGCAATCCTCGTGCGAGGCGATCAGGTAGATCAACTCGGTCATCTTGATATTCTCAGCCGTTTCATCGTGGTGAAAATCTTCGTCGCGCAGATAGTTGTTGGTATTGACGAAAAAGTTACGCAACACATTCCATGCAGGCATGGCCACGTGGGAGTGCGTCCGACAATTTTCGCACGAATGTTCATTCGATATGTTCAATCCGTAGGTGATATTAAGGTGCATCAGGATACGTTGAAGGTCATCGGGCGTATAATAAAAGAGCACCTGTTCGAAGGGTTGTCCCCCTTCGGGCTCATTCTCGACATAGTGATGACCGATACCCAGATAAAAAACATCGCCTCGCGTAAGGGTTTGGCGTTTATCGCCATCGTAGATGTACTTCGTTCCGCGGAGTACGTAACCGATTGCATAGCGCGACAACGCCTGCGTTTGGATCCCATTGTGAAGCGTTTCGATACACTTCACAATCATCGGCAGTTGAGCCGATGAATTCATTGAATTCTTCATAATACTGTACTTTTTAGTTCTTCTTGACAAGAAGCTGCGTCACTTTTGTCCGACCAAATATACAATAATAAATATTCAATGATACGCTATTCAGAATTTTTTTTTACTCAAATAGAGAGAATTGCCCGATAATCTCACAATAATGTCTAAATAGATTATTGTAAAAATAATAGGCACAACGAACCGGCGATCAACAGCAGATAGAATCCGGTCGCAAACAATCGGTGAAGACGCACCACCATCGTCGGCAACAAGACCGCCGCCGGAACGACCATTAGCAGCGCGGTTCCCTCCGAAGCATTGGGCATAGAGAGTTGCGCCATACAAAGCAGCAGCAAGCAGGCGTGTAAGATCAGAATATGGCGCGGCTTGTTACCCACGGCATACATGTTTGTCAAAAAAAAGAGAATGCCGGCCACCCCGACAAAAGCAATACACCCCGTCAGCACCAACACCGGCACTGGCTGCAACCAGAAAAAATCGAAAAAACGACTGACATCGACAGACTCGACAAGGGCAACAACAGGCGCAGAAAATTTGCCGCCGAATGCCCAATTGAGGTAACAGACCACAAAGGTCGGAAGCAGCAAACCGGCCAGTGCAACGCCCAATTCGCGAAACGTGCGACGATAGACGATCACCACCAAAAGCAACAAAAGCAGCAACGGCGCAGCAGCCACCTCGAAAAAGGGGATCAACCCCAAAAAGAACGATCCGCGAAAAAGGCCGTCAAACCCGTAACTGCTGCTGAATCCGCGACAATAATTTTTACACGAGAGAGCCAACAGCAACAGCACCAAGAGGTCGGGTAGCAGAGTTGCCATACGCAGATAACCGACCGCCATGATCCCGACCAGCGAGATTGCCAGACAGGTTCCGGTCGAATAAAGGTTGTAGCGCACCGTCATCCGACCGACAATTACACCGGCACAGAGCAGCATAAATCCGCCGATAAACCGGCCCCAAATGGGGTAATCGCATTGAAAATTAAGCAGAAAAGAGTCCGGCAACACGTTGGCCGAGAGTGCCGCAGGAGCCACCGATGCTGTCGGCTCCGCCACTCCAAGCCGCCACATCGCCACAGCGGTCAAGGCACTGAGAATCAAAAAAGCCGAAACAAGCGGCTGGCGGGCAATGTTCAAAGACATACGACGGAATCACTTTTTTGCAAAAATAACGAAAAAAGCCGGAATGAACCGCTAAAATAGATAACTTTGTTGCACGATGTTAGAAACTTGCTTTCAATATGACCATCCGGAAGCCGGATGCGATGAGGCCGGACGCGGATGTCTGGCCGGCCCCGTATTTGCGGCGGCCGTTGTCTTGCCGCCCGATTTTCACGATCCGCTGCTCAACGATTCGAAACAGATGACGGCTCGCAGCCGCGAAAAATTGCGACTGATCATCGAACGCGAGGCGGTAGCATGGGCGGTCGAAGCGGTATCGGCAGCACGCATTGATGAGATCAACATCCTCAATGCCTCGTTCGAAGGGATGTCGCTTGCGGTCGCGCGGCTCAACCCCGCTCCCGAATTTCTGGCAATCGACGGCAACCGTTTCCGGACTCAGCTCGCGCTCCCATATCGCTGCATCGTCAAAGGCGACGGGAAATATGCCGACATCGCCGCCGCCTCGGTTCTCGCCAAAACACACCGTGACGACTACATGCAGGCCATTGCCGAAGAGTATCCGCAGTACGGCTGGACGAAAAACAAGGGTTACCCCACACGAGAACATCGCCTTGCCATTCGCGAATACGGCCTCACCCCGCACCACCGATTGACATTCAACCACGAAATTGATCAACTCGAACTGCCGTTTTAGCCCCTCTCAACAAGACACCATCACGGCCGGCTACCCAACAAAAAAAGACCTGTCTGAAAGAATTCAGGCAGGTCTTTACGGTAAAGAGTGTGGCTCTTAATATCCCAGAGAGCGCGATGCTGCATAGGAGATTTTCAGCGCATTTGCGCGGCGAAGCTCCTGCTTCACATCGGTGATAATACCCATCTTGGTTGCATTGTCGGCCTTCAAGCAGACAGTCATCGAAGCACGGTCGGCCTCGTTGAGTTTGTCGCGCTCTGCGGCAATGAAATCAAGAATATCCTTCGTTGACTTATACGAGTCGTTGAGCTGGATACGCGGCGCAGTACCAAACTGAGCCTGCATCGACATCGACGGTTGACCGATGTGGATATAGCTGACGAGCGATTTCTTCTCCAACTTCTGCACCTCGGTAGCAACGGGAAGTTTATAACGTACTAGCAATTACTGATCGCGCATGGTCGTCGAGACCATGAAGAAGAAAAGGATCATGAAGATCACGTCAGGAAGCGATGCGGTTGAGATCGGGGGCAGACCTTTGCCGCCCTTCTTTTTCATTACTGCCATAACTACCTACTTCTTTATATTACGCGGTTCGGCCTCCGAAATCTTCAAAGGCACTGCTTTGGATACTGCTTTGCGCTGATCTTCGTTAAGATCAACAAACTTCGATCCGAACTTTTTGATCGAGATTTCATCGCGGACTTCGCTAAATGCACGAGCTAACTCGTTCTGCACCATGATGTAGGCTTGATAGCCCGTATCACGGGTAGTCTGCAATGAAATAACGCCTTCGCTGACCGGATAGACCCATTTGCTACCATCTGCGAGCTCGATCTCCTGATCCGTGCTCTCAGGTAGGCTCGGATCATTCATCGGATTGGTGATGAACTCCTTAGCCATATCTTTAAGCTGATGAAGGTCGATAAACTCCTGCTTGCTCGAAGGTCCTGCCATGATGGCTCCCTTTCCCGACACGAGTACTAAGAACAGATTGCGCTCCTTCACCTTGATGTCCTCCTGTTTTTGATTTTCAGGGGGCATCGGCGGTAACATACGCACCAATCCCGTATCCGTATTCATGGTAGTGGCCACCAGGAAGAAAATCAGCAGCAGGAAGGCGATATCGGCCATCGAGCCGGCGTTGATTTCCTGTACTTTTCTTTTATCTCCTGCCATTTTGCATGATTATTTGAGAGAGCCCCAGATTTCGGTTACTACGGCTGTGATGAATGCTGCTGCAAAAGCAACATAAGTCACAATGATACTCGTTTCGGTAATTACGGCTTCGGAGTGTCCGAAGAATCCATTGTTCTGCAAGTCGACAATGTTGACCTCGTGGCCGGCCGAAATGAAATAGGCTACGCCGATAACCACAAGTACCAAAGCCGATGAGATGATGGACCCTTTAAGACCTGCCGGGTTTTTGATCGTACCAAAAATTGCACAAAAAATTGCGGAGGCAATGGCGAATACGATGAGGAAATATCCCCAAATCAGATTCAAGTTGATCGATGGATCGAAGTCAGCCGGATTTTCCGAGTGCGGAGACACGATCGCATACGCCAGAAGTGCAACGGTTATGGCCATCAGAACACCCAGCAATATGTTTAATGCTTTTTTCATAATTGCTTAGTTCTTTTTTTTATCTGCGTTAGATTATTTCTTGTTGTAAGCCGTCAGCATGTCTACCAACGTGATCGACGAATCCTCCATATCGTTTACCAAAGAGTCGATCTTCGATACGATATAGTTATAGAACAATTGAAGAATAACCGCAGCGATAAGGCCCAACATGGTAGTCAACAGAGCGACCTTGATACCACCGGCTACGAGTGTCGGGCTGATATCACCGGCTGCCTGAATCTGGTCGAAGGCCTGGATCATACCGACAACGGTACCCATGAAACCCAACATAGGAGCAAGTGCGATGAACAGACCTACCCACGAAAGACCCGACTCCATCTGGCCGGTCTGCACCGAACCGTAAGATACGACAGCCTTCTCTACGGCATCCATACCCTGCTCATAACGAGCAAGACCCTGATAGTAGATTGATGCGATCGGGCCGCGCTCGTTGCGGCAGATCTCTTTGGCTGCCTCGATACCGCCATTCTTCAAAGCCTCTTCAACCGATGCGATGAATTTCTTGGTGTTGATCGTCGAAAGCGACAGATAGAGAATACGCTCGATAGCTACGGCAAGACCGAATACCAAGCAGAGAAGCACCGGAAGCATCCATGCCCAACCACCTTCAAGGAATTTCTGCATCAAAACGTGGTGCATACTATCGCCTGCAACGGCTGTTTCGGCAGCAACTGTTTCGACTGCTGCGGCAGCATCCTGCGCGAACGCATTAACGGTACCCAAAGCCATAAGGGCAACCGACGGAATCAAAAAAAGTTTTTTCATAGTTGTGTTTGATAAATTAAATTTGATTAGTTGATTTTTTTAATTTTTTTATTCTTGGTTTCTTTATCTCGCGTGTTTTTTTCCTAAAAAAATATTTTTTTCTTCCTCACAGCATCTGTCGGCCCTTTTTGGGTGACTTATACGCCCAAACAGCCCTATCTCATTCGCTGCACAACAAAGCCTCATCAATCCTCATAATTCATTGAAAATTAGCGCTTTATCATCAATAAATATACTCCATTTACCGATCATGACAACCCAAATAGGCACATTAACAGTGCGAAATATAGGAAAAATATTTCTTATGTGCAACGTCCTACATCGTAAATTCTCCACGCAGGGAGCATCGCAGTAACAAATTTGCTTGTTGAGCATCGCTCGAAAAACCCAATACGTACATCAATTTGGTCACAGCGGCCTCGGTTGTCATATCGTATCCACTCAGCACTCCGATTTTTTGCAATCGCAGTCCCGTTTCGTACAACTCCATCGAAACCATACCGCCGCCACATTGCGTGACGTTCAAGATGATGATGCCGCGCGCAATCGCCTCTTCGAGTGCTTTGATAAACCACCCATAGGTCGGCGCATTGCCCGCCCCGAAAGTTTCGAGGACCACGGCACGCAAGCCGGGAGCCGAGAGCATCGCACGCAGAATCGGCTCGTTGAGTCCGGGAAAGAGTTTGATAACCGCCACCCCATCGGCCAGATGGGTGGCAATGCGCAATTGGCTATCGGATTCGGTCGGCCGCAGGATCGCCGGCAGGTTATAAGCGATGCTCACCCCCACCTCGGCAAGCGGCGGATAGTTGTAGGAGCGAAAGGCGTTGAGTGCTTCGGCACTTCGTTTGGAGGTGCGATTGGCTCGAAACAGGTGATTCTGAAAATAGAGCGACACCTCCGGCACTTCGGGGCAACCCCCGATGTGCGCTCCGGCGATCTCGATCGCCGTGATCAGATTCTCTCGACCATCGGTACGAAGCACGCCGATCGGAATCTGACTTCCGGTGAAAACAACCGGCTTGGAGAGATTCTCAAACATAAAACTCAACGCAGATGCGGTATAGGACATGGTATCGGTGCCGTGGAGAACAACAAAACCATCATAACGCGCATAGTTATCGCGTATGAGTTCGGCCAACGCCACCCAATTGGCGGGCGATACGTTCGATGAGTCGATGACTGGATCCATGGTCAACACATCAATATCGACATTCAGCCGCTTCAACGATGGAAATTCATCGTAGATACAACTGAAATCGAACGGAACGAGCACGCCCGTTTCGGCATCGGTCTTCATACCGATCGTTCCGCCGGTATAGATGATCAAAATCGAAGATTTCATATCATAGATCTTTAAAAATTCGTTTGGCATTGGCAGTGGTCTGCGCCGCCACTTCGGCCGGTGTATGCCCGACCAGTTCAGCGACCTTTGCAGAGATATAAGGTATATATGCGGATTCGTTGCGCTCTCCGCGGTGGGGTACGGGAGTGAGATAGGGGCAGTCGGTTTCGAGCACCAGATCTTCGAGCGGAATCTGACGCACCACCTCCGCCAATGCGCTTTTTTTGAAGGTTACTACGCCGCCTATGCCGAAGACAAAGTCACCGCACGCCCTCAAAGTTCGATAACTCTCCACCGTATCGGAAAAGGCGTGAAAAACGCCACGCAACCCCCGTCCGGCATATTCGCTGATCAACGCCACCGTCTGCGGCCACGCATCGCGCGTATGAACGGCAATCGGCAGGTCGTGGCGCAGCGCAAGGTCGATCTGCGAGCGAAAGGCCTCGATCTGCTCGGCCTCGTAATCGCGACTCCAATAGAGGTCCAGCCCAATCTCTCCCACGGCGCAGAAGGCCTTCACCCCTTCGGGCGGCGTACAGAGGAGCTGTTCGACCAACGCCAGCTCTTCGCGCCAACGCGGATTGTCGTTCACCGAGGTCGGATGCAACCCCATCATCGGCATACACACCTCCGGATGCCGGCGGCAGAGGTCGAACAGCCGAGCATGGCTCTCGGAGTCGATTGCCGGCAATAACAGACGATCAACACCTGCATTTGCCGCACGCAAAAGAGCGTCCTCGCGATCGGCATCAAATTCAGGTTCGTACAAGTGCGAATGGGTATCTATCAACATCATACTATTTTCATATAACGGTTTCCGGGGAGTTGCTGCACCGCTCCGGCCAGTTCCAACCCTACCAACAACGTTGCCAACGCTCCGGCATCGAGCCCCGTCAGCGTGCGCAACGACTCCACCGATAGCGGATCATCGCTACGAAAACAACCTAACAATCCCGTTTCATCGGGCGTAAGTGCGAGGGTTGGTGACGGCAATCGCAGCGTAGCCGGATCGTCCTCCAAATCCCACATCAGCTCCCGAATCACATCTTCGGCCGTCAACACCAACTGCGCCTTTCGGTTGCGGATCAGGTGGTTTGTGCCCGATGACATGCGGTCGGTAGCACGCCCCGGCACGGCCATCACAGTACGGTTGTACGAATCGGCACAATGCGCCGTATAGAGCGATCCTCCGCTATCGGGCGATTCGACCACGATACATCCGGTACTCAAACCGGCTATAATCCGGTTGCGTGCCAGATAAAAATTTCCGGTCTGCTTCGATCGCGAATGTAGTTCGCTGACGATCGTTCCACCCTGCGCCAGCAGATCACGAGCAACCGCCGCATGCAACGCCGGTGTCACGCCGGGCAACGCATTGGCCACAACGGCTACCGTTGGTACTCCTGCCGCCAAAGCAGCCCGATGTGCTGCTACATCAATTCCGAATGCCAGACCGCTGACGATACTCAACCGTGGAACACGCGCAGCAAGCCCCTCTACCAAGCGGTTGCACATCAACTGCCCGTAGGGTGTTGCATCGCGCGTGCCGACCAACGACAATGCCCGGCCATGAAGAGGCTCAATAGCTCCCTGCACATAGATCACCGTGGGATAATCGGGTATTTCGCGCAGCATGGCGGGATATTCGGGATCGGTAGAGGCAATAGGGCGAATGTCGTGACGACGACAATAGTCCCACTCGCGTTCGGCATCGGCAAATGCTTTACGGCGCACTATTTGTTGTGCTAAATCGGCACGCAACTCGGCCCGTTGAATCAGTTCGTCGGCCGATGCCGCAAAGATGCGATGGGCATCACCGAACACGGACAATAGATGCGCTGCCCCCTTGACCCCGATACCGGCGGTCATCTGCAAAGCAATATCTTCGAGGATCATACCATTCTTTCGTGCGGTTATACGTACATCGGTCATGCACGGCAAGCCACCTTTAAAGCGGTCATTGCGGCGAGTAAAGATAATGCTTTTCGGGCAACCGCACGAAATAATTTTGAATTTTGCGCAAAGTTCGATGTAAGTTTTGCAAATTTTAGAAAAGTTTGTATATTTGCACTCCCGATACGTCGAATTTTAGAGCAGAATGGGCGGAAATAGAGGCCGCGGTTCCCCACTAAGAAGGTTAGGTTTGTGTAAAAGACGTATTCGGATTATGGTCTGATGGCCGAGTGGCTAGGCAAAGGTCTGCAAAAC
>CAYOKU010000092.1:0-8583 GCA_964404645.1 uncultured Alistipes sp.
CGCATTCCAGTCGAAATTCTCATTTGCGACTACTTGTTTTGTTTCTTCCATAATGGTGGAAATTTTGCGATACAATCGCTCTTTAAATGGTTTATAATTAATTCTTTCCGCATCAGCACACACTACGCGCGCATGCGGACTGCAAAGGTAATTGTTTTTTGCGGCATTCCAAACACTTTACCCATTAATTTTCACAGCCAAAACCGTGTAACTCGCTATCGTTTCAAACTTTGTCCGGCCGCGATGATCTCGGCCATCGTGAAATCCTCCGGATAGTCGATATCCATCCCCTCGACCCGATCGACCACCGCCATATAGGGTCGCTCGCCAATCCGGCGATGATGTTCACACCATAGGCGACGCGAGAAGATAAAAAAAGCACTCGTTTCGATATAGACCGGTTCGATGGTCTGCGTGCGAGGAATATTATCGAGTTGATAGTTGAGCGGCCGCCCCTGATACCACGTAAAAGTCTGTATTTTCTCGGCACTGAACGCCGAATCGTACTCCTCAGACTGTACCTTGGCGACGGCAGCAGCCACCGTTTCGGCACGAATAAAGGGGGAGGTAGCATGCGCCAAAACATAGAGATCAGCCTGCACCTCGGCAACAAAACTGTCGTAGATTTCACGCCCGAGTGTCGTATCTTGATCCAAATCGGTGCTGCGTTGCAGAAACCGCACCCCTTCGGGCAAGAGCGGACGAATGCTCTCGTCGCTGCAAAACACGTAGACCTCGTCAATCTCGCGCACACGAACAAGCGTCTGCAAAATATGACACATCAGCGGTATGCCCCCCAATAGCCGGAGGTTTTTTCCGCTCACTCGCTGGCTGTTGAGCCGAATAGGTACAAAGGCAACTGTTTTCATATCCGATTTATTGCACTAACAAATTACATCCGCGAATGTCGCTGTGGTCAATCCGCCCCTCAACAACAAAGGCTCCGGCATCATCAACCCGCCCGACATCTTGTGTCTGAATAAAGGCGCACGACCACCAATTAGCCAGATCGCAGATATTCAAACCACCACGTTGTCCGGCCGCAAGCCGACAAAAGGGATCGTTCACATCGCGTGCCACTACCTGCATCCACGGAGGACAACGGAACAGATTGTTGCCCGATGAATAGGCCTGCGAGGTTAATTCGGCCATGCCGTACTCCGAATGGATCTGCTCAACACCGAACGCATCGCAAAGAATGCGGTGAAACTCCGCCTTAGGAATCTCTTCGCGATAGCCCTTCATACCACCGGTCTCCATCACGATCGTCCGATCTAATTTGGGAGAAAACCGCTCCGCAAGATCCCACAAAGCATAACTCACCCCCAAAAGAATCTTCGGTTTCGGGTCACGCCGCATGGTTTCGATCAAATTTTCGTATTCGTCAAGATAAAAACCGCCCGACCCGCACTCGGCGATAAGCCGATCAGCCATATATACCAGCGAAGAGCCTTTACGACTTAAATAATTGGGCAACAGCGCATAAAGACTCAACTGCGACGGATCGCCGTAGAACAGCTGAAAAGCGCGACCGAACGCCTCCTCGTAAAGAGCCAGTGATTGCATCAGATGGCGCGAAGCGACCATACCGGTAGTGGCCGATGAGGTGAACACCACTTCGGGTGTCGACTCTCCGCAGTAGACCTCGTGTGTTTTGAAGAGCGATATGGGCAGATACGGGATTTCGTGTGCTGTGGTGATCTGCTCCGCTTGCACACCAATAAGTGCCAAGTAGTCGCGGTAGGGCGTACAAGCCACCGCTTGACGCCGAAACACGTTCAACGCCACCTGATCGAACTCGGCTCCGCTTGTTATGCGGAATATTTCGCTATATGCTGACATCCCTTCGCAAAGATACAAAAAATCCACAATCGAGCGTCTTCCAGACCCTCGATTATGAATTTTAACAGAAACAAATGCGTGCTATTTCTTGCTCTTCGGAGCGAGCATCATGTTCATCTTCTTGCCATCGAGCTTGGGCATCATCTCCACCTTGGCAAACTCTTCGAGATCGGTTGCAAAACGCAACAGCAAGATCTCTCCCTGCTCTTTGAAGACAATCGAACGGCCGCGGAAGAAGACATATGCCTTCACCTTCGAACCCTCTTTCAAGAAGTTCTGCGCATGTTTGAGTTTGAAGTTATAGTCGTGGTCATCGGTCTGAGGCCCGAAACGGATCTCCTTAACAGTAACCTTCAACTGATTAGCTTTCAACTCTTTTGCCTTTTTCTTCTGCTGATAGAGGAACTTCTGGTAATCGGCAATACGGCATACGGGAGGTTCGGCCTTGGGTGAGATCTCGATCAGATCGAGTTCCATCTCTTCGGCCATGCGCAAGGCATCGCGGATCGAAAGAACCTGCGGTTGTTCGATGTTGTCGCCTACAAGACGCACTTCGGGAGCCGTAATCTGCCCGTTGATGCGGTGCGGATTCTCTTTTTCAACCGGACGGCGTCCGTTCATTGCGGGTTTCGGCCGGTTATTTCCCGGGGTAAACGGCCTCGGGAAAAATGGTTTTGGTGCTGCGATAGTGGTTAAAATTTTTAGTTACTACTTGGAATTCATTCAAACGGAATAAAACTCCACTTTTTATTTTTTCAATTTATTGGCCTCCATCTCGCGCTTCACCTCCGTGAGGATAAAGTCGCGGAAAGCCTCTTTGGTCATCTGGCCCTTGTCGCCTTCGCCCTGTTCGCGAACAGAAACAAGTCCCTCGGCAGCCTCTTTCTCGCCGACAATCAGCAGATAAGGGGTGCGTTTAAGCTCATTGTCGCGAATTTTGCGGCCGATCTTCTCGTTGCGATCATCGACCTGTGCGCGGACATCCGACTCATTGAGAAACTCCGAAACCTGTTGGGCATAGTCGTTGAACTTCTCCGAGATCGGCAAAATCACCACCTGATCGGGCGAGAGCCACAGCGGGAATTTACCGCCCGTATGCTCCAACAACACCGCCACGAAACGCTCCATCGAACCGAACGGTGCGCGGTGAATCATGATCGGGCGATGAAGTTTATCATCGGCCCCCTTATAGGTCAAATCGAAACGTTCCGGCAGGTTGTAGTCGACCTGAATCGTACCTAACTGCCACTTGCGACCGATGGCATCTTTGACCATAAAGTCAAGTTTCGGGCCATAGAAAGCGGCCTCGCCATACTCAACAATTGTATTCAGACCTTTGTCGTTAGCCGCCTTCATAATGGCACTTTCGGCCTTTTCCCAATTCTCGTCCGAGCCGATATACTTCTCGCGATTCACCTTGTCACGCAGCGAAATCTGTGCCGTATAATTGTCGAATTTCAACGTTTTAAAGATGTAAAGCACGATGTCGATCACGCGCTCAAACTCTTCGAGCAGTTGATCGGGACGCACAAAGAGGTGGGCATCGTCCTGCGTAAAGGCGCGCACACGGGTCAAGCCATGCAACTCTCCCGACTGCTCGTAGCGGCACACCGTACCAAACTCGGCCAGACGCACTGGCAGATCCTTGTACGAACGCGGTTTCGAGCGGTAGATCTCGCAGTGGTGCGGGCAGTTCATCGGTTTGAGGAAGTACTCCTCGCCCTCGATCGGGGTGTGAATCGGCTGGAACGAATCCTTGCCGTATTTGGCGTAGTGACCCGAAGTCACGTAAAGCTCTTTGTTACCGATCGGCGGTGTAATCACCTGCTGATAGCCATACTGTTTCTGCACGGCGCGCAGGAATTGTTCCAGCCGGTCACGCAACGCAGCACCTTTGGGCAGCCACAACGGCAGACCTTGCCCTACACGCTGCGAGAAGGTGAAGAGTTCGAGATCCTTGCCTAATTTTCGGTGGTCGCGTTTCTTGGCCTCCTCCATCATCACCAGATACTCATCGAGCATCGACTTTTTGGGGAAGGTGATGCCGTAAATACGTGTCAGCATCTTATTTTTCTCGTTGCCTCGCCAATAAGCTCCGGCCACCGAGGTCAACTTAATCGCCTTGATATAACCCGTGTTGGGGATATGCGGACCACGACACAAATCGGTAAATGCCCCGTTGGTATAGAACGAAATCGTACCGTCTTGCAGGTCGGTGATCAGCTCCACCTTATATTGATCGCCCTTCTCCGTAAAGGTCTTCAACGCTTCGGCCTTAGCCACCTCTCGGCGAGTCATCGGCTCTTTGTTGCGGGCAAGTTCCATCATCTTCTGCTCAATCTTCGGCAGGTCGGCTTCGGTAATCGGAGTCGGCGTATCCACATCGTAGTAGAACCCGCTTTCGATCGCAGGGCCAATACCGAATTTAATCCCCGGATAGAGATTTTCGAGAGCTTCGGCCAGCAGGTGCGACGAGGTGTGCCAGAAGGCGTGCTTGCCTTCGTCTTCGTCCCATTTAAAAAATTTAATCGAAGCATCCGCCTCGATCGGGCGCATCATATCCTGCGTTGCGCCATTTACCGATGCAGCCAGAGAGTCCGCAGCTAAACGAGGGCTGATGCTCTCGGCAATCTGGTAGGCAGTCGTCCCTTTTTCGAACTCCTTGACAGAGCCGTCGGGGAAAGTGATTTTAATCATAAAAATTTTTTATTAAATTTATCGGTTCCATAGATGCTTCCACAATTACGAGACGGAATACATCGCCGGATCACCGTTTTTTCCTTACTATTCGGTTTGCGGCAGATCTTTCACCGACACATCGCGGCCACCCCGCTCGCGTTCGGCTCGTTGCAACGGATTGGCCGTCCACTCGCTCCACGCACGGCGATTGCGCACAATGTCACACGCGGCATAGATTGCGTTACGCATCGACTGCGCATCGGCTTTATCGCGACCAGCAATATCGAACGCCGTACCGTGGTCGGGCGAGGTGCGCACGGCCGACAACCCAGCCGTAAAGTTCACACCATCTGGCGATAAGCTCTTAAACGGAGCCAACCCCTGATCGTGATACATCGCCAGAATTCCGTCATACTTGGCATAGCCGCCACCCGCAAAGAGTCCATCGGCCGCAAAAGGGCCAAAAGCCAGCACCCCTGCCGAAAAAGCCTCGACAATTGCCGGACGAATAATCTGCTGCTCCTCATTGCCCAACAAGCCGCCATCGCCAGCGTGCGGGTTGAGTGCCATCACGGCAATACGCGGTTCAACAATCCCGAAATCCGCTTTCAGCGACCGGCGCAACGTATGCAAATCATTGACAATCTTATCCTTGGTGATACTCGTTGCAATCTGCGACACCGGAATATGTTTGGTGACCAGCCCCACTCGCAGGACTTCGCTGCAAAGAATCATCATGGCATCGCCACCCAACTCCGCAGCCATATACTCCGTGTGACCCGTAAAATGAAACTCGTCACTCTGAACCGTCTCTTTATCGAACGGGGCAGTCACCAGAGCATCAATAGCCCCGACTTTCAGATCAGCCGTAGCCGCACGCAACGCATCAACGGCCGCGCGGCCTGCCTCCGGAGTCGGCTTTCCGGCTGTCACCTCGCCCACCGAACCACACTCGATCAGATTGACCTTTCCCCGACGCGCCTCGGCTGCCGAAGCCACCGTATTGAATGTGACCGGCTCCACCTCGGAGAGGGTATTTCGATAGTAGGCGGCCGCCTTCGACGATCCATACACAACCGGAGTGCAAAGTTCGGTCATACGCGGATCGGAGAGTGCTTTGAGGATGATCTCCCAGCCAATACCGTTCGGATCACCCTGTGTGATGCCTATTTTGAGCAACTGTTCTGCCATATATATTAAGTTTCAACCTACAAAGTTATAAAATATTCAGAAAACACAATCTTTTCCAAGGCCATTTCGGCTATTTTTTTATCACAGTATAAATGCAATTGCTTTTTTTTCTATCTTTGAGGCCAGAAGGCGGCTTTTAAACAGGGGTCGCGAATATACGAATAAAAGCGCATCGGCTTTTTTCTTACCGTCGGAAATTGGACGCTTTCGAACTAACGTAAGGAATAAGAGTTGATGCTCTCGTTGTTTTCAGCGTGAGCATTTACTGCATTCTACGTTATGGTTCGTCCAATACCTCGACGGTGGAACAGTGACCAGCTCACGCTTTTTTTGGGGATAAAAACGACAAGAAACAACGAGGTATAATGGATCAAACGCAAACGACCGATCTTTTATTTCGACTGATGTTCGAACTCTTCTGGGTGTCACCGATGGATTGGCGGCACAAAGATGATGCGCTCCGCAGTTTTATGAGCACAGCTAACCGCACTGCCCAATTAATCAACACTCCCGATGCCCCTTCGAAGATAGCACAATACCGTAAAAAACTACTCACAAACATCTCCGGACTACGCGTCCATCTCGAACAGATCGAGACATCGAGGCTCTTCGACAAAACCACCTGCGACGAGGCTCGCCGGCTCATTGATCAAGTCGCCCAACAAATAGCAACACTCAATCAATAATATCCTCGTCACAGCAAACGATCCGATGCTTTCACACCGGATCGTTTGCCGAGATAGCCCCTCTCGCCAGTCCAACCATTACCAATCAATTCGCCGACACGATCCGCCCGCAATCTCAACGGGCTTTTCCACATGAGGCATTGTGACTTTGTGTGATTGATCATCCATGTTGACAAGCAGATAGACATGCTTACCATCCGATTTTTGCCACTCCGCAGCCAACACGACATGATCGCGGCCGAATTCCGGAATTTCGACCTCGGGATTATCTCCCAATGGCGTAATCTCACGCAAAAACAGCCCTCCATAGACGACATCATGCACCCCTCGCCGGAACGTCATAAGTCGTTTCATGAATTCCGCCTCTTTACGAGCCGCCTTATCCATCAACGGAACCGGATCAACCCATCCAACCTGTGAACCCCACAACAACGCTTTCGTCAACTCATAGCGAAAATCGCCCCGCAACAACCCCTCCACCGTATTCGGCGTATAGGTAAAGGCACTAACAACGGCACGATCGGAATAGACCATCGGGAAAACGGGTTTAATTACGCAACGATCCTTAGCATGAGGAGTATTGACAACCAGCAACATATCAAACAGATCGAGATAACACTCCGCATTCTCCTCGCTGGTCAGAATTTTATTTTTTTGCAAATGATTCGCCCGAATCTCCCCGATCAATCGACGATAACCGGCATACCAGAAATCACCGCCACCAACCGGATGGTTGTGTTGTCTGTTCCAACACGGTTCGGGAGCCGCCGCCGCAATTTGATCAATATAGACTCCATCCACACCAATCGGCCCTTGCAGACTGTCGATCAACCCAATGATCTTTTGGTGCCAGATCTCGGTCGAGGGGCATGTCACGGTATTGAGCACACGTGAGGTGGGATAGATCTCGGTATAGAGCGAGCCATCGGGCTTGCGGCACGAGGCATCATAGCCTCGGTCGCGCCGATAGCTATCCGCCGCGGGGTCCCACAACCGACCGTTGATGTAAGGGGTAATAAAAGCCCCTTGGCGTTGGACAGCATGCACCATCTCCGAAAAACGGCTCTTCGCCGGCAGATAATCGGGATAATGGGTATCATAGGGATGATTGTGCCAAAAATACCAATGCACGCCCAACCCTTTTCCAAAGAATTCGGCGGCACGCAACGTCGCATCAAAGGTCGCATCCGTCACATATTTAGCTCGAATCCAGCCGTCTGCATCATAACACCATTGCGGAATATTGCGTGACGCAAGAGTCGTTGCACCCCATTCGGTCGAGAAGGTGAAGGGTCGATACCACCGCACAACAGCATCTTCCCACCCCTTGGGCGTAAATCCGATAATCGAATCCCACGGCAGATGAAACTTCCCCTGCTCAATCCAACCCGCCGATGCCGGAATCGCGTTGCTGAAAAGCACCGTCTCTTGCCCACACTGTGCCGAATAGGTCTTTCCGCAGCCGCGACGATCCTCCGTTCCGTAGTAAAAGGCTCCCGCCGAATGATGAACAATCAGAAACTGCATAGCTGAAGCGTGCGATGGATAACGCGCTTCGAAAGTGGTTCGATCGAGAGGTTTCTCCACCCCCCAACCTTCGGTAGTGATGATGCGCCCGTTATCGGAACGATCGATCGTAATGCGCGGGAATTTCAGATCCGTCACAAGCCACCCTTCCGGCAACTCTGCTTCCAAATTCCATCGCAGCAATTCGCTCCCATCGGCAAGTGTTACACGCATCCGCACAGGATAACTCTTTGCCGAGTAGTCTAACGTTAGATTCCACGTAAAAAGCAGTGTTTTAGCAGCTTCCTCATCAACAACCTGCACCCCCTCATAGAGAGCATGTTCGGGTTTCAACTCCGGATTTTCGCCTTGCACTCCACGATACACCAGAATCCACGGCTCCTCGTTTAACCCTTTTTTTACCATCGACCTACCATTCAACAGCAATTTTTCGAGATCAAATTTCTCAACCCCACAAAAAACCGCCTCGACAACTCCGTTCGACAACGTATAACGGCCATCATGCTCCACAACCGTGCTCTTCCCTTGCGCAAAGAGTTGCACGCAGAGCAGCATCACCGCAGATAAAACACCCAAAAATTTCATCATAATATCAAGCTGATTAGTAATTACATCTTCATAGTGAAATAATCCATAACCATCGTATAAATCAGACTTA
>CAYOKU010000093.1:0-1628 GCA_964404645.1 uncultured Alistipes sp.
TTTGGTATGAAAAAAACATCTATTTTGATTTTGATATTCTCTATCGGAATGGGGAATCTTTATGCCCAAAGTGCACTGGAGCGATTGGGTAAGCGAGTTGTAAAACGTGCCGGTGAACAGGTAGAGCAACGTGTCGAACGTAAAGCAGAGGAGGGCGTTGAAAAGGCGATGGATAAGGCCGAAGAAGCGGCACGCAATGGAGGCGAGAATAAAGAAGAATCAGTAAAAACTACTAAGGAAAAACAGCCCGAAGCTAAGCCGGAGCAAAAACAGATGTCATTAGAATCGTATTCGCAATATGACTTTGTGCCGGGCGACAAGGTGCTTTTGTTTGAAGATTTTTCGCAAGATGCTATCGGTGATTTCCCGGCACTATGGACAACCAAAGGTAGTGGAGAGGTTAAAACGCTTAATATTGCAGCGGGTAATTGGTTGCATATGACCACCACGGATAATCAGTATCAACTGATGAAAAACCTCGTACTGCCGGATAATTACATTATAGAATTTGATGTGATACTTCCACCCACTGATCTGAATCCTCCTGCATTATGGATGATTCTTTTTAAAGCTGAAAATGGCGATCTGGGATATGTGGAGGATAATCCACAACCGTTAGGCTTCGGAGTGCGTATAGAGACTGGTGAATATAATCCTTGGATAGGGAAGGCTTTTGTTAACAACAATTGGGTTGATGGTAATTCTACACTCTCTCCAACAAAAAACAATCAAGTAGAGCATGTTATAGTATGGATCCAGAAACGTCGATTAAGAGTTTATCACGCCGGACAGAAGGTGATGGATATGCCAACGCTGATCCCTGCCGACTTAAAACCGAACAGATTGACCTTCGACATTTCAGACTGTAACGATTCAAATCCTTACATAAGCAACATTCGCATTACCACAGCCTCTCCCGACACCCGTAACAAACTCTTGGCGGAGGGTAAATTGATCTCCTATGGCATCTACTTCGATGTTAATTCAGACAAGGTAAAGCCCGAATCGTGTGGTGCGCTGAACGACATAGCCAAAGTTGTCAAGGAGGCCAACGTCAAGGTACAGATTATTGGACATACAGACAATAGTGGTGATGATGCATTAAATCTGGACTTATCGAAGCGTCGTGCGGCATCGGTCAAAGTAGAATTGGAGAAAATGGGAGTGTTGGCAGATATGTTGACAACGGATGGCGCAGGAGAGACAAAGCCTTTGGCTCCGAATGACACCCCATCCAACAAAGCTCTAAATCGTCGTGTCGAGTTTGTAAGCAGCAGATAATTGCACGCCAAAAGCTATCGGAGTATCACACCGATCTGTTTCGTACAAGAAACACAGTGTGTTACAACTACTCTGCGTTAGCACTGCAATATTTCCTATATCTGCGTAATAAATCTAATGGTATAACGAATGATTAATAGGTAAAGCTATGAAAAAAGTGTATTGACAAATACGAAGAGTTTATTACCGAAAAAAGTGAGGATGAGATAATAGGGCGTTGGTGGCCACAAACACAAAATGTTGCTACGCATATTAAACGAGCTTTGCATATATGTTCAGCTACACCAGATACCCCAATATTCCCCGATCATCCCATTCTATTGAGGTATTTTTCGGACATTTAGAAG
>CAYOKU010000093.1:1638-8581 GCA_964404645.1 uncultured Alistipes sp.
AAAGGCTTTATTCTATGGTATTAACATGATATTTCTCCAAAAACGAGGAGAAAATTTAAATATTTTCTCCTCGTTTCTAAATCTAATAAAGCCCCTTTTTGGGGGATCATTAACATCCTTTTCGTTATGCCTTTTTACAGCGTTAGCGGCTCATATTTCAGATTCCATGCATCGGCAACGGGTTTGTAGACAATGCGTCCTTCGACGATATTGAGTCCCCACGCTAATTCCGGATTCTCCTTGGCTGCACGCTGCCATCCTTTGTCGGCCAATTGAATGGCATAGGGGAGTGTCGCGTTTGTCAAAGCCAGTGTGGAGGTGCGCGGCACGGCCCCCGGAATATTGGCCACGGCGTAGTGGAGGATGCCATCAACGTAGTAG
This sequence comes from uncultured Alistipes sp., assembly GCA_964404645.1. Lineage (GTDB taxonomy): Bacteria > Bacteroidota > Bacteroidia > Bacteroidales > Rikenellaceae > Alistipes. Next base: position 2,020 of record CAYOKU010000093.1, read on the forward strand.
ACCGGATCTTCGTGGGTGGTGGGGTGCGATGTCTCGAAACAGCCACCTTGGTCGATTGCTACATCGACCATTACAGTCCCCGGCTCCATCTCTTTGAGCATGTCGCGTGTGACGATCTTCGGAGCTTTTGCCCCCGGAATCAAGACCGATCCGATCACCAGGTCGGCCTGTTTCAGCTCTTCGCGGATGTTGTATTCGGACGACATCAGTGTCTTGACATTGCGCGGCATCACATCGGCCAAATAGGTCAGACGTCGTAGCGAAATGTCGCAGATCGTGACATCGGCTCCCGTTCCGGCGGCGGTGCGTGCAGCGGCGGTGCCGACAACGCCAGCTCCGATTACGAAGACTTTGGCTGGCTTTACACCCGGTACTCCGCCCAGCAATACGCCTTTACCGCCGCGTGGTTTTTCGAGAAAATAACGCCCCTCTTGCGCTGCCATACGTCCTGCGACCTCCGACATGGGAATCAGCAACGGAAGCGAGTGGTCGGTGCGTTCGACTGTTTCGTAGGCACAACAGATTGCGCCGCTTTCGATCATGGCGTGGGTGAGGGGTTCGCTGCTGGCAAAATGGAAAAAGGTGAAGACGAGTTGACCGCGGCGGATGAGTTTGTATTCGGGCGCGATCGGTTCTTTGACCTTGATAATCATCTCGGCCGCTGCGTAGACCGCCTCGATTGAGGGGAGAATCTCGGCTCCGGCGGCTATATACCTCTCATCGGCAAAGCCGCTATTTACACCGGCCGAAGCCTGCACATAGACTTTGTGTCCTCGGCGGGTCAACTCATGAGCACCTGCGGGGGTTAGAGCAACGCGATTTTCGTTGTTCTTGATCTCTTTTGGAATACCAACAATCATAGTGGTTGGAAGTTTAACGGTTTATTCGACCAACAATTTACGAAATTTACGCCAAAAATCAATAAATTTTAAAAATATTTTTGGGTGTTTTTAAAATTTATATCCGATTGTGGCATAAAAAGAGCTTGAATAACCGTACGTATATCGGCTTGCCTGTGGCGCATAGTAGCGCGTATCGCCGGCATAGAGTTGTCGTACACGTAGCGATTCGTAGCCGTCATAATGGTTGTTCTCGCCGGTCAGGTTGCGAAGCATCAGCGATATGGTGAGGCGAGAGTGGGCGAATGAAAACGATTTGAAGAGTGATGCATCGAGTGTGAAAGCATCTTCCAATCGCTCTTGACGGGTAAATTCGGCAAAACTCTCTGGTGTCAATCCGGCTTGTCCGGCAATTCGGTCGGTTCGGCGGATCGGAGCGGGCTCGACATAACGTCCGCCGGCATAACCGGTTGAGATACGAATACCCCAGCCCTTGGCTCCGAAATAAGCGGCTTCGAGGCAGGCCGTGTATTGCGGTGTGGCCCCTCTTTGACAGCCGCCCATGCGTGCCGTAGCTCGGCTGTCAACAACCGTATTGTCTACATCGGAGAGCACCGTGATCTGCGGATCTCGGATATAGCGGAATTGACCTACTGAACCCGCTGCGGTCAGTTGCCATCGGTAGGAGGGGCGAATGTCTGCTGCCAATTCGATCCCATATCCCCCTTGTGCTACCTTGCTGATAGACATGTCGCAGTAGAGTGCAGCCATATCATCGTAATATCGAAGGCTTTTCAGGGCATCGAAAGAGCCTTCGGCAAAGGCTGTCAGATAGAGATCTGCCCATCTGCCCGTATGGCGATACGCCAGCGAAAAGGCGTAATGGCGTTCAACGGTCGGGTTGTCTACTGTGCGGTTGTTGTAGAGCGGTTGATAGAAGAGATCGGCTGCATCGGGGAGTATCGCGCTGGTGAGCAGGGTCATTTCGAGCGATTGGCGTGCCGAGAGAGCCCAGCAACCTTCGACTCGCAGTCGATAGGGGCTCAATCGCGTCTGTTGGGAACGTCCGTAGGATTGCGCTCCGGCAAATAGCTCCTTTTCGTAATATCCGCGTCGGAAGAGGCGAGCTCGGCCGAATTCAACATCCAGATCGAGCCGTAGTCGATCCACTCGGTACTCTACATGACCGCGAAAGCCCGCTTCGAGCGAGGTGAGTGCATAATCATATCCGAAGCGATCGCCTTCGCCGATCATTCGATCGGGGTGTCGCAGATCGTTCTGACGCATATTGCGATAGGTTGCATCATCAATCAGATATTGGTCGATGTCGATGAGTTGATCGGCATCCAATAGATCGCGCATCTGTTTATAGTTTCGCGACCTTTGGCGGTGTATATAGAGCCCGTAGTCAAGGCAGAACGACCCGCTGTGGCGGGTGGTAAAGCGCAGATCAAAATTGAAATTTCCAAGTCGTTCGACCCGATCTTCCAACGCATAGAGCACCGTCCCTTTGGCCATCCGGTTTTGGCGAATCAACTCGTCCCAATCAATTTGCGTGATGTGGCTATCGGACGATCGCCAAGCATCAGCCGTTTCGCGGTCTTGGGTGTAGCTGGGCAGATACCGGTAGTTGTCGGGCATCGGGGTACGTGCATCATACCAGTTGAGCATGCTGTATTTGCGAATGCCCGCTTCGAGGCCAAACTTTGTCCGAAACGAAGTCGCGACAGTTAGCGGTACTGAGTAGCCGACAAGGACCAACGGTACGCATTCGCGCCGCACCCGTGAGTTGCGAGCGCGACCCGCCTGAAAGCCCCAAGCCGGATTGTAGTGTCGATTACCGGTTATTGTAAAGGCCTCTTCTGTCGAAGAGAGTTGCGTGCCGCGCATGGTGGGTGTTGCTATTAGAAGGAGTGAAAATTCCGCACCGTTGCTTCCTGTTTTGCATAGCCGCATGCCCAGCGTTGCCTCATGGGTAAAAAGCCCATCTACATATAGATCGCGCCCCGTGCGCATCTCGACCGTTGCCGTTCCCTGCCAACTGCGACCGAGAGTCTCTTGTGTTGCGATGCGTGCCCCCACCCGATAGCGGCGATCGGTGAGCCAGACGGCGACCTGTCGCGGTTGCAGCGGTAGCCCCTCTGCAAATTCGATATTTCGGATGTCGGGACGCAACTCTTCGATTGCACCCAATCGGCGGAGTGCTGTGAGATAACGATTGTTGATCGGCAGATTGTCGTATCGTGTCGTAATCTGGTTTCCTCGGCGATGCCGCGCCACCTGCGGCAGATTGAAGAGGGTAAGTTCGCCGTAGCGATCGACGGGGTGCTGCACGGCGCGATAAAAAAGAGCGGAGTCGGTGAGCAACACTTCTGAGTGCCCCTCCGGCTCCGCATAGGGATAGTATTCGTCATCGGGCGTTTGTGCCGCCAATGTGGTTGCAGCCAGCAACGCACAGAGTGCCCCTATGGCCCGATACATCGGATCAGATCTTTTTCAACACTTCGAGCAACAACTCCCAAAATTTGGGAACGGTGGCAATTTCAAGACGCTCATCGGGCGAATGAACACCGCGCAGAGTCGGGCCGAACGACACCATCTCCAAATCGGGATATTTTTCGAGGAAGAGACCGCACTCCAAGCCGGCATGAATGGCTCTGATTTTTGGTTCAGTGGCAAAAAGACGGCGATAGGCATCAGCCGTCACTTCGAGCAGTTTCGATTGCGGATTAGGAGCCCAACCTGGGTATCCATCCGAATGAGCGACATCTGCTCCTGCCAGTACAAAGACCGATTCGACCATCTGCATGACGTAGGTTTTAGCACTCTCGACCGATGACCGCTGGGACGAAGTCACCACAATCCGATGACCCTCTTCGAATTTCACCGAGGCGAGGTTTGTCGAGGTTTCAACCAGTCCGGAGACGGCGAATGACATGGCGATCACTCCGTTGGGTACGCCCACAAGTGAGTAGATCAGTCCGGTTTGAGTTTGCATATCGAGTACCTCATCCACCTGAGGCATCTCGTTGAGTGTAATCTTGAAATTGGGCTCACGCAGCCGGAATTCGGCTTCGAGATCTGCCGCAAAAAGTCGGTATCTTTTCTCGAACTCCTCTTTGTAACGTGCCGGAACACCAAATATGGCATAGGCCTCGCGCGGAATGGCATTGCGCAGATTCCCACCCGAAAAGTAGGAGAGCCGCAATTCGCAACTCTGCATGCCGTCCCACAAAAGGCGTGCTACGGTTTTATTCGAGTTTACGCGGCCTTTGTCGATGTCATCGCCGGAGTGTCCTCCCAAAAGGTCGGATACATCCACCCGAAAATAGACGTAGTTCTTCGGTGCGGCTTCAGTTGTATAGTGGAATGTGGCAATTGTGTCGATGCCTCCGGCGCACCCGATAAAGAGTTCGCCTTCGTCCTCCGAGTCGAGGTTGATGAGATATTTGCCCGTGAGCATTGTGTCGCCCAACTCGAAAGCTCCGGTCAACCCCGTCTCCTCATCCACCGTAAAAAGAGCCTCAATTGGGCCGTGTTCTGCCGCCGGATCAATCAGTACGGCCAGCGCAGCGGCCATTCCAATGCCGCAATCGGCTCCTAATGTCGTCCCTTCGGCTCGTACCCATCCGCCGTCAATGCGTGTGCGGATTGCATCGTGTTCGAAGTCGAACTCCACATCCGAATTTTTCTCACACACCATATCCATGTGTGATTGCAGAACGACCGTAGGGTGTGACTCATAACCAGCTGTTGCGGGTTTGAGGATAACGACATTGCCGATCGCATCTTTTTTGTATTCGAGGTGGTGCTCCTTGGCAAAGGCTACCAGAAAATCAATAATGCGACCCTCTTTTTTCGAAGGGCGCGGTACACGTGTAATAGCATCGAACTGTTCCCAGACGAGGCGTGGTTGTAGAGCGGATATTTCAGACATAAAAACTTTATTTTCGCAAATATAATAAAAATATGCGAGATTCTACCCCTCTTGGTAACACTTATTTAGCCCTTAAAAATAGATAACGAGCAATTGAATAGCAACGCTGACCATCACAAAACAGGTAATAAAGATCCCTACGCTCCGCCAACCTTTCATATTGGCGGCAACCGAGTAGGCAAAACAGCCCCAAACCATCGACCAAACCATCGACACCGAGAGCATGATGACCACCAGATTATAGAGTGCGCTCGAAAGCACATCACCCAGACTTCGCGGTTCGAAAACAAGGAGTTGCAGCAATTGCGAAATGGCGTTCGAAAACCCGAACATCAACATCGACGGCAGCAACGCAAAGAGTGTCATGGCGTAGATGTCGATCGCTCGAATGCGGGAGGGCGATAGGGCCAGTGCTGCGACATAGAGCAGCGTTGAGAGTGGAAACCAGAGTAACAGGTTTCCGGACAAAAGTTTCAAAACAGCTGAATCAGCATTGAGCACATGGGAGCCGCCGCATAGAACAATTAAACCGGCCGATAAAAAGAGGCCTAAGAATCCCCAACCAAATGCCTTGGCATTGGATAGGTATTCAAATGGGTTAAGAACCTTGTTCATCGTTTTCGAATTTTGTGAGTTGCGAAATAATATCGTCCAGCCGGTTCCGCACCGTAGGGTAACTCAATCCGAGTTTCTGAGCCATCTCTTTCAGCGAACCGCTGCTTTTCACGAAGTCGAGAACGAACTGTTGGTCGGCAGCCGAGAGCTGCATGGTGACCGGAAGGCGGTAATTGCCTTCGATGTGGGTGTCGCACTCGGTGCAATGCATTGCGCAAACGCTAAGTCGCTTTCCGCAAGAAGGACATATTTTGGGGAGATTTTTCAGAGTAGCCATAAAAATTCGGTGAGGTTTCGATTTTCTGTTATTTGGATGCAAAACTACAATTTTTTAGTGAATTTGCATCTTTTTTCACTTTAAATTATAAAAAATTGCATTCTATTTTAGAAAAGTTAAAAATTGAGCTTCACTCCGGCTGTAAAATTGGCTCCGTATTCGGGATACCAACCGTAGGTATAGAGCCGACGGTTGATCAGATTGCGCCCCTCGGCAAAGATCGCTGTGCGACTTGTCACTTTCCATTCAAAGTGAACGCGCAGATCGACTCCGAACGGAGCGACAAACGATTGAGAGCGGTTTTCCGGCTCTTTTTCCGTAAGCAACGACCATTTGCGCTGGCTCTCGAATAACGCTTCGATGCCAAACGCCACTTTACCACCTTCGTAACGCAGGGCTGCATTCCCCATAAATGCGGGAGCTCCGGTGCGTAACTTCGAATCGTTGTTGTAAAGGTAGCCGTGCGCGCCCAAAGTCATGCGTAACGGGCTGAACGGTCGGTAGTCGATCTCTCCGTGAAACGAAGTGACCGTCTGACGGTTGATCTCGGCTCCAAAATACCCGAAGAATCCAATCTCGTTTCCCATGCCATACCAATAGAGATGGTTGTCCCGAATGGAGAATGCTGCATAAGCTCGGTAGGAGAATTTGGCTTGCCACAAACTGCCGCCGATTCCGAATCGGCCGTTGTAATCCACCGAACTCTTGTTGCCCCACAGGCCGGCTGCGGTGTAGCTATTTTGTCGTGTCAGCGATCTGAAATCGTTGGGTTTAACCTGACCGTCAATCTCGAAGAAGGGTTTCATGCCGTCTGTGCCGAGGTTTAAATCGGCATGCAGGAAGGGGAGTATGTAGCTGGCTCCCGATTCGTTTGTTATCTTATCGTACAGATAA
>CAYOKU010000094.1:0-8520 GCA_964404645.1 uncultured Alistipes sp.
TTAGAAAATTATGGGAATTAAACTTCGCTTGATTATCATGAACTTCCTTCAATATGCGATTTGGGGGGCATGGCTGATCTCGCTGGGTGCCTATTTGGGTGCTACACTCCACTTCGAGGGGTTTCAGATCGGAAGTTTCTTTGCAACGATGGGTATCGCATCGCTCTTTATGCCGGCCGTTATGGGTATCATTGCCGACCGTTGGATTCCCGCGCAAAAACTGCTCGGTTTGTGCCATTTAATTGCTGCCGTGTTGATTGCATGTGCCGCTACGCAGACTGACTACTCATCGTTATATACGTTGGTGTTGTTGAGCGTGATGTTTTATATGCCGACAATCGCATTGTCGAATTCTGTGGCTTATAATGCATTGGAGAAGGCGGGTATGGATACGGTGAAGGATTTTCCGCCGATTCGTGTCTGGGGAACGGTCGGTTTTATCTGCTCGATGTGGGTGGTTGATCTGTTGAAACTGGGGTTGACCGCGAACCAACTCTATTTTTCGGCGATCTTGGGCGTGGTGTTAGCGATCTATGCCTTTACGTTGCCTACATGTCCGGTTAGTGGGGGCATCTCCGAAAAGCGGTCGTTGGTGGATCGACTTGGGTTGCGAGCTTTTGCGCTTTTCAAACACGCCAAGATGGCTATTTTCTTCATCTTCTCGATGCTGCTGGGGATGTCGTTGCAGATCACGAATGCCTTTGCCGATGGATACATTAAGGGTTTTGGCGATGTGACTAAATATGGTGAGCAGTATCTTCATACTTTCGGTGTAGAGCATTCGACGATTTTGATCTCGTTGTCGCAGATCTCCGAAACGCTTTGTATTTTGTTGATCCCATTTTTCCTCAAACGTTTCGGCATCAAAAAGGTGATGTTGATCTCGATGGTGGCATGGGTACTGCGATTCGGGTTATTGGGGACGGGAAATCCGGGGGATGGCGTCTGGATGTTTATCCTCTCCATGTTGGTGTATGGTGTTGCTTTCGATTTTTTCAATATCTCCGGTTCTTTGTTTGTCGAGAAAGAGACAACATCGGATATTCGCTCTTCGGCACAAGGCGTATTTATGATTATGACCAATGGTTTTGGTGCGTTTATCGGCTCTTATGTAGCCGGAGCGGTGGTCGAGACCTACGGATGGCCGCATTCGTGGTATCTTTTTGCGGGCTTTTCGTTGGTTGTGGCGGTGGTTTTTGCTTTGGTATTTCATTACAAGCATGTGCCGGAAAACCATTAGAGCAGCGGTATGATGTTTACGAAAAGCGCAGCAACTCAATGTTGCTGCGCTTTTTGTGGGTGATTATCGGTTGAGCCATTGGCGGAAGGATTGTACGCGGTCTGTGCTGACCAGTACCTCATCGTTATCGGGCGGTGGCGGCGAGAGTACGATCTTGATGCGGCTGCCTGAGTAGCGAATCATCTCCCGAATAGCATCGAAGGAGATGATATAGCGTCGGTTGATGCGGAAGAAGAGGTTGGGAGCCAACTTTTCGCTCACCTCGGTTAGTGTACGGTCGAGGATGTAGTCCTTGGCATCGTGGGTAATGAGGTGGAGATATTTGCCATCGGCCATAAAGTAGGCAATTTCGGTTGCGGTTACCGAACGCATGCGTGCGCCCATGTGTACCAAAAAGCGTTCTTGGTAGTTAGCCGGAGTTGGATCGGGCGGATTGATCGCTGCGGCGGTGAGTAGTCCCAATTTGTCGATTGCGCGCCGAAGGTCGTCCCGTCCAAAGGGTTTGAGCAGGTAGTCGATTCCCATGTTTTCGAATGCTTGCAAGGCGTAGTTGTCGTAAGCCGTGATAAAAATAACAGGGACAGAGATGTCGATACGGTTGAACAGATCGAAGCTGTTACCGTCTTCGAGATGGATGTCCATAAAGAGCAGATCGTGCGGTGTTCGCGCGATGGTTGTCTTTGCCTCGGCAATGGATGAGGCCGTGGCAACAACTTCGATGTGGGGGGCTATCTCGTGCAGGGCATCACGTAGTTCGGCCACCGACAGCGGTTCGTCCTCGATGATTATGGCTTTCATGGCTGTAAAAATATCAAAAAAAACAGTCCGGTGCAAAAACCGGACTGTTTTTTCGTTATTCTCCCTTTATTCGCGTGATACACACCGTGCAGATGTGTTGGGAGTGTTTAATTGTTCAATTCTGGATTGGCATCTATGGCCGACTGCGGGAAGGGGAGTGTGTAGCGGGTATCTCCGGCCGGCAGGGTATAATTCGAACCGTTGAATGTGTGTTGGATGGCAGGACGGGTTGTGCGGCGCAGATCGAACCAGCGATGCCCCTCCTGAATCAGTTCACGAGCACGTTCATCGGCGAGCTCCGACAGGAACTCTTTGGCAGTCATCCCAGATACTTGGGCGCGTTGTGCATCCATAGCCGCAGGTTTCAACCGCTTGGCCTGTAAGCTTAGCAGGTGATTTTTGGCCTCCGATAGTTTTCCATCGAGGTGGGCTCCGGCTTCGGCGGCGATCAGATACATCTCGGCAATACGGATCGACGTCCGGTCGGAGATGCTACGATTGACGATATAGTATCCCAGCGGAGCCTTTTCGCCGGTCATCGGATCGGTTTTAGTCGCCTCGATGATGTATGAGCGGCGGTTGTCACGTCCCTCGCCGAAGAGTGCAAGGATCTTCTCCGAAAGAGCACTGGCTGCAACCAGATCGCCGCCCCCACCGCTGAATGGGCGTTCCAGCGCGAAGATCGTTTCGTCGGAAGTGGCCTTCCACGGGAGTTTCTTGGTGTCGGATAATCCGTTGAGATCGACCAGCGGATAGGCGTTAAAGAGTGAAACTGCCGTATCGTAGGCTGCCTGCCAGTTGCCCATGTAGAGCATTACGCGGGCTTTGAAGGCCGCGAGGGCTTTTTTCGAGAAACGGTAGTTCAGCGTATTATCCGTCTGCTTTTCGACTACCATATTGGTGGCGGCCGATTCGATGTCGGCGAGGATCTGCGCATAGACGGCCGCAACGGTCGAAGGCTTATATTTTTGCTCGATGTCGATATGCGTAGACAACGGTACGGTGCGATCGGTGGCGGCTGTGGCCGGATTGTAGGGTGCGCCGTAGAGATTAACCAGATCGAAGAAGGCATAAGCCCTCAGTGCATAAGCTTCGGCTAAAATCTGTTCGTTTGACTCCGAGGAGTCGCTGTCGGCCGATAGGACATCGGCGATGATGGCATCGGCCACAAAAATGGCTCGATAGTACATCTGGTAGGGTAGTTCGAAGAGGTTGCGACCATATTCCCAACGATAGTTGTAGGGGAGTGATGTGGCGTAATCAGTAAATAGCAGGTCGTTGTTGAGTTTGCCCACCTCATCGGAGAGCATTCCCGTGTATGTCTTCGAATTGGTGTAAGGAAAGCGAAAATAAGCCTCGGTCATCAGGGCGCGATATTCCGATGTCTTATGCGGAATGACCTGTCCGACGGGTTCGATGTCGAGGTAGTTGCACGCCGAGAAGGCAAGTGCTGTGAAGAGGATATATGCTGTTTTTTTCATCGTGTTTACGCTGTTTAGAAGGTGACATTCAGACCGACCGAGTAGCTGCGAGCCACCGGTTGTGCGTAGATGTTTCCGTAACTTTCGGGGTCGAAGTAGCCATCGTAATTGGTGGCGATGACAAATGGATTGCGAGCCTCGAAATGAAGACGTAGCCCGGCCATGCGGAGTTTGCGGGTGATTTTTTCGGGAAAGGCATACCCCAGACGGATACTGTTTACGCGCAGATAACTCATCTTCGTCTGCCAGATGTCGAGGTTGTTGAAGAACCCCGTGCTGGCTGGATAATTCTCCATAATCCAATACATGACGCGGTACGGATCGGGATTCTCACTCCATGCGCCCTGCCAACTCGAACCATCGTCTTTCAGGTTGCCGACAATGGCGGGGTAGATTCCCGATCTGTTTTCGGGTGACCACACCTTGCTCATCTCGGTTGAATAGTTCTGTCCCGGAGAGGTTTGCGTCGGGTTGTAGAATGGAGAGCGCATGACGTGCTGGCCGATAACGAAGTTGCACGAGATGGCCAACTCGAAGTTGTTGTAATAGAATCGGTTGTTGAATCCGCCTGTCATAGTCGGATTGGTTGAGCCGGAGTAGCTGAATTGGTTGCGGATGTCGCTGTGCGATTGGTTCATCTTCGGCGACAATTCGTAGTATTCTTCTAATCCGGGAATCGGGTAGCTTTTCTCCATGCGAAAGCCGACAAACTCCTGCAACGATACTTTTTTACCCTCTTTCCAGAACATCGGGATGCCGTATTCGTCCAATCCGGCCGTTTTGATGGTGAAGAGTGCCGATGACGAATACCCTTGTTGCGAGGGTAGCCAACTATTGTCGTCAATGCGGATCTTCTCAACCCGATCTGTGTTGTGAGCCAAGTTGATCTGTGTCTCCCAACGGAACTTTTCGGTGCGGATGTTCACGGTGTTGAGTGTAAGCTCAATACCGCGACTCGAAATTTCACCGTAGTTGCTTGATGTCGTGGTAAAACCGGTTTCGGTAGGGATCGTGCGTGTGGTGATCAGATCCTTGCTGCGACGACCGTAGAGTTCGAATGTGAAGCCGATGCGGTTGTCAAGTGCCGCAAAATCCAAAGCCGTATTCCACGTATAGGTGGTCTCCCAACGCAGATTTTGGTTAGGAGGTGAGGTGACATCAATCCGATCTTCGCTTACGCCGCCGATCGACACGTTGGCCCAAGTTCCCAAAATATAGGGTGAGGTGGTACGGTCGATGTTGCCCTGCACGCCGTATGAGGCACGCAGACGCAGATTGTCGAGCCATTTGACATCGCGCAGGAAAGCTTCGCGGTTCAGATTCCACGCTCCCGATATCGACCACATGGGGTTGAATTTATACTTCGGATCCACACCGAAGAGATTCGTTCCATCGTAACGCATCGACCCGAAGAATGTGTAACGGTTGTCGAAGGTGTAAGAGGCCGTCATAAAGTAGGATAGATAACGATTCTCGTAGAACGATTTCTGGTACTGTTTGAAATTCTTATTGTTGATGAGTTGATTGTTTCCGTCCGGAAAATCCATCGGTTTGGTGGTCATTGTTTTGTGGTCGTATCCGAATCCTTTGGTGTGGATCGTCGTATTGGTTACGCCGCGCAACTCGATACCGGCCATCAGATCCAATTCGTGACGCTCGGCAAAGGTTCCCGAATACTCCGCTTGTGCTTTCCAGTTGTATTGCGACAGATCGCTGTTCCAGTTCTGGATGATGCCCCCTTTGGGTAGGTAGACCACACTGCCCACCCGCGAATCAAGTGCATATTTGCGCGTAAAATAGCTCTGTTCTTGTGCCATCTTCTCGGTGGCCGAGTTGTCGATCTGCAAGCCAAACTGCGTGTAGAGCCGCAAACCCTTTACGGGCTTGTAGTCCAGATCGAAGAGCGTTTTGATCGAGCGGGTTTGGAGCGAATAGTCGGTTCTGGCTCGCTCTTCGAGGTAGTTGAAGTCGAGAATGTTGTCGGTATTGCCTTGGTAGGCGGTCATGTCGGGGTCGTAGATGTAGTTCCCTTGGGCATCGCGTGCTGCAAGGTAGGGGTTCACCGTGCGTGTATAGCGCGATGGATTGGTGAATACGTTGGTGTCGGAGAGGTAGGAGCTGTTTTTATTCTGCCCCACGAATACCGATGCGCCGAATCGCAAATTCTTCAACAGATCGTAATCGGTTTTCAGCGTGAGGTTCAGACGTTCGAACCCCGTGCCGATGGTCGTACCCTGCTCGTTGTAGTAACCACCCGAAAAGTAGTAGGTGGCCTTCTCGCCACCGCCGGAGAGGCTGATGCTGTATTGCTGGTTGAGCGACACGCGATAGATCTCCTTCCCCCAATCGGTTCCGTTGCGGCGAAGTGCATTGATCTGCTGCTGAGTTTCGGGTGAGAGGTGAGCGAATTTCTCGGCAAGGGTTCCCGTGCCGTAAAGTTTGTTGCGTTCACCCGACTGATCAAGAATGCGCGCAACGCCACCCATGTTTTTTCGAAAATCGAGAGTGCCGTTGGCAGCCAACCCCAATTCCAGATCGACCTTCTGCGAAGCGTTCATCAGGTTGAGCTTTTCGAGATTCGGGCGATCGGTGACGAAGAGTGAGGCTGAAACATTGACCCGTGTAGGCTGATTGCGCGACCCTTTTTTGGTAGTGATGATAATTACGCCGTTGGCTGCGCGGGCTCCGTAGATAGCCGTAGCTGCGGCATCCTTCAATACGGTAATATCCTCAATATCTGATGGGTTTAACCCTGCGATCGACATGTTGTAGAGGTTGTCGATGTTGTCTTTCGAACTCCAATCCGCAGGAATGTCGTTTCCTTCGAGCGGCATACCATCGAGCACCCACAATGGATCGGTGTTGCCTTTGAGTGTGGCTGTTGAGCGCACCTTCACCTTGCTGGCACCCCCCGGAGCACCCGATGTCGGGGTTGAAACGACGCCCGCAATCGAGCCCGAAAGCATCTCATCGACACTCGCCACACCATCGCGTGCAATGTCAGTCATCTTGACCTTCGAGATGGACGAGGTGAGTTTTCTTTTCTCTATTCGCTGATAACCGGTCACCACAACGGCATCCATTTTATTCTCTTGCGAGGATAGGTAGATCGTGAAATTACTTTTTCCCGCGATCTCGATGGTCTGTGCTTCGTAGCCCAGATAGCTGACGACCACTTTGGAGACATCGGTGGGGAGCGTGAAGGCAAAACGTCCCTGCTCGTAGGCCAATGTCCCTTGTGGGTTATAATTCTGAGCTTGCGTCTCTTCGGGTGCGATGAATATCGTGGCACCCACCAGCGGCGAACCATCGGCTCGGTCGAGTACCTGTCCCTTGATCTGGCGGGTGGGCTGTGCCGTTGCAAGCAGCGGACCGACCAGAAGGAGTAACGTAAGAAATCTTTTCATGGTATTAAACTGTAAGTATATTTATCTATTTACCGTTAATTCGGCGGAATTTTTTTTGTTTTAATTTTAATATGCAACTCTTTGAGTCTGCTTTTATTTTGTGACGAAGCCGTCATTCCTTTGGGAAGACGGCTTCGTTGTGGGAGTTATAACATCCTCAGTGCCTCTTTTAATCTCAATTCGAGGTCGCGGTAGTGATTTTGTGTTGCACGGTCACCGGAGGTGTTGCGGCTTTGGACAATCGTCAGCAGACGCCGCATTTCGGCGCGTTTGGCTGAGGTAGTTTCGCTGACACGAGCCATCAGGCCATAGTTGCGTGCGGTGGCTAATTGCAACTCTTCGGGACGCGGTATCGGGGTGAGGTGCACCTCTGGCGATCCGTTCATCAGTTGGCACGAACAATCGGTAGCGTGGGAGTGGTTATCGTGGAGGGTCGAACCCATCTTGGTTGTCTTGACCATAGTCACGTTTGAACTCACGATCAGCGCATCAACATAATTTTTCTGACTCATCCGTTCATAAAGCGAGAGCGAACGACTGCCCGGTCGCACAAAGATGGCGCGGGTAATATCATCGAGCAGCAGTTCGGGCGTGTAGGTGTCGCGTTCGCGACCCTGACGAGCTTCAACCTCGAACATGCGCAGCAATCGCTCGTCATTCAGCAGTTCGTAATAGACCTTATATTGCATTTCGCGCGCGAAATTATAGGGCGAGTACTCCATCTGTCCGATCGGAGAGGTGCGCTGGGCATAACTGCGCTCCCACGCTTTGGCTCCGAAGAGCCATTCGGGGGTTGTGAAGACTTCGTCGATCAAGTATTTCGCGCTCTGTCGTTGGTAGGCAGCCGGAACGGGTGTATAACGGTTGCCCGACTGTCCGCCGACCAGATTGTTGAGATAGAATCCTCCGATGTTCGTCTTCACGTGGTCGGCATACGTCAACCATTGAAAGACGATTGCCATCAGAAAGCGGCCACTCTCGTATTGTAATTCGCCCTCTTGCGAGGTCCAGTCCGCCACATAGGGAATCATCCGTTGCAGGTTTTTCAATCCGTAACGGCTCGCTGCTACGGCGTCATTGCTCAGATCCTCACTTTGAGAGCGGGGATCAATCCCTTCGCTTGACTGCTCGCCGTACCAATATTCGATGTCGTTCTCTTTTTCGCGCAGCCAAGCGTTGAGCGTTGGCAACTCTTCGTGCGGGGTTTTTGCTCCCAACCAGCGATATCCCCAGCGGATAGCGTGTTTGTCGTAGGCTCCGATTTTGGGGGTAAGTTCCGCAATGCCGTCTTCGGGTTGAGCGACATAGTTGAAACGAGCATAGTCCATAATTGAGCTGGCAGTACCGTGGGATGCCGTATAGGTTTTCGATCGTAATGAATCCACCGGAACCGAGTAGGAGGCTCCCATGTTGTGCCGCAGCCCAAGGCTATGTCCCAATTCGTGTGACGATACAAAACGAACGGCATTGCCCATCAACTCATCGGGGAGTACGTTGCCCCGAGCTTGCGGATCGATAGCTCCGGTCTGCACCCGAATCCATGCGTGGAGTACGCTCATCACGTTGTGCCACCAGATGATGTCGGCCTCAATAA
>CAYOKU010000095.1:0-8247 GCA_964404645.1 uncultured Alistipes sp.
AACTCATTTTCTGTTCTTTTTTGTTTGATATTTGATTTCTTCTTCTGCTGCGATTAAAATGGCTTTTGCATATTTCTCATCAGCAAGTTTATATGCAACTTCTCTGCTCATAAATGCAACAACAAGTTCTTTCTCATCCACGTCGAAAGTTTTAGCAATTATTGGGAGCATTTTTCTATTTACAGGTCGTTCTCCACGCTCTAATTTACTCAATGTACTTTGATCTATATCGAGTAAAGCCGCTAGTTTTCGTAAAGGCATTTCCGCCTTTTCTCTAAGTTGTCTTATATGGTCGCCTAAGTTTTCTATTCTCATCTTGAAAATTATTTCTTGACATTTGTGTCAAATTTAGCTAAATATTTTAGTTCCACAATCTTTTCTATCAGTTTTTTTTCGAGAGTTGGAAAAATTTAGCTCTTTTTGGTTTTAGACCGTGACCTTTGCGATTGGAAAAATGATTCTTTAATAAGCTACATAGTGTTTTGTGAAATATTCACTCATAAATATAAATCAAAAAATTAATAACAAATAAGCACCCGACAAAATATGCCGAGCACTTTTTTAAGTTATTAATATTCAAATTGGTATTTATCCCTACTCCGAATCATTATGCCAACTGAAACCCATCTCGTGCTTCTTTCCTGTTTTACTTTCCACCACAATATCAATTTTCTGCTGGTCGATACTTTGCGATGTGTAATACAAGCGAAAAACCTCCTTGGTGAGTGGGTAGCGGTCGTTGGGTTTGAGGATAGTTCCATTGTCCATTTTTAGAGAGCCTTTGCCTGATGGTTGGAAATAACGGATGGTGTAGGTGTCCTCATCAAATCTGCCGGAACGTATGAGTGTACAGCGTATCTCGGCTGTTTCTCCTTTGATAATCTTACTTTGCACCGGCATTGTCTCCACCGTAAAGTCATACGCTTGTTGTATATCCAATGTATCATCACAAGCGGTTAGCAGAGCTGCACATTGAAGCAGAACCACAGCTATTAATATATTCATCTTCATGCTTCTAATTGATTATAAATTTGACACCTAAGCCTATTTGAGTATTAAACCTATTGAACGATGTTCCCCAGAGTACTCTCTCTCGTACATTAACAAGTAGCACCACACGGTCAGCAAGATAGGTTTCAATTTCAAAGGTTATAGCCCCACCATAAAGAAATCCATCTTTGTTTAGGAGTGTAGAGCCGTCCATTAACTGTTTATCTCCCCAATTACTCGTCTCATATCCTGCGAGTGCCGAACCGCCAATCGAGAGAAACACCGTCTTACTTGGGTCGGATAGAAAAGTGTAGTAGTATCCTCCTTCAGCGGTGAACTGTGCCATAGGCAAACTTACCGTCTTGTAATCAAACTGCTTTTGCAGATACTCTGCTCCAAAGACCCATTTATCACCCCTTTTGTTATAGGTGGAGAGTGCAATACCGGAATGAAAGGCTTTTTTGAAATCTACACCGCTCACAGTTCCTCCTGTCAACTGAATACCACGCATACCCGGTAGGCATCGTTGTGCAGATGCCTGCCCCACACATAGGGCAAGCATAGCAACCATTAAAAATAGAACCTTTCTCATCACTATTTCACTTTAAGTTCATTAATTACATTGGCTCTAACAATGTCGGAGTTCTCCACAACAAATGATTGATGTCTGCCTCCCGACTTTTCGTGAAGCTCCACTACCAACTGCTTGTCATCGGGAATGGTAAATTTCTCCATAGTAAACACGGTGCGTTCATCATTTTTGCCGGCTATGCGTGTGGCATAGTTAAAGGCACGAAGCGGAAAGATAACCTGTTCCTGAATGGCGGTACGTTTAGCCACCTTCTTATCTACGATTTTGAAATTCACATAGTCCACATCAAAGGGTACGTTTGAGCTGTTCTTAATCTGTGTATGGAAATACAGCAGACCATTGTGGGTGTACAATCACTCATAATAAAATGTTTTTGTCCTTTGAAGTTTGTAAATGAATGAAGCTGCAAAGGAATAGTTAATAATTTTGTTATGAGCAGACATTTTGTAGACAACTTACGACAAGTGAGCGACTTACATCGAAAATCGTTACAGAAGAAAGAGCCAATTTCCTGTAACGAATCTGTAACGGAACTCTGTCTTTTCTTGGCTATTTTATGGCTTTTAGTTGTCTCGATAGGGAGATAAAAAAAGCCCGTAAAACCTTGATTTTACGAGCTTTGACTTAGATTTTCAGTCCTTTGTCTTAGACTTTCAGCGGAGAGAGAGGGATTCGAACCCCCGGTACAGTTGCCCGTACACCGCATTTCGAGTGCGGCCCGATCGACCACTCCGGCATCTCTCCTTTTTATTTAGGTCTTCCCAAAAACGGCTCAAGCAATATGCAAATATCTGAATTCGTCGTTTGGGACTGCAAATATAGACATTATTTTTATTTTCGCCTATTTTCATGCGAAAATTTTCACGTTCCATTGAAAATTTGAATGGTTATCTCGGAATACATGAAATTATACCGAAAAAATCGTACCTTTGTAAATGGGAGATTATCCGGTCGGCGGAGCAGTATTACTGCCTGAATGCCGTTTATTAGACAGAAATACTAAAACCGGTATGGTTTTCGTTTGATAATAAACCTAACGCAAACATCGAGTACGCTATGAAAACGTTAAAAAAATGCATCGGTGTTCTTGTCATTACGACAGGATTGGTCGGCTGTACGTCGGCCTACTATGCTTCGTCGGGTTACGCAACCGACGATCTGTATGCAACACACAACAAAACGGAGATAGCCCGAAAAAAACAGGCCGAAGCAGAGGCACAAAGAGCGGCTGCTGAGGCTCGTAAGGCCGAATGGGAGGCTCGCATCGCCGAAGCTCAGGCCGCTGCTGCCGAGAATAACTATTACGAGTACAAGGCATCCGGTTCTTCGGAAAACTTCCAAAGTGTTTTGGCTGACAACTACGAAAGCGCATACGCACGCCGTCTGCGTGGATTTGAATCGCCGACCTATAACATGCCATCGAGTTATTACAATGCTCGTTACGGATCGACATTTAATTACGTCTCGGCATATGATCCGGCTTTTTACAACGTAATTGTGATGGGTGATCAAGTGTGGGTTGAACCCAAATACGTGACGGCTATGTTCGGCACGTGGGGTCGCCCTTCGATTTACAGCAACGCTTGGTATTTCGGATGGGGCTACACCCCTTCGTATGCCTATTGGAACTACCCGTATTATGGGTGGAATAGCTGGAATTGGGGATTCGGGTTCTCGTGGTACGGTAGCTGCTACGACCCGTGGTGGGGACACAACCACTACTATTCGGGCTGCTATCCGGGGTGGTACGGAGGATATGGACATGGCCACGGCAGCCATGGCTGGGGAAGACCCTATTCTTCGAATATCGTCCATCGTCCCAACGCCAACCGATCGCCATCGGGAAATTACTACGGCCCGGGTTACAACCGAAATTCCGGTCAATCTTCGCTACGCGGCGATGGCAACAAAAACAACAACAGCTATTGGGGAGTTCGCGGCAACGGTTCATCAAACAGTAATCGCAACAACTCTTCATCCGGAACACGCGGTGATAGAAACAATTACAATTCGAACTCCAACTATCGTGATTCGGGTGGCAATAGCTTCAACCGTGGAGGAAACTACGATTCCGGCGGTTCGTCATTTAGTCGCGGCAGCTCCTCTTCCTCCTATTCGGGAGGTGGATCCTCCTCGCGCGGAGGTTCGGGAACGACTTCATCGGGCGGCAGTTCGCGCAATGCAGGAGGCCGTTAACGGATTACTGATTTAAAAGATGTGTATGAAACGATTAATCATTATAATACTCGCAGTTTCGGGTTCTGTAACCATACAGGCACAAACCCGCGAGATGGGCGGACTGTTGATGAACAAAGAGTCGATAATGCCGGCCGATTTGTTCGAACTCTCGCAAACACAGTTTAATTTCGGGACGGCACGTTCGATGGCCATGGCCGGTGCATTTACCTCGCTCGGAGCCGATCAAGCTTCTATGTCGATCAACCCGGCCGGACTGGGTATGTATCGACACAGCGACATTTCGATCACGCCGATGATGTCGTTTGCCAAAGGAGAGAACGGGCACAACGTTGCGACATATGGCAGCAATTCGAAAAATCGTTTTTCGATGGCCAACATCGGTATTGTAATCAATGCCTACCAAGGAACGGGGTCACTCGTGAGTTTGAGTGTCGGGTTTGGATACAATAGATTGGCTGATTTCAACTACAACTACTCTTCACAACGTCAAAGTCAGAAAGCGACTGTTGGTGATGTATTTGCGCGTCAATTGGCTTGGGCAGGCGTATCGAAGAATAGTTTTTACAACAACAATGGCTCCGGAAACTGGAACTGGAACAACATCGGGCCTGATTTATGGAATGCGGCGTTGATGTACCGCGCCTTCCTGATTGATCAGGTTGATGCCTCGAATCCTGATTCATGGCAGCCTACATGGGTTGGTCAAAACGCCGACATCGGCCACTATACCTCGGTCAAAAGCAAAGGTTCCATCGGTGAATATGCAATCTCGGTCGGCGCGAATATCAATAATAAATTTTATATAGGTGCCACGATAGGCATTCAGGAGGTTTATCAGCGCAAATATATAGACTATCAGGAGGATTACATATACGCGACCCACAGCGACAAAACCCCCGATTTTGGCGACTCCGGTCTGAATTATCAATTGCTCTATTCAAAACTCAATCAAAGTACGATCGTAGATGGGACCGGTGTTAATTTCAAGGTCGGAGTCGTCTATCGTCCGATTGAGGGCCTGCGGCTGGGCTTTGCCGTTCACACGCCGACTTACTATTCGCTGACTCGTAAGTTCCAAAGCTCTTCCGCCGGAATGGCTTATGCGAATAAGCACACCGATCCGAATGTCAGTCCCGATGCAAATGGTTATATTTCGACAGAGGGGGATCCGAATATGATTTCGCCGATTTTGGAAGATGACGGCCCCAATGGATGGTCATTTGTCGCCCCGACACGAATGTTGTTCGGAGCCTCTTATACTTTCGGTACAATCGGATTAATCTCGGTCGATTACGAGCGTGACTGGTACAATGGAATTCGCATAAAAGATAATCCGACGAGTGTCAAATCGTCCTATTACAACGATGTTTTCCGCGATCTGTTCAAAGGGTCAAATACGGTTCGCATTGGAGCAGAATTCAAACCGATGCCGATGATTGCGGTGCGCGCAGGCTATGGGTTCAGCAATTCGATGATGAAAGACGACAAGACGATTTTAGCCTCACCGGCAATCAAACAGACAACATACTATACGGCAGGTATTGGTTTCCAACTCTCACGAAGTGTGGTTTTGGATTTTGCCTATCAATACACCTCCTCCAAAATGACCGATTATTATCTTTTCTATGCACAGGAGGGAAACGCATCGGCCGACAGTGCTCTCTACTCGACCTCGATCAACCGCCACAATGCGGCATTGACGCTTGGATTCCGGTTCTAAGGAGCAAATGAATAGATGATAATATAAAGGTCTGCAAAAATGGCAGACCTTTATTTTTTTTGTATATTTGCGCCACGAATCTAAATATAATCAAAGAGATATTATGGCAAAGGAACTCAAAGACCTCACCAAGTCGGACGACAACTACTCGCAGTGGTACAACGATTTGGTAGTCAAAGCCGGACTGGCCGAGAATTCGGCCGTGCGCGGTTGCATGGTCATCAAACCCTACGGATACGCCATCTGGGAGAAGATGCACGATGCATTGGACAAGATGTTCAAGGAGACAGGACACCAAAACGCCTATTTCCCACTCTTTATCCCCAAATCGTTCTTCTCAAAGGAGGCACACCATGTCGAAGGATTCGCCAAAGAGTGTGCTGTGGTTACCCACTATCGTCTGAAAAATGATCCGCACGGAAAGGGCGTAATCGTCGACCCCGATGCCAAACTCGAAGAGGAGTTGATCGTGCGCCCCACCTCGGAAACCATCATTTGGAGCACCTATAAGAATTGGATTCAGTCGTACCGCGATCTGCCGATTCTCTGCAATCAGTGGGCGAACGTGGTACGCTGGGAGATGCGTACTCGCCTGTTCCTGCGCACCGCCGAATTCCTCTGGCAGGAGGGGCATACGGCCCATGCCACACGCGAGGAGGCGATTGAAGAGGCCGAAAAGATGATTCATGTCTATCAGAAATTCGCCGAGGAGTGGATGTCGGTGCCGGTTATCGTTGGCCACAAATCACCCAACGAACGTTTTGCCGGAGCCGAGGATACGCTGACTATCGAGGCGTTGATGCAGGACGGCAAGGCGTTGCAGAGCGGAACTTCGCACTTCTTGGGGCAGAACTTCGCCAAGGCATTCGATGTGCAGTATGTCAACAAGGAGGGCAAGCTCGAATACGTGTGGGCCACCTCGTGGGGTGTATCGACTCGTCTGATGGGTGCGCTCATTATGGCTCACTCCGACAACAATGGGCTGGTATTGCCCCCGAAACTCGCCCCTATTCAGGTCGTCATGATTCCGATCTACAAGGGCGAGGAGCAACTCGTAGAGATCCGCAAACGATTTGAGGAGGTTGCCGCATCACTCAAAGCCAAAGGCATCTCGGTCAAGATCGATGATCGCGACAACGTCCGCTCCGGATTTAAGTTTGCGGAGTACGAACTCAAAGGCGTTCCGGTACGTTTGGCAATGGGACCGCGTGACATGGAGAACAATACGATTGAACTCGTGCGACGCGATACGTTGGAGAAGCAGACCGTCTCTATGGAGGGTCTGACCGAGCGCATCGAATCGCTGATGACCGAGATTCAACAGAACATCTTCCAAAAAGCACTCGACTACCGCACCTCGATGATTACCAAAGTCGATACGTGGGAAGAGTTTCAGCGAGTACTGGATGAGAAGGGTGGTTTCATCTCGGCACATTGGGACGGCACGGTCGAAACCGAGGTGGCAATCAAAGACGCCACGAAGGCCACGATCCGCTGCATTCCTTACGATGCGGTAGACGAAGAGGGTCTTTGCGTCTTCTCCGGAAAACCGTCGCACCGTCGCGTACTCTTTGCGCGCAGTTATTGATTGGCGGCTGATTTTTGCGGTGGTTTGGCAAATGCTAAGCCACCGCTTTTTTGACCGATTCGACCAACGTTTCACCCCTCAATTTTTCCGTTTCACCTTTGGGTCGATAAATAGCAAATATGGGTTATAGAAGTTTGTGGCACGTGTTTTGCAAGTAGCCGAAGCCGAAAACGGAGTAGTAGAAGATTGTTCGAAGTATCGGAAAAATTTGGTTTTTCAATGAAAAGTGTTTACCTTGCCAGCGAAAACAGATCCGAAGAGCCGCGAGGTTTTGGATTTAGGGTTAGAAAAACCAATTATAGGGTTACACACAAATTAAAAACAAGATTGCCTATTGATGCAAAATTCTACTCTTTATAACTAAAATTAGGAGTAAGAGTATGAACGTACAGGTATTTAGCGACCAGATGTTGCTTAACAACTACCTTGCAGGTGATCGGAGTGCCATATCCAAGCTCATAGAGCGTCATAGCCGTCGTGTGCGCGACTACATCAAAATGATGGTCAAAGATCGCGACATCACCGAAGATATTTTTCAGGAGACATTTATCAAAGCCGTCCGCGTGATTGATGAGGGTCGTTATGCCGATAACGGAAAGTTTCTTCCGTGGATTCTGCGCATCGCCCACAATCAAGTTATCGACTATTTTCGGGCGCAACGCCAAAACAAGTCGGTCACCGAATCCGAAGCTGGTTACGACCTATTGGGATCGCTACGTTTTGCCGAACGCACGATCGAGGATTCGATGGTCACGGCACAAATCGAACGCGACATTCGCGCACTGGTCGAACTTCTGCCCAGCGAGCAACGCGAAGTGGTGATGATGCGCTACTTTTCCGGGTTGAGTTTCAAAGACATAGCCGACCAAACCGATGTGAGTATCAACACCGCATTGGGGCGTATGCGCTACGCGCTCATCAATCTACGGCGCATGATTAAAGAGAAAAACATGATTCTTTGTTAAGAAGTTGTTTCGAAAAGAGCATTTCGGCACAATATTTTCGAGAGGTGGTGCGTTATCAATATAACTTAACCAGAGCCTATGGAGGATATTGACAAAAACGAAGTGTTGAATAACGGCATCTCCGACGACGAAGAGTTGATGATGCGGGAGGTTATACAAGGCGATGCGGATCTCTGTTATTTGCATCATTACC
>CAYOKU010000096.1:0-8108 GCA_964404645.1 uncultured Alistipes sp.
GCCGTAGTGGCCAATATCCTCGATGCCGAATCGATGGCCGTCTGGAAAGATGTGGACGGTGTACTGAATGCCGATCCGAAGATCTTTTCCGATGCGGTACAGATTGCCGAATTGAACTACCTCGACACCATCGAGTTGGCATATAGTGGTGCACAGATCATCCACCCGAAGACCATCAAGCCACTTCAAAACAAAAATATTCCGCTCTACGTGCGTCCCTTCGGCGACAAACGCAAACCCGGAACAGTCATCCGCGCCATGTCGGCTCCGGTCGATGTGCCGATTTTGATTCTAAAAAAAGATCAGGTGTTGCTGACCATCCGTTCGCGCGACTTCTCGTTTGTCTTGGAGGAAAAATTCGCCACAATCTTCTCATTGCTGGAACGTTACCGCATCAAAGCAAACCTGATTCACAATTCGGCCGTCAACCTGAGCCTCTGCGTAGATAACACATGGCACATCGACGAAGCCATCGAGGCTCTGCGCGAGGCCGGATTCGATGTCATGAAGGCCGAACAGATGGAGCTACTGACCGTCCGCGGTTACACCGATGAACTCTGGCGGCGTTACGCACGCGGCCCACAGGTCTTCATCCGTCAAGCCACTCAATCCACCGTCCGTATCGTCCGCAAACGACAGTAAGGATCGAAACAGGATTATATTACAAGCCGTATGCCCAAAGGTGTACGGCTTTTTTGCGAGTGGAGGGGTGTTTACTGCGAATGGTTGACGACCCTATTATAAGAGTTGCGATCCTCTAAAACTCAACATTCGAGTTTTCCGAGGATCGCAACGATAGCAAAACGGACTTTTCAAGCCGAATACTCGCCTATTTATCAATCAGCGTTTCAAGAATCTGCACGGCATTGAGAGCCGCGCCTTTCTTAATCTGATCGCTCACACACCAGAATGTCAAGCCATTATCGCAAGTAATATCCTTGCGGATACGACCAACATAGACGGGATCTTTGCCGGCGATGAAGAGCGGCATCGGATAGATCTTTTCAGCAGGTTCGTCCATCAACACCACCCCCTGCGCCTGAGCAAAGGCCTCGCGCGCTTCGGCCGGAGATATGGGGCGTTCGGTCTCAACCCAGATACTCTCCGAGTGAGCACGCATGACGGGCACACGTACACATGTAGCCGAAACTTTGACATCGGAGTGCATGATCTTGCGCGTTTCATGATACATCTTCATCTCCTCCTTCGTGTAGTCGTTGTCGGTAAAAACATCAATATGTGGAATGACGTTGTATGCCAATTGGTAGGCGAATTTCGACACCGTAGCCTCTTTACCGGCCCCCAACTCGGCATACTGCTCAACCAACTCGCTCATACCGCTGGCTCCGGCTCCGCTGGCCGACTGGTAGGTCGAGACATGCACCCGACGGATGTGCGACAGCCTTTCGATAGCTTGCAGCGCAACTACCATCTGAATGGTCGTACAGTTAGGATTGGCGATAATACGGCGAGGAGCCTGCTTGGCGTCTTCGGGATTGACCTCCGGAACCACCAACGGCACATCGGCATCCATGCGAAAAGCACTCGAATTGTCGATCATGATTGCACCGTATTTCGTGATGGTTTCGGCATATTCGCGCGATGCGCCCGCACCGGCCGATGTCAATGCAAAGTCGACACCTCGGAAATCGTCGTTGTGCTGCAACAACTTGACAACAACATCCTTGCCGCGAAATTTATATACGCGCCCCGCACTCCGCTCCGAACCGAATAGCAACAACTGATCGATCGGAAGCGAACGCTCTTCCAGAATTTTCAAAAATTCCTGTCCCACTGCGCCACTGGCGCCCACAATTGCAATTGTCATAACCTAACTTATTCTTAAATTAACAGATCTCAATCAAAAAAAGCATCATCCTCCGCTATGCCCGTCTCGGCGGCTCGCTCCCCCTGCCCCGACTCATCGTCACAATCGTAGGAGGGCAAAATGGCAGGTCGCACAAAGCGATCGCTGCGGGTAACACCCAACGAGCCGTTATCGTAGACCCGTTTAAGAAAATCGCCAACGATCGGCAACGCCATCACGCTACCCTCGCCTCCCGCAATAAAGTGCACGGCTTGATCTTCGCCGCCAACCCACGATCCGGCTACCAATTTGGGAGCTACTCCCATAAACCAAGCATCGCGATTTTTATTCGAAGTTCCGGTTTTTCCACCGATCTCCACACCGTCCAATCCAAATTGGTAGCGTAGACGTCCGGCCGTTCCGGCATTGACCACACGCTGCAACATCGTCAACATCGTATAGGCCGTGCGTTCGCTGATTGCATCCTGCGATTGGGGGATAAAGCTGGCAATCAGGTTTCCCTGTCGATCTTCGATGCGCGTTACGAAGATCGCATCGTTATGCACCCCCTCATTGGCAAAGGTCGAGAAGGCACTCACCATCTCAAAGACATTCGACTCCGATGAACCAACACACAGGGCCGGCACGGGGTCAATAAAGCTGCGGATACCCATATTATGGATAAAGTCGGCAACCGCAGCGGGCTGCTTGGCCTGCTTCATGATCCATGCCGAATAGTTATTGCGGCTATTGGCCAACCCCCAACTCAACGGATGCATCACACCATCGTAGACTACCTTACCAGCCTCCTTCGGCGACCATGCCGTGCCGTTGGCGGTTTCAATTGTCACGGGAAGATTCGGCACCGGAGTGCAGGGAGCAAGCCCCAGATGGTCGATTGCAAAGGTGTAGACAAAGGGTTTGATCGTCGAACCGATCTGTCGTTTACCCTGCTTGGCCATGTCGTATTTGAAGTACCGGAAGTTAGTTCCGCCAACGTAGGCTTTGACAAATCCTGTGCGCGGATCCATCGCCACAAATGCCGCACGCATGATCCGCTTGTGGTGCAAAATCGAGTCGCGCGGTGTCATCAAGGTATCCCGATCTCCTTTATAGGTGAATACCTTCATCGAACAAGGCTTATCGAACGAGGCCTCGATCTTCTTTTCACTGAATCCGGCCGCCTTCATTTCGCGGTAGCGATCCGAGCCTAAAACGGCTCGGCGAATGATCTGATCACGCTCCTCCTTATCGGTATCGAGGAATAAGGTGCGTGTGTTGCGGTACTGAGCATCCATGCGAGGTTGAATCACACTCTGCATCTGCCGCTGCACGGCTTGCTCGGCATAATCCTGCATCGTGGCGTTGATCGTGGTGTAGATCTTCAACCCATCGCGATAGATATTATAGGCCGATCCATCGGCTTTACGGTTCTTCAAGCACCAACCATAGAGTGGATTTTCGTCATACTCCTTAACCGCCTGATCGTAATCCCACTCGTTGTAAAACTGGCTGCGTTTAGGTCGTTCGGCAGTCATCACCTGCCGCAACATCTCGCGAAAATAGGTCGCCGTTCCAGCGTTATGCGACACGGGGCGATAGTCGAGTTGAATCGGCAATGCCGAAATTGAGTCGTACTGCGCACGAGAAAGTGCCCCCGACTCCTTCATACGCGAGAGTACCAGATTGCGGCGAGCCAAGGCATTTTCGGGATTTCGCACGGGTGAGTAGCGAGTCGGCGCATTGACCACGCCCACCAACACGGCAGCCTCCTGCACGTTCAGTTCATCGGGCTCTTTGTTGAAAAAGGTGTGGGAGGCCGATTTGATACCATAGGCATTTGAGCCGTACTCCACCGTATTGAGGTACATCGCCGAGATCTCCTCTTTGGTATAGTTGTATTCGAGTTTGAGAGCCGTGATCCACTCCTTGAATTTCGAAACAACCAACTTTCCGGTACGAGCCACACGACCGCTGTTGCGCGCCGTATCACGCGGAAAAAGGTTTTTGGCCAACTGCTGGGTAATGGTCGAACCGCCACCCTGCGAAGTATTCTGTAACAGCAGGGTCTTCACGGCAACACGCGCCAACGAGGGGATGTCAATTCCCGAATGGCTACGAAAGCGGGCATCCTCGGTCGAGATCAAAGCCGCCACAATCGGCGGCACATCGTGACCGCTCAGCCGGATATGGAGAGTCGAATCGGCCGGAAAAAGTTCATCATATTGCACATAGGAGCGGTTCTGAACAAAGAATGTACCGAGAACCTTTCCATCCTCGGAGTAGATTTCGGTAGCCAGATTACTGCGCGGATTCTCCAACTCCTCGAACGACGGCAACCGTCCGAAAAGCCCCGTAGCTGTCAGCAGTAGCATAAACAACAACAGCGCGATCGGCGCGAAGAACGCATACCAAACCCATTTTATCGTTTTCGGACTGATTTCCGATTGTTTGCGTGGAGTCATATGACAAAATTTTGCAGCAAATATAGGAAATAAAAACGGGAAAATGGAGAGAAAAGTATATGGAATCGCCGTATTGAGTTGCAGAGGAGGCAACTCCTCCGTTTTCACAGCCCGCCGCAACTCAACGACCTATGCCGACACAACGAAAAGTTTTTAACGAACAAAGAGCGGAAGATGTGGCCGAATTGGCATTTCCGTCATAAAATCGTACTAAAACGGCATCCAAAGAACCTGTTGGACGACAAAGAATAGCTACTTTTGAACGACAAATATCAACTAACCCAACCGTTATGAAACAACTACTCTTTATCTTTTCAATGTTTATTCTATCTTGGACGGCGTTTGCGCAGGAAAAAGCGTATCTGGTATCCAACGCTCACTTCGATTCCCAATGGAATTGGGATGTGCAGCGTTCGATCAACGAATATATACCCAAAACCCTCGACCAGAATCTTTTTCTTTTGGCAAACTACCCCGACTACGTATTCAACTTTGAAGGTGGCGTCAAATACGCGTGGATGAAGGAGTACTACCCACATCAATACGAGCTGATTAAACCCTACATTCGCTCTGGACGCTGGCATGTTGCGGGCAGTTCGTGGGATGCAACCGACCCCAACATACCATCTCCCGAATCTTTTTCCCGCAATATCCTCTACGGCCAACACTTCTACCGAGATGAATTCGGTGTCGAAGGAAGCGACATCTTTCTTCCCGACTGTTTCGGGTTCGGGTGGACGTTGCCCACCATCGCCGCACATTCGGGGCTGATCGGTTTTTCGACCCAGAAACTCCAATGGCGCCAACGTCCATTTTACGAGGAGCGTAAAATACCCTTCGAGATCGGTTTGTGGCAAGGTATTGACGGCTCGCAACTGATGATGGTGGCCGATGCTCATAACTACACGACCAAGTGGAAACTCGAAGATCTGAGCCAGAGCCACCGCCTGCTCGACATTGCCCGCCGAAGTCCTATCCACACGGTTTATCACTATTACGGTACAGGCGACACGGGCGGAGCTCCGACTATCGAGTCGGTACGTGCGCTCGAAACTGGCATCAAGGGTCAAGGCGCAGTTAAAATCATCAGTGCAACGAGTGATCAACTCTACAAGGATTATCTCCCCTTCTCGACACACCCCGAACTACCGGTCTGGAACGGCGAGTTACTGATGGATGTACATGCTACGGGTTGTTATACCTCACAGGCGGCCATGAAACGCTACAACCGCCGCAACGAGCAGTTGGCCGATGCCGCAGAACGATGTGCCGTGGCAGCCGACTGGATCGGAGCGGTAAAATACCCCAAGGAGCTACTGACTGAGGCATGGAAACGGGTGATCTGGCATCAATTCCACGATGATCTGACCGGCACGAGCATTCCTCGCGCCTATGAATTTTCGTGGAACGACGAGTTGATCTCCCTACAACAATTTGCAGGCGTGCTGACCACCTCGGTCGGAGGCCTAGCCCGAGGATTGGACACACGTGTAAAAGGAACCCCTCTGATTGTTTACAATGCAGCAGCATACCAAACCGGAGGTATTGTCGAAGTGACAAATCCCTATCCCCATAGCCGTTCGATTGCAGTTTATAACGACAAAAACCAACAGGTTGCAAGCCAACAGCTTGCCGATGGCACATTGTTAATTGAGGCAACGGCTCCCGCTGTCGGATACGCCGTTTACGACATCCGCCAAGAGCATGCACGAAAGATTGATTCGCCCTTAAAAGCATCCGGAAATCAGATCGAAAATTCCATTTACCGCATACAACTCGACAAAAACGGAGATTTGAAGTCGATCGTCGACAAACGAAACAGCCGCGAATTGGTCAAGGCCGACAAGGCTGTCCGATTGGCATTATTCACTACGAACGAGTCGTTCGAGTGGCCAGCGTGGGAGATTTTGAAAAAGACAATAGATGCCGAACCAACAGCAATTACGGAAAACGTACGCATTACCGTTGCCGAACAGGGGCCTGTACGCGTTGCATTATGCGTCGATCGCACCTACGGAGCATCGCACTTCCGCCAATACATCCGTCTTAGCGAAGGAGCCAATGCCGACCGTATCGACATTGACAATCAGGTGGACTGGCAGACAAGCGGAGCCCTGCTGAAAGCCGAATTTGCCCTCAATGTCAGCCATGATAAGGCTCGCTATGATCTGGGCATCGGCTCAATTGAACGCGCCAACAACACCGCAATTGCCTACGAGGTCTATGCGCAACAATGGTGCGACCTAACCGACCGCGATGGCACATATGGCGTTTCGATGCTCAACGATTGTAAATACGGGTGGGATAAACCCGACGACAATACCGTAAGGCTCACACTCCTGCACACCCCCTCCACCGACAAAAACTACTCCTATCAAAACCAGCAGGATATGGGTAAGCATCGATTCACATACTCGATCGTGGGCCACATGGGAGACTTCCGACAAGCCGCCACGGTACGCAAAGCCGAATCGCTCAATCAGTCGTTGACCGCCTATATCACGTCCAAACACGAGGGCATACTGGGTCGTCAATTCTCGTTTCTTCGCTGTGAGCAACCGCATGTTGAGTTGCGAGCTTTAAAACAAGCTGAAAAATCTGATGAGTACATCCTGCGATTCTACGAAACATCGGGAGAAAAGGGAGAGGAGGCACACGTTACTTGTTGCGCTGATATTCTCGCGGCACAAGAGATCAATGGCGTTGAGGATGAGATCGGCACAGTAAATTACAGTGGCAACGAGTTGCGGTTTGAGATCAAGCCCTTCTCTGTCAAAAGTTTTCGCATTCGTTTGGCTCGTCCCTATCGTTCGTTAGCGGAGGCTATTTCGGCTCCCGTTCCCATAAAATACACCCACAAAGCTGCCTCATTCAATGCTTTCCGCGCAGATGCCGACTTCGATGGCACAGGGAACTCCTACGCAGCCGAACTCTTACCGTCACAGATCACCGCCCACGGTATCAATTTCCAGTTGGCAACTCCCGAAGCGGAAAATAGTCTCATCTGCCGCGGCGATACGATCATACTCCCTACTGGCAATTACAACCGCTTATATCTGCTCGCCGCATCTACGCGCAACGACTGCTCCGCCGCATTTACGATCGACGGCAAACGTTACGAGGCCCAAATCCCCTATTACAGTGGATTCATCGGCCAATGGGGGCATACGGGGCACACCGAAGCCTTTCTAAAACAAAGCGACATTGCATTTGTCGGCACACACCGCCACAATAAACAACAGAACAAAGACCTGCCGTATGAGTACACCTATCTGTTTCGAATCGGATTCGATCTTCCGAAGGGGGCTCAACAACTAATTCTACCCGATATGCCGGAGATTGTTCTATTTGCCGTAACAGTCGCCAACGACCCAAATTGCACAGCAAAACCCACGAGTGATCTGTTGCGTCTTTAATTCTAGGTAATGATGCCAAAAAAGGCGCTTGACTGTATATGTAATTCGTTGAAATAATTGCAAATACGAGGTTTTTATCAATGAAATCAGCGAAGACGAGGAAACTGGCAGGTGGTGGTATAAGCACAAAATGTTGCACCGTAGCGCAACTCATATCAAGCGTGTTGCCGTATATGTTCAGTTATACACGACACCTAAACGTGCCTAAAACATCAAACTCAATAGAATCGTTTTTTGGACATCTAAAAGACCACTTACGACTACATCGCCGCCTTTCTGACGAGCATTTCAAAGACTTTGTCAAATGGTATTTATTTCTGCAAAGTAACCAAGATAAATTGACCAAAAATAATGGAGAGAATAATTAAAATTCTCTCCATTATTACAACGTGAAAAAGCGCCATTTTTGGCATCATTACC
>CAYOKU010000097.1:0-7879 GCA_964404645.1 uncultured Alistipes sp.
CTACCCCCTATTTAGATAGAAGCTTGGCTATTTTTTGAAACTCTTCTGGAGCTAATTTTAGTTTCTCGCGGTGAAAATCGACATCATTTTCATCGTTAATGGGGATTAAATGGATATGTGCATGGGCTACTTCGAGCCCTAAAACGACAACTGCGACCTTTTTACAGCCTATTTCGCGCTTAATATTTACTGCAACCTGTTTGGCAAAGATCATCATCCCTGATAGCGTATCATCATCGAGGTCAAACAGGTAATCAACCTCTTTTTTGGGTACAACGAGAGTATGCCCTTTCGCCAAAGGATTGATGTCGAGAAAGGCATAATAGTTAGCGTCTTCGGCGACCTTATATGATGGAATCTCGCCGGCAATGATTCGTGAAAAAATAGATGCCATATTGTTGTTGAATTTAAGGTAAAACGCCTCTTTAACTCTCCTCTTCAAACTTGGGTTTTAGAATTTCGGAGTATATCACCGCTTTGCGCAGATCAAACGCAGTTGTTGGGTTTGTCTCTTCGGGCTGTGTTTGTGTATTATTTTTTTGGAAAGAGGCCGGAGCTTGATCCATGTTTTTCGTTTGCATGGTGGTTTTCAGGCGTTCTGAGGGATTTTGAGCAATCATCTCTTCTTGCATCTCCTCCTCTTCCTCCTCTTCGGTAGAGTCTTTTTCTCTTGGGTTTCGATCTATACGAGGTAAGTCCATCGCCTCCGACCATTCACGTTCTAATCGTTTCGTCCACGATTGTGAGTCTTCTTTGTGCGAATCCTCTCCCAGCGGACTTTGCGTTGCACCCCTCTTTTGAGCCGATTTCTTGGCTTTTGCAGCAATGTTGATAATTGCTGCGACAATTGCGACAATAACCCATAGAACGGGCGCAAAATCCTCCATAATTGGTTAGTTTAATGTTCGTTTTATGCTCTCTATTCCTTTGATTTTGCGTAATTTCTCCATTACGGCATTCAAACTCTCGGCATTGCGTACATAGAGGCTCAAACTGCCTTCGAAAATACCGTCATGGCTATGGATATTAACTTCGCGGATATTGATATTAAAATCGGCACTAACGACCTTTGCAAGGTCTAACAAAATGCCCGTGCGATCAATACCGCGCAGCTCTGCGGTGACTAAATAGGACATCGCCTTGTGCTGTGACCATTTAATCTCGTCCTTGACGATATTATTTCCAAATTGAGAGGCCAATCGGTTCAATTCATTGCATGTTGCTTTGTGCACAATGATTTTACCCGTCATTGGATCGTGGTACCCCACAACTTTGTCTCCCGGAATCGGCTTGCAACATTCGGCCATCTCGAATTGCGGATCCGTATTTTGTTGCTCTCCGGTGGGCGCAATATCGTTGCCAGTCTCATCGTTCTCTTCGTCCTCTTTCTTTTTAGGAATGAATAACGTCCAGAATTTGAGTATTTTACTCTTTGAGTTGACTTTGAGAACCTTTTCCAGATCATCCAGCGAGATGATCTCTGCGCCTATTTTGCTGTATAGCTCCTCTTTATTATTGCTGTCGTAAATTGGGATTATTTTGCGTAAAACACGGCCACTAAGCTTGATATTGAGCGATTTCATCTTGTCATCAAGCATTTGCATGCCTCGCTCGATGTTGTTTTGCCGTTCTCGTTTTAGAAAACTTTTGATCGACTGTTTGGCTTTGGCTGTTGTGACAATGTCAAGCCATTCGGGCTTGGGGCGTGCTGTGTCGGCCGTGATGATCTCAATCTGATCGCCGCTGTTGATTCGTGTGGTAATCGGTTCGAGTTTGTGGTTGATTTTGGCACTGATCGCACTATTTCCGATTTTTGAATGTACATCGTATGCGAAGTCGAGAGCGGTTGCACCAAACGGCATTTTTCGCGACTCTCCTTTTGGTGTAAATACTACTATTTCAGATGTATATAGCGATAACTTAAAGTTATCCAAGAAGTCAACTGCATTCTCCGTGGGGCTGTTTAATGCTGCGCGAATCTGTTTTAACCATTTGTCGAATTCATCCTCGTCTTGCGAGATTGTAGCATGCTTGTACTTCCAATGGGCTGCGAATCCACGTTCGGCGATATCCTCCATGCGCTGGGTTCGGATCTGCACTTCGACCCACACGCCATCGGGGCCCATAACTGTCGAATGAAGAGCTTCATATCCATTGGCTTTGGGCATTGAGATCCAATCACGAAGGCGATCCGGTTTTGGGGTATAGATATCGGTAATGGTTGAGTAGACCTGCCAACATTGGGTCTTTTCCGAGGGGAACGGCAGTGGTTTAAAGACGATGCGGATTGCAAACAGGTCGTAAATCTCCTCGAACGAGATCTGTTTGCGCTGCATTTTGCTCCAAATTGAGTAAACACTCTTGACTCGTCCCGAAATCTCGTAATTGATGTGGTCGCGATTGAGTGATGCGATGATCGGGGCGTTGAATTTGTTGATAAATTCCAGGCGAGTAGCTTCGCTCTCCTCCAATTTCTGCGTAATCTCGGCATATTGTTGTGGAAAACGATATTTCATGCAGAGATCTTCCAGCTCGCTCTTGATCGAGAATAGACCAAGGCGGTATGCCAGCGGGGCAAAAAGGTAGATAGTTTCGCCGGTGATTTTGATCTGCTTGTTCATCGGCATCGACCCTAACGTGCGCATATTGTGCAGTCGGTCGGCTATTTTGATGAGGATTACGCGCACATCATCGGAGAGCGTGAGTAACACCTTGCGAAAATACTCGGCCTGCTCCGAGGTTTCGGCATTGAAAACCCCCGACATTTTGGTCAAACCATCGACCATCGACGCGATTTTCGGTCCGAAGATTCGCTCCATATCCTCGACAGTGTACTCCGTATCCTCCACCACATCGTGCAACAGGGACGCAACAACCGATTTGACACCGAGCCCGATCTCTTCAATAACGATCTTGGCTACTGCAATAGGATGTAGGAGGTAAGGTTCGCCCGATCGGCGTCTTACCCCCTCATGAGCCTCTTTTGCGAGGAAAAATGCGCGTTTAATGAAATTCCAGTCCTCGTCGTTTTTGCAAATCTTGGTACACGAGAGCAACAGGTCGTCCCATTTTTCCTTAATCAGTTTTTCGTCCTCGGCCGTGTAACCCATATCATTTGATGTTACTCTTTCTCCTTGGTTGTTTTGGACGCAACATCGGGTGCGCCGGTTTTCATTGCAGCGCGCACCTTTGCTTCAATTTCAGCAGCCAGTGTTGAGTCATTTTTCAGTAACTCCTTGACAGAATCGCGCCCTTGCCCAATCTTTTTATCGCCATAAGAGAACCATGATCCCGATTTTTTAATGATTCCGTAATCGGTTCCCAAGTCGATAATCTCTCCGATCTTCGAAATTCCCTCACCGAACATGATGTCGAACTCGGCACGTTTAAAGGGAGGGGCAACCTTGTTTTTGACCACTTTTACCTTTGTGCGAGTACCCAATTGCTCCTCGCCGTCCTTGATGACGGCTGAACGGCGGATATCGATGCGCACGCTGGCGTAAAATTTCAAAGCGTTACCACCCGTGGTAGTCTCCGGATTGCCGTAAACAACACCGATCTTATCGCGTAACTGGTTGATAAAGACACAGACGGTTTTGGTTTTCGAGATGCTCGATGTCAATTTACGCAGTGCCTGCGACATCAGTCGAGCTTGAAGACCCATCTTCGAGTCGCCCATATCGCCTTCGATCTCCGATTTTGGGGTCAACGCCGCCACCGAGTCGATGACGATGATGTCGATGGCACTGGAACGAATCAGTGAATCGGCAATTTCGAGAGCTTGTTCCCCATTGTCGGGCTGCGAAATAAGGAGGTTGTCGATGTCTACTCCCAATTTTTGCGCATAAAAACTGTCAAATGCATGCTCGGCATCAATGAATGCCGCGATGCCACCCGCTTTCTGTGCCTCGGCGATTGCGTGGATTGCCAGAGTGGTCTTGCCCGAAGATTCGGGTCCGTAGATCTCCACCACGCGACCTTTGGGATAACCGCCGACACCCAGAGCGATGTCGAGCGTGATCGAACCGGTCGGAATAACCGGAATGTCGGTAATCTCCTGCGAATTCATGCGCATGATCGACCCTTTGCCGAAATCCTTTTCGATCTTATCCATTACGGCACTCAATACTTTGAGTTTATCTATGTTACCTTGTGTTTTTTCTGCCATATTTATAGTTGTTATTTGCTGTTGTTGTATGAATCGAGAATTTGTTGATAATGGTTTTTGGTATCTACCTTGTCGAAAATTCGTTCGATCCGCCCATCACCGTCGATGACAAAAGTAGTACGCTGTACGCCCATATATTTGCGGCCGTACATTGATTTTTCGACCCAAACTCCGTAGGTTAGGCAGACCGAGTGGTCGGTGTCGGCCAACAATGTGAAGTTTAGCTGATGTTTATCGCAGAAATTGCGGTGAGAGCGTTCGCTATCGGGACTGACCCCGATGATTCGGAATCCGCGACGGGTGAGTTCCGCCTTGCCGTCACGCAAACTCTGGGCTTCGAGCGTGCAGCCCGAAGTATTGTCCTTCGGATAGAAGTACAGCACGATACGTTGCCCTTTCAGACTGGCAAGGGTCAGAATTTCACCCTCCTGCGTAGTCGATCGGAAGTCGGGGGCCAAGTCGCCGGTTTTGAGTTTGTCCATCGGTTTTCGAAAAAATGTATTTACTTTTCAAAGATAGTGAAATTTCGTGGATTAATATCCATTTCACGCGACTTTTTTACGCGGATCAGTCCCATTGGTAGGTAACCTCGATCTGCTCGTTGAACTCCTCCTGTGTGTTGTTGAGCCGATGCAGGCAGGCTGGGCAACGGATTGCTGTTTGGGTTTCGACATATTCGCCGCACCCTACGCATGCCGGCAGATAGCCGTATCCGATCTGCGCCGAGTGGTTGAACTCCGCACCGCAATATTTGCACTTGATTTTGTAAGCTGTTCCCATAGTTTTCGTGTTTTATTGGTTTCACGCTACAAAGGAACGGTACTTTTGTGTCAACTCTTGACACAGTAAAAAGATTCTGTGATCTTTTATAAGTTTCTTCTGATATATTCGCGGATATAACGCTCTAACTCCGGTGCATCGACAATGCGTATATCGTCCAGTAATCCAACGACAAATCTACCGATGCCGGCCATTCCGGCCACCTCGGTGTCGAGCAACCAGCGGCCTTTGTCCATCGGCTTGAGATCGCGTTCGGCCAGCGGATACTCTTCGCACAACAAGTTGTAGGCCAACATGCCCAACTCGATCTTTACGCGGATGTGCGTATTGCTGTGCATGCGGAACGGGTCGATAAAACCCTCTTTATGATCGACGGTATGCGCCCAAGAGGTGTCGGTTGGAGTCACAGAGCCGATGCGTGATGTCTTGAAGAGTTTGCAGGTGTCGTCATCAAGATCATAGCACCATACCTGTACATAGTTGGTGGTGAAGGCAAAAGGTTCTACCCGTCGATCGCGTACACCGCCTCCGTGAGCCGACTGATAACCGCGTAATAGTACCTGTTGTTGCTCCTCTATGGCCTCGATCAGCCGACGAATATTAGGGGCATTTTTTCCGCGAACAACTGTGTCGGCCAAGGTTTTATTGTCATATACCGAGTAGAGTTTCCGTTTGAGGTTTTGTTTCAACAGATTCGTGTCGTCAATATTTTCGATGGCGTTTTTCAAAATGACAGCCTCCTCCTCGGTGAAGTGTACTAATTGTGAAATATCCTTAAAATGAGGAGATTCTTTGTCAATTCGGATGCAATCTCCCGATTTTTTGATAACGAATCCT
Organism: uncultured Alistipes sp.; assembly: GCA_964404645.1. Classification (GTDB taxonomy): domain Bacteria; phylum Bacteroidota; class Bacteroidia; order Bacteroidales; family Rikenellaceae; genus Alistipes. The sequence goes on from CAYOKU010000097.1 coordinate 5,786, forward strand.
GCTTCACGGAAGGTGTCGATATAGCGGTAGATGGTGCGGCGCGACATATCGAGACGTTCGGAGAGTTGATCGATGTTGTAGGTTGTGTTTGCCGTGAGCAACTTCATGAGCCGCAGCAGTCGTTCCAATTTGGGCTGATCCATGCAGGGGGAGATTACGGGGAAGGCTAAATAATAGGGGTTGCTCGACATTCGATCGGTCGTGCAACCCCTATTATACATGATATATTGTTCATTATCGATGCTATGCTTTTATCAGTTTCTCGATCTCTTCGACCTGATGCCGGAATGCCTTGTCGGTCTCGATTAGATTCGATACGGCCTTGCATGAGTGAAGTACCGTGGCGTGATTGCGGCCGCCGATGGCCGAGCCGATGGCCGTCAATGGAGCCTTCGTGTACTGTTTGGCCAGATACATGGCAATCTGACGGGCTTGTGCAATTTCGCGTGTGCGCTCAGTAGAGTTAAAACGGGTGTGATCGAGATCCAGATGTTTGCAAACTACATCAATAATATGGTCGATCGTGATCTCCTTTTGGTACAACTGCACATAGACTTTCAAAATCTCTTTCGCCAGCGAAGTGGTGATTTTTCGACCGAGGAACGAGGCGTTTGCCACCAACGAAGAGAGTGCGCCTTCAATTTCTCGCACGTTGGCCGAGATGTTGTCGGCCAGATAAGCTACGACATCGTCTGTGATCTGTGCGTTTAATTTCACCGCTTTGGCGCGGATGATCTTCAACTTGGTTTCGTAGTCGGGGGTATTGAGCTGCGCCGAGAGACCCCATTTGAAACGGGTTAAAAGCCGTTGCTCGATATCCTTCAACTCAACGGGCGGTTTATCCGATGTCAAAATCAACTGTTTACCGGCTAATTGCAGGTGGTTAAAGATGTTAAAGAAGGCATTTTGCGTTCCTGTTTTACCGGTTAACTCCTGTATGTCGTCGATAATCAGCACATCAATCATCTGGTAAAAGTGGATGAAATCAGGGATCTCTCCGTTTTTATACGCAGTTTGAAATTGGGCCTGAAATTTGTTCATCGACACATAGAGTACCTGCAATTCAGGGTGGCGTTCGCGTACTTCGTGACCGATCGACTGTACGATGTGTGTCTTACCCAGCCCCGAATCACCATATATATAGAGTGGGTTGAAGGGGTTGTTACCGGGGTTAACCGCCACCGACATGCCGGCCGAACGCGCCAACCGATTACATTCGCCCTCTATGAAGGTGGCGAAAGTAAGGTTTGGGTTGAGTTGCGGATCGACAATTATCTTTTTAACCCCCGGAATTACGAAGGGATTTTTTATATTTGCAGTGTTGGTTTGCGAATTAAAACGCGAGATGGCGGTGGTATCGGCATCGGCAACTACGGGTATAGGGGTAGTAGCACGAGGTACGGCGTAGTGTAGCCGGGTCTGTTGGCCATAGAGCTGCGAGATGATCGGACGCAGGAAGAGGATGTAATTCTTCTCGATCTGATGTACATAGCTCTCATTGGGAACTTTTAAACGCAGATTCGTACCGTCGAATTCGAGCGGAACGATTGGCTGAAACCATTTCTCGAACTCTTCGACCGAGGTCTGAGCCTTGATACGGTCAAGGCAATTCTGCCACATATCGCTATATGTCTGCGCGTTGTTAAACATGATAAGGGTTGTACATTTTTGACAGTACAAAGTTGTGAATAATTTTGCGAAAAAATCTTGATTTTGCTGTTGCTTTTCTCCTTTTTTTATATATAGAAAAACAACGCTTTCCGACGTTCTAATTTTAAGTCGTTGATAGTGAATATTCGAATAAATATACGTATATTTGCATATAAAAATTATGGGAGCAATACGCTTTAAGTTATAAATAAAACCAATACAATTTATGGCAAACGAATTAGAAGAAATGGTTCTGCGAAAGGCGCAGATTTGGCTCGATGGAAAGTATGACGAGACAACCAAACAACAGGTTAAATATTTGATTGATAATGATATGAAGACCCTTGTCGAGAGTTTTTATAAAGATCTCGAATTTGGTACAGGTGGTCTTCGAGGTATCATGGGAGTTGGTACGAACCGCATGAATATTTATACGGTGGGGGC
>CAYOKU010000098.1:0-7810 GCA_964404645.1 uncultured Alistipes sp.
GGTGCATTTTGTAAATTTGTAGTATATAAACAGGCTTATTCAATCGATATAATCTACTATTTATGCTAAAAAACATACCATCTATTCTATCACCCGAATTATTGAAAATCCTTATGGAGATGGGACATGGCGATGAACTTGTTCTGGGTGATGCAAACTTTCCTGCGGCTTCGACTGCACAGCGATTGGTGCGGGCTGATGGCCATAGCGGTGTCGAGATGTTGAAAGCAATCTTGTCTCTTTTTCCGTTGGACACGTTTGTTTCTCAACCGGCCGCATTGATGTCCGTAGTTCCCGGTGATCATTATGAGCCAGAGTTATGGCCTCAATATGAAGTGATAATTCGAGCCTCGAAACCAGATTTCTCCGGCTTTGAAATGCTTGAACGTTATGAGTTTTATCGTCGGACGACACAAGCTTATGTGGTTGTGGCTACCGGAGAAACCGGTCGGTATGCCAATATAATTCTGAAAAAGGGCATTCTTTAAGAGTCTCTTTCTGTAACTAACCTAAAAAAACACAGACCTATGCGTTTATACCTATTCTTTGTCTGCCTTGTGGCAGCAATGGGTGGTTTGCTTTTTGGATTCGATACCTCCGTAATTTCGGGGGCTATCGAATTTATGCAGACGCCCGAAGTTTTTCATCTCTCGCCTGTCGAAAAAGGGTGGGCCGTATCTAGTATTTTGATCGGATGCATGAATTGTGCCGGATGTTCGGGCAAACCCAGTCAGATTTACGGCCGCAAAAAGATGTTATTAGTCACCTCTGTTATTTTTCTTTTATCAACATTAGGATGTACGTTTGCAGTGGATTATATCTCTTTTGTTGTATTCCGCATGGTCGCTGGCGTATCTGTTGGAGCTGCTTCGATGTTATCCCCTTTGTATATCTCCGAAATTGCGCCTGCACATTTACGAGGACGCATGGTGGCACTTAATCAGTTTGCTATTTTTTCAGGGCAGGCGTTGGCTTTTGTATCCAATCATCTGTTGGTAGGTGTCGGAGGAACCGATAATTGGCGTTGGATGTTGGGCGTGATGATTGTCCCTTGCGCGCTGTTTCTGATTTGTCTATTGCTGGTTCCCGAAAGTCCGCGGTGGTTGGTTACAAATCATTATGATCATAAAGCGTTACAAGTTTTGAATCGTATCAATCCTCCCGAAGAGGCTCGCCGTGTTTTGGGTGAAATTCGAAATTCGGTAGAATGTGGCGTTGAGGGAACCTTTCGCGAACTATTTAAAGGAAAGGTCTTTAAACTACTCATGATTGGAATCATGCTCTCCGTGTTTCAGCAGGTTACCGGAATTAATGTCATGATGTATTATGCGCCCGATGTGTTCAAATCAACCGGCATGGGAAACGACTCGGCCATCTATTATACCATGATTATGGGTATGGTCAATCTGATCTTTGTAACTATCTCTATTCTTGTAGTGGATAAGATCGGTCGACGCAAGCTGATGATTATTGGCCCTGCTGGTATGGGGATCTTTCTATTCTGCATTTCAGGAGCCTATTTAACCAATCATTTTACGGGCCTTCTTCCACTAATTCTGATGATGGGCTATTTGGCTTTTTTTGCCCTCTCTCTCGGTCCGATTGTCTGGGTGTTGTTAGGTGAAATTTTCCCGAACCGCATCCGTAGTCGAGCCGTGTCAATCTCAATTTTGGCTCAATGGGCGGCGAATTTCTTGGTATCTTTTACCTTCCCAATACTCAAACAAAGCGTAGGTAGCGGCTTAACCTTCTTGATCTATGCCGTGATGTGTGTTGTTTGTGTGGTTTTCGTCTACCGTTGCATTGTCGAAACGAAGGGGAAAACGCTTGAACAGATTGAAAAAGAGTTTCTTGGTTAAAATAGCACGATCAGTATGTTTCACGGCCATTTATTAGGACTATACGAGAAAGCATTGCCGGCCGAATGGTCGTGGGAGCGTCGGTTGACGGTAGCTCGTGACTTAGGGTTTGACTATCTGGAAATCTCTATTGACGAGACCGATGATCGATTATCGCGCCTTAATTGGGATAGAGATCAACGTCGGCAGATGCGGGAACTAACGGCACGGCTCAATATGCCTATTCGTTCAATGTGTTTAAGTGCTCACCGACGATTTCCCTTTGGAAGTGCCGATCCGAATGTGCGAGTCAAAGCTCGTGAATTGATGGAGCGCGCCATCGCATTGGCAGATGATCTTGGCGTACATGTCATTCAATTGGCTGGATACGATGTTTATTATGAGCCATCTACCAATTGTAGCGCGGCGGCTTTTCTCGAAGGAATGGAGTTCGTCTCTCGTCTGGCGGGGTGCTATCAGACTATGTGTGCCATGGAGATTATGGATACGCCATTCATGAATTCTATCACGAAACATTTGTGGTACGAAGAGCGATTTCGTTCCCCTTATTATCGAGTCTATCCCGATCTTGGAAATTTGACGGCATGGGGAAATGACATTGCGGCAGAGTTTCAAAAGGGAATTTCAAGTATTGTGGCTATTCATCTCAAAGAGACGCGGCCTGTTACGTCAGATTCATTGGGCGAATTTCGAGGGGTGCCGCTGGGCGAGGGAACGGTGGATTTTGCTCGTGCTTTTCATACGTTGCGCTCATTGAACTATTCGGGACCATTTCTGCTCGAAATGTGGAGCGGAACGACCTCGAATGATTGTGAGGAGATTGCACGGAGCCGTGCATTTTTGGAGGCGGAGTATGAAAAATCGTTTCGACTCTGAGTCATTCATTAGATAGAGTTGTATTATGAACTATTATGTAGGTTTAGATAACGGGGGGACCCTTACAAAGGCCGCTCTATATAGCTCTTCGGGGGAGGAGATAGCGGTTTGCTCAACTGCCACGGAGATTAATGTACCTCAAGCGGGTTATGCAGAGCGTGATATGGAACAGATGTGGCGAACGAATTGTGAGGTTCTACATCGGTTGGTGACGGATGCTGGTGTTGATCCGGCTGACATCCGTGCCGTTGCATGTTGCGGACATGGTAAAGGTCTCTATCTGTGGGGACATGACGGGAAACCCGTGCGAGCCGGAATCGTTTCGATGGATAACAGAGCTTCGGAATATGCTCAACGTTGGAAAGAAGATGGTACAGCTGCAGCGGCCTTTGAATATAGTTGTCAGCAAGTGTTGGCTTGTCAGCCGGTGGCTCTATTGGCTTGGCTGCGAGATCATGAGCCGACCAGCTACCAGAACATTCGCTGGGTCTTTGAGTGCAAGGATTATGTCCGTTTCCGACTGACGGGTGAGCCTTATGCCGAGTACACAGACTATTCAGGAACGGGCTTAATGAATCTTCATACGAAAAGTTTTGATCCGAGACTGCTCGCTCTGTTCGGATTAGACGAAATTGCGGAGGCACTTCCTCCTTTGCGACTTTCAACGGATGTCTGTGGATCTATTACCAAAGATGTTGCTGCATTGACAGGGTTAAAAGAGGGGACTCCTGTTGTTGGAGGTATGTTTGATATTGATGCTTGTGCCGTGGCTGTAGATGCGATGGATGAGCATAAAATCTGTATGATTGCCGGAACATGGAGTATCAACGAATATGTCAAACGAGAGCCTGTGCTTGATGGCTCAATTATGATGAATTCTCTGTTTTGCATGCCGGATCATTATCTTATTGAAGAGTGTAGTCCTACATCGGCGGGTAATAACGAATGGTTTATTAATACGCTCATGCCGGAACTGAAACGGAAATGTAAGGAAGAGCAATGTTCGATATACGATTATCTCAATAGGCAGGTTGCATCACTTCCGGTGGAGGAGCATTGCCCGTTATTTCTGCCATTTCTAATGGGAAGTAATGAACATCCTGCCGCCAAAGGTTGCTTTATCGGCATAGACGGGTATCATAGTCGAGCTCATCTGGTTCGAGGCGTATATGAGGGGGTTGCTTTTAGTCATCGCCGTCATTTTGACCGATTGATGGCTTCTCGCAAGGAACCTGTGCGAGTGATTCGATTGGCCGGAGGAGTCGCTAACTCCGAGGTGTGGACACAAATGTTTGCAGATGTGATGCAGTGTCCCATAGAGATTGTCGATGTTGGCGAAACAGGAACGATGGGTTGTGCAATGGCTGCGGCAATCGGAGTCGGAGAATATGCTGATTATGCTGCGGCGGCTGCCGGAATGGTATCTGTAAAGTGTCGCGTAGAACCCAATGCGGAGCATGTGGCTGCCTATGCGCAAAAATATGCATTATATAGTCAGGCTGTCGTTGCTCTTGAACCGGTCTGGACACAAATGGTCGCGGAGAAAAAATAAGAAACGAAAAATTTATAAATGCGGATGTATGGCAAAGAGTTACTTTTTGTTGGATTCTTTTGAGGATAAAATATCTAATTCCAGTCAGGTCGGTGGTATCGAACTTTCTACCCTGCGTGGAGGCCCTGGTGATGGCATGCGGATCGCTTGGATTAATACCGGAAGCGGTTTGCGATTCAAGGTTGTCATTGATAGAGGTATGGATATTGCCGACGCCTTTATGAATCAGTTCGGTTTGGCGTGGATTAGTCATCAAGGCGTTGTCTCTCCGGATATCTATGCATCGCGTAACGATAGCTGGCTCTATGGTTTGGGGGGTGGCCTACTCGTGACTTGTGGATTGGATCATGTAGGTCCGCCCGTTGATTCGCCGCAGGGTTCATTTCCACTGCATGGGCGCATTGGTATGCTGCCGGCCGAGTTGGAGTCGGTCGTACAACCGGATCCATTGCGAGGTGAATATGGAATGAAAATCTGTGGCCGCACTTTGCAGACCACAGCATTGGGAAATCATTTGGAAATTCGACGTACGATCTCCGCGACATTGGGCTCTTCGAAAATTATGATTCGAGATCGCGTGACGAATCTTGGGAATGCCAGAGCTTCCCATATGCTTTTGTATCACTGTAATTTTGGGTATCCGCTGGTTGATGAGGGAACGCGAATACTGTGGAAAGGAAGTTGGATCTCACGTGGTAGCGCAGATGATAATTTTATTTTTAATAAGGCAAATGAAGAGGGTTTCCGACGTTGTCTGCCACCTATTCCCGAACATAATGGGGCCGGAGAAGCAGTTGCTTTCATTGATGCCGATGCCGATCGCAGAGGAATGAGTGAATGTGGGTTGTATAACGATGTCCTTGGTTTAGGGGTGAAACTGAAATTTAAGAAAGAACAACTGCCGTGGATCACCAACTGGCAGCATTTTGGAAAAAATGAGTATGTAGTTGGTTTAGAGCCGGGGACACATCCGCCTGTGGGGAACAAACGAGCTTGCGATGAGGGAACCCTGATCTATATTGAGCCGGGAGAGACCCGATCCTATCAATTGGATCTGGAAATTTTGACAAATGATTGAATTGACAAATGATTTTTATCATTACACCTATTGGGGTATAATCTAAATACTGATTTTTATGAAAATTAAACAAACATTTGAGCAAGGTGAAGGTATTTTTTGTCTGATGCCTGTATTTGTGCCTCGCCGTTTTAGTCGCGCTGGGTTCCGATTGAGACTTCATCCGGACGATTATTATGCATTAGGAACAAAGCGTGGATCAATTAAAGAACGTTGGTTTGCTTCGGTGATTCCGGCAATGAATGGGCCGTTGGCTCCGGCTGATGAAGGAATGAGCTATGTCTTGCCGCTTAACTGTAATACAGCCGAAAAATTTACACTGCGCGAGGCTGTCGATGTATTGGGTCGAGAGTTGGTAGGTGATGATCTGATGAATCGTTACGGAGGTTGGCCTATGTATTCGAAGTTTTTCGATTACGAGGTTCCCTTGTTTCATCACTTGCATTTAGGTTTTGATGCGGCGGCGGCTGTTAATCGGCTCGGTAAACCGGAGGCCTATTATTTCCCTCCTGAAATGAACAATTATGCAGGGACGTTCCCTGCAACCTATTTTGGGTTCGATCCCGATGTAACAAAAGAGGAGGTGATAGAGCGTTTGATGATGTATGAAAAGGGAGATAATCGCATTACGGAACTTTCGCGAGCTTATAGAGTTCAGCTGGGGACTGGTTGGTATACTCCTCCCGGGGTTATTCATGCTCCGGGTTCTTATCTGACCTACGAACCTCAGTGGAATAGTGATGTCAACTCAGTTTACGAAAATATCGCTTCGAGTGAGGTGTACGATTATGATTTTTTGGTTGAAAATTGTCCAGAGGATAAAAAACGGAATCTTGAATACGTTATGAGCCTATTGGATTGGGAAAAGAATGTCGATCCTCACTATCGTAAGCACTTCTTCCGGCCTCCGCTCCTTTGCTCGCATTCGAATGAGCAATATACCGAGAAGTGGGTGGCTTATGCGAACGATTATGTAGGAGCTAAGGAGTTGACTATTCAACCCGGGCAGAAGGTTGTTGTATCAGATGGAGCTGCATACGGATGTATTATCATTCAGGGGCATGGTAGATTTGGTGTCTATGATGCCGAAGCATCGGTGATGCTGCGGTTCGGTCAACCCAGCAATGATGAATTCTTTGTTAGTGAAAGTGCTGCGAAACGAGGTGTCGTCATTGAAAATCATAGCCGTTTTCAGCCGATGATTATTCTCAAACATTTCGGGCCGAACCATCCCGACATGCCGCAACATACGCTATAAATTAAGAAATAATAAACGAATGGGTCCGGTGAAACTCCGGACATTTTTTAACTTATAACCTATTGACTATGATGAACCGATTGAAGCTGATTTTCTTTTTTTTGTTGTTTTGTTCTGTTGCGCAAGGTCGTGAGTATCACGTTTCGATTAATGGTGATGATCAAAATGCAGGTACCGAAGCTTTGCCTTTTAAAACAATTACCAAAGCCGTATATTATGCTTTGCCAGGCGATGTTGTTACCGTACATGCCGGAACGTATCGCGAATGGATCAATCCGTTACGTGGAGGAACGGCCGATGATAATCGGATTGTGTACCGAGCAGCTTCGGGTGAGGATGTTAGAATTAAAGGTTCGGAGGTAATTACCGGCTGGGCGAAAACGAAGGATGGCGGCATCTGGAAAGTTGTGATTCCAAATGCGTTTTTCGGTGATTATAACCCTTATAAGGAGTTGTTAGAGGGCGATTGGTTTAACGATCATGGACGCATTCACCATATCGGCGAAGTTTTTCTCAATGGTAAATCTCTTTATGAAAAACTGTCACATGAAGAGTTGCTACAACCAAAACCGAATCATGAATTACTTGACCCCCAAGGCTCCACCTATGTGTGGCGCTGCGAAGTGGATGATACAAATACAACTATTTGGGCCAATTTTCACAACTACAACCCCAACAAGGAACAGGTAGAGATAACAACTCGGCGCTCCTGTTTTTATCCATCAAACCCGGGAATCAATTATATCACGATTAGTGGGTTTGATTTCAGTCAAGCCGCGACGCAATGGGCGGCACCAACGGCAGAGCAGATCGGGCTGGTTGCTACGCATTGGAATAAGGGGTGGATTATTGAGAATAATGTGATCCATGACTCGAAATGTGCAGGTATCACATTGGGTAAAGAACGTTCTACGGGACACAATACTTGGTTGGCTGATCTGTCAATTGATGGAGCTTTGCACTATATCGAAGTTGTCTTTAATACCATACGGCACGGGTGGAACAAAGAGAATATCGGTTCACATATTGTGCGTAATAATACGATCTATAATTGCGAACAAGCCGGTATTTGTGGAAGTATGGGGGCTGCGTTTAGCATTATTGAGCATAATCATATCTATGATATCTATGTGAAGGGGCAGTACGATGGCGCAGAAATCGGCGGTATAAAGTTTCACGGAGCTATT
>CAYOKU010000099.1:0-7769 GCA_964404645.1 uncultured Alistipes sp.
GGGTACGGTGTTAGGTATGGTGCAGACCTTCATGGATATGTCGGCGGCCGGCGGTGCTATTGATTTGGGACTGTTGTCGAGCGGTATGTATGTGGCGATGGTGACCACCGTGATGGGGTTGATTGTCGGTATTCCGGCCTACTTCGGTTACAACTATTTGGTGGCACGCATCGAGAAACTCGTTTTTCAAATGGAGGCCAACTCGATCGCTTTTATGGATATTCTGAATCAACCCGTTCAAAAATAGCATATTATGGCAATTAAACGCGGATCGAAAGTCGATAAATCGTTCTCGGCATCGTCGATGACCGACCTGATGTTCCTGCTGCTGCTCTTTCTGTTGATCGCCACGACGCTCATCAGCCCCAATGCCTTGAAACTGATGTTGCCGAAAAGCTCCAATCAGCTTAAAGATAAGGCGATGACAACGGTGTCGATTCAACAGAACGGCTCTTCGTACCGCTATTATGTCGAGTTGCAGGATGTCGGTTCGGCCGAAGGTGTGGAGCGTGCGCTCAAAGCGCGGTTAGACGGACAGAAGGAGGCTACGGTGTCGCTCCATTGCGACAAAACGGTAGCCGTAGACGAAGTTGTCAAGGTGATGAACATCGCTAAGGACAACAATTATAAACTGATCTTGGCGACAACACCGAGATAATTTGTGTTATGTATTATTACGACCCGAACGATCAGAAACCGCGCCGATTGGCGTTGATTGCAGCCGCAGTTTATGCGGTGCTGTTGGGCGTGTCGTTTGCCTTTGTGTCGTTTGATCTTGCGCCGATTTTGGAGAAACCACGAGATACGATTCTGGTGGACTTCACCGAGCCGCCTGCGCCCGAACCGCCGCGTCCGCCCGAAAAAACGGTGAATGAACCGCGTGTGCACGATGAGGCTGCTCCTGTGGAGCAGACCGCACAGGTTGCGGGCAAAGATGAGAAGACACAGACGCCCAACCCCAAAGCTCTCTTCAAGATGAATAAAGGTGGAGCGGACGAACCCGACAATGCGGGCAATCCGCGTGCTCCGCAGGGCGAAGATAAGGCGAGCGGCAAAGGTCCCGGACTGGATGTCGATGGCCTCGACCAACTCGATAAGGGGTTGCAGGGACGCGGTTTGACCGGAAACTTACCTCTTCCGCGCTACCCCGGTACGCAAAGCGGTAAGGTGGTGATTTACGTGACTGTCGATGCCCGCGGTCACGTCACCCGTGCCGAGTACCAACAAAAAGGCTCGACGACCAATGACTCTGCGCTCGTTGCGGCGGCTATTGCGGCAGCGCGCGAGGCGCGTTTTACGGAGAGTCGCGCCACGGTACAGGGCGGAACGATAACTTATGTTTTCCGAATGAAGTAATGAAGAAGTTCTTGTTACTGATGCTGGGTGGTCTGTTTATAGTGGCTGCTGCGGCAAAAGAGCCCCAAGGGGCACACATGCAGATTGATGACCCCACCTACGATTTCGGCGATGCGCCGCGCAAGGGGGGTGATCTGGTGCATGATTTTATAATTCGAAATGACGGTACGGCTCCGTTGGTACTGCTGCGTGTGGTGACATCGTGTTCGTGCCTGAAAGCCAGCTATTCGCGTAAACCGATTGCCCCCGGAAAAACGGATGTAGTTCGTATTGTTTACGAACCCCACAAGAGCGAGCCCGGCACGTTTAATAAGGTCATTCAGATCTACTCCAATTCGGTGGATGGTCGTGATGTACTGACCGTGCAGGGTAATTCGATTGATCGTGCGCCGAAGGTGAAGGTTCGCGGGTCGAAGGTCAAGGTGAAAAACTAATCGCACCGGCCATTCGACAAATATTCGAAGACGTTGTGGCGAGAAGATTGATTTTTCAGCTTGCTGTAACGCCTCCATTTTAAATTTAAAAGGATAAGAGATGTGTTTACTTCTTAATCACGCGATTATTTTGCCGATGACGACCTCTGGGCACTCTTCGTACACCTTTACGGGTGCGGTAGGGGTGGTCGGTAACCGAATTGCATTGGTGACCTCCGATGCGGAGGCGGTGGCTCAGTTTCGCGCGGCACACCCTGATCTGCAAGAGATCGACTGCCGCGGAAACCTTGTGATGCCCGGACTAATCAATACGCATTGTCATGCAGCAATGACTCTTCAACGCAGTTATGCCGACGATATTGCCCTTATGGAGTGGCTCAACGACTATATCTGGCCTTTCGAGGCGCGACAGAGTCCCGATGACGTAGTGGTCGGCATGACGCTGGGGGTGGTCGAGATGTTGTTGGGCGGCGTGACCTCTTTTGTCGATATGTATTATCATGAAAATCATTGCGTAGAGCCGGTCGATCGTTTGGGAATTCGAGCCGTATTGGGCTGCAACTACTTCGACAACAATGTTGAAATGGTATTTCCGGAGATCGAAGATGCCGTACGACTTGCGTCGGGACGGTTGCGCATTCGAATTGCCGTAGCTCCGCACTCGGCTTATACGGTATCGCCCGAAAATTTGTTGCGCGGTAAGGCTTTGTGTGAAAAATATGGGTTGCAAATGATGACGCATATTGCCGAAACCGAAGATGAGATGCGCATCATTCGCGAGCGATACGGTTGTACGCCGGTCGAGCACCTCGATCGCTTGGAACTGCTGAACGAGCGGATGATCGGGGCGCATTGCATTCATCTGACCGATAGCGATATTCAAACGTTGGCCGAGCGAGGTGTCGTGGTGTCGCATAATCCGCAGAGTAACATGAAGATTTCGAGCGGTGTGGCTCCTATTGAGCGGTTGCGTGGTGCGGGCGCATTGGTTACGGTTGCAACCGACGGACCCTGTTCGAACAATGATCTCGATCTTTTCGAGGAGTTGCGTTCGGCGGCATTTCTGCAAAAATCGGCAACGGGCAATCCGTTGGCTCTTCCGGCCTACGAGGCGTTGAAGTTGGCAACGGCCAACGGGGCACAGGCCATGGGATATTCTTCGGGAGAGCTCGGTGTAATAGCCGAGGGGGCATTAGCCGATCTGATTATCGTTGATCTGCAAAAGCCGCATCTTCAACCGATCCACAATCTGGTGTCGAACATCGTCTACTGCGGCAAAGCGGCGGATGTCGATACGGTAGTGGTCGATGGCCGTGTGTTGGTCGAAGGAGGGTGCGTGGTAGGCGTCGATCTGCCGCAACTTTATGCCGATGCGGCGGCGATTGTAGCGCGAATTAAGCATTCGTAACAGAACCGTGGCACGTCTATTGTCCGGTTCGCAAAAAGACGATACTATGAAAAGAACGGTTATTTTTGGCGGCAAGCCATTGATGCTTGCCGGTCAGGCAGTTGAAGTGGGCCAAAAGGCTCCGCAATTTACGGTGACGGACGGAACGTTGCAACCTGTCTCCTCGGATACATTCCGTGGTAAGGTGCGCATTTACAGTGTTTTCCCGTCGATTGACACGCCGGTCTGCTCCTTGCAGAACCGTCGATTCAACAAAGAGGCTGCGGCGTTGGGCGATGCGGTTGAGATCATCGCCATATCGGTCGATCTTCCCTTTGCGCAACAGAGATTTATAGGAGAGGAGCAGATCGAGGATATGCGTATCTACTCCGACTATCGGACGTTGGATTTCGGCACGAAGTACGGTTTTGTGGTCGAACCGTTGCGCCTGCTTGCACGCGGTGTGGTGGTTGTTGATAAGGACGATACGATTCGTTATGTGGAATATGTTTCCGAAGTGAGTCACGAACCCGATTACGACAAAGCCCTTGACGCTGCTCGAAAAGCGGTGCAGAGGTAAGCGTTGGAGATGTAAAAAGCAGGGAGAGAATCACATCTAATTCTCTCCCTGCTTTTTTTGTAACTGTTAATCAGCTCTATTCCCACTCAATAGTGGCGGGCGGTTTTGAGGAGATGTCGTACACAACGCGGTTAACCCCTTTGACTTTGTTGATGATCTCGTTAGAGAGATCGGCCAAAAATTCGTAGGGGAGATGGACCCAGTCGGCCGTCATACCATCGGTAGAGGCTACGGCGCGCAATGCCACGCAACTCTCATAAGTGCGCTCATCACCCATTACGCCGACACTTTTTACCGGCAAGAGGATTGCGCCTGCCTGCCATACCTGATCGTAAAGACCGGCGGCACGCAACGAGTCGATGTAGATTTTATCCACATTTTGCAGAATTTCCACCTTTTCGGGGGTGATATCCCCTAAAATGCGAATGGCAAGACCCGGCCCCGGGAAGGGGTGACGACCGATGAGTTGCTCGGAGATACCCATGGAACGACCGACACGCCGCACTTCATCTTTAAATAGCAGACGCAGCGGCTCCACGATCTTCAAATTCATCTTTTCGGGCAGACCGCCTACATTGTGGTGCGATTTGATTGTTGCCGAAGGGCCGTTGACCGAGCACGATTCGATCACATCGGGATAGATCGTTCCTTGTGCCAACCAGCGCACATCCTTGATCTGTTGTGCCTCTTCGTTGAATACCTCCACGAAATCGCGGCCAATGATCTTACGTTTGGTTTCGGGATCGCTGACACCGGCAAGATCGCCCAGAAATTTGTCTCCGGCTTTTACCCCTTTTACATTCAGTCCCATGTTCTTATAGGATTCGAGTACATCCTCGAACTCGTTTTTGCGCAACAGTCCCGAATCGACAAAAATGCAGTAGAGATTCGCGCCGATCGCCTTGTGAAGCAATACGGCTGCCACTGACGAGTCAACGCCTCCCGAAAGCCCCAAGACCACTTTGTCGTTTCCGATCTTCGCCTGTAAATCGCGCACGGTAGACTCCACAAAACTCTCCGATGTCCATGACTGGCTACAACCGCAGATGCCTACCACAAAGTTTTTCAGCAGTTGCTTGCCATCGGTCGAGTGGTAAACTTCGGGGTGAAACTGAATTCCCCACGTCTGCTCCCCGTCCACTCGAAACGCTGCCATGCAGACATCCTCGGTGCTGGCAATTAGCTGGTAGTTGGCCGGAACGCGGGTAATCGTATCGCCATGCGACATCCACACTTGTGTGGTTGTTGGCATGCCACACAACAGCGGATCGGCGGCATTGCCCACCGTCAGCATCGCCCGTCCGTATTCGCGGCTGGGAGCCGGTTCAACCTCACCACCGAATGCAGAGGCGAGATATTGGGCTCCGTAGCAGACACCCAAAAGCGGTAGCGACCCTTTGAATGCCGAAAGATCGGGATTCGGCGCATGTGCATCACGCACCGAATAGGGGCTACCCGAAAGGATCACACCACGTACCGTGTCGTCAATCTGAGGACATTTATTGAACGGGTGGATTTCGCAATAGACATTCAGTTCGCGCACACGCCGTGCGATGAGTTGCGTGTATTGCGATCCGAAGTCGAGAATGAGTATTTTTTCCATGTATGAAATTATTGTCGTTTTATAACGGGGCGGTTGAATGCATCGCCCAATCGCATCTCTGCCGCAAAGGCATCATTGCCGATTGCGCGAATTCGCTCCACGCAACCGCGCCTGTCAGAGCGGAAAATCAATCCGAAGAGTTTGCCCATGAAATTATTGAACTTTGGGCACTCCGCAATCGGCATCTGCTGGCAGTCGGCACAACTTTGATAGCCGTGTTCGATACAGCATCGGCGTACCGTGCACCACTTCTCGGCTTTGAGGTTGTTATGACAACCCGGGCATTTTCCTTTGCGGTAGGCGCGACAGCCGCCGCAAAAGAGTCCGCAAGCCGCGATTTCGGGATTGATCGTCGGATTCATCGTATTAGCGTTCGCTGCTGTAATTGGGAGCCTCGCTTGTGATCGCTACATCGTGCGGATGGCTCTCGTGCATGCCCGATGCTGTGATACGGATGAACTGTGCCGATTTGAGTGCTTCGAGATTCATGGCTCCGCAATATCCCATCCCCGAACGAATGCCGCCGACAAGCTGATAAACCGTTTCGCTCAACAGCCCTTTGAATGGAACTCGTGCCACGATACCTTCGGGAACCAATTTATTGATATTGCTCTCGCAGCCCTTCTGGAAATAGCGGTCGGCCGATCCAGCTTTCATGGCGTCGATCGAACCCATGCCGCGGTATGACTTGAATTTGCGGCCATTATAGATGATCGTTTCGCCCGGAGCCTCCTCCGTACCGGCAAACATTGAGCCGATCATCACACAGTCACCGCCCGCAGCCAGAGCCTTGACGATGTCGCCCGAATAGCGTAAGCCACCATCGGCGATCACCGGAATGCCCGAATCTTTGGCTGCTTGTGCCGCATCGAAAATAGCCGTCAACTGAGGAACGCCTACGCCGGCAATGATGCGTGTCGTGCAGATCGAACCCGGCCCGATGCCGACTTTCACTCCATCGGCTCCGTGCTCGATCAGGTATTTGGCGGCACCGCTCGTGGCGATATTCCCCACAACAACATCCAGATGCGGATAGCTTCTCTTGATTTTTTGCAACAAATTAACGATGTTGGCCGAGTGTCCGTGTGCCGAATCGAGCACCACGGCATCGACATTCTCATCCACCAACGCTTTGACACGATCCATGGCATCGGCCGTAACACCGACTCCGGCGGCTACGCGCAAGCGTCCCTTCTCGTCTTTGCAGGCGTTGGGATGATCCTGCACCTTGGTAATGTCTTTATAGGTAATCAAACCCACCAGATGGCCCTCGTTGTCAACCACGGGGAGTTTCTCGATTTTGCTGTTGAGCAGAATCTCCTGCGCATGATCCAATTCGGTGCTGTGAGTGGTTACCAGCCGATCTCCCGGAGTCATCACATCGGCAATGCTGCGCGACATGTCACGTTGAAAACGCAGGTCACGATTGGTCACGATACCGATCAGTTTCATCTCGGCATCAACCACCGGAATACCTCCGATCCGATTCTCTTTCATCATGTCGAGGGCATCGCCTACGGTGTGTTCTTTGGAGATCGTCACCGGATCGTAGATCATTCCACTCTCGGCACGTTTGACCTGACGCACCTGCGCAGCCTGCTCGGCGATCGGCATATTTTTGTGTATCACACCAATACCACCTTCACGCGCCAAGGCAATAGCAAGCGGTGCTTCGGTTACGGTGTCCATAGCAGCGGACACAATGGGGATGTTGAGTTTGATATTACGCGAGAATCGGGTTTGGAGAGAAACCTCTCGCGGCAACACTTCCGAATAGGCGGGGACAAGCAGTACGTCATCAAAGGTAAGACCCTCTTGCTGAACCCTTTCATTGATAAAAGACATCATGAACGTGGATTTTTGTTGCTCGCAAAAGTAATCATTTATTTCGAAACTGCCTAATTTTACCCCCGTTGTGCCGTTTTTTTATTGAAAAATTATTCATCCTCGTTGATCCGTTGTGCAAAATCGAGCCGACGATTAGTGCGATACGAATTTCAGTCCGATGATCGAGATGATGAGTGTCGTGATGAAGAAAAGTCGCCAGAAATGGGCCGGTTCGTGAAAGACAAAAATCCCCATCAAGACAGTTCCCACCGCACCTATACCGGTCCAAACCGCATATGCTGTCCCCATAGGGAGTGTTTGGGTCGCTTTTATCAGCAAAGCCATGCTGATAAACAGACAGACCAAAAAGCCTCCGCCCCATAGATAGGCCTCACCGCCCGATGTCGTTTTGATCTTGGCCAGACACGATGTGAAACCCACTTCGAACAATCCGGCGATAATTAAGAGTATCCAATTCATTTTCAGAGCTGCATATTTCATGAAAAAAGAGAAAACCGAACGCAAAGATAGCGAACTGTGAGGACTTAAACAAGCTGCGAAGAGTGGTCGGTAATTTCTATA
>CAYOKU010000100.1:0-7764 GCA_964404645.1 uncultured Alistipes sp.
CTTAAAATAGGTTACGAGGGATTTTCTGTGAATGGAATATCCCTCGTAACTTTTTTACAATATGATTAAATTCTACAATCAACCATAAACTCATAACGAAGAACTTCTATATTTGCAAAGTGAAACCTTTTCATAAACGCACAAACGACAAACCCATTTATTAATCAAATTTAAAGTGTATGAAGAAACTTATCCTTTTCATGCTCGCCTTGGTTGCTTTCTGTGCCGCATCGGCTCAGGTGACGACCTCGGGTCTGAACGGTACCGTAACCGATCAAAACGGTCAGCCGCTTGTCGGCGCAACGATCATCGCCGTACACACCCCGTCAGGGACACAGTATGGTGCGATTACCAACAAAGACGGTCGCTATAACCTGCAAGGTATGCGTACCGGCGGCCCATACACCGTCACCTTCTCGTATGTTGGTTATCAGAGTGTCGAATTCACGGGAATCAGCCTTCAACTGGGTGAATCGACCACGCGCGATGCCTATTTGAAAGACAGCCAAGAGTTGGAAGCTGTGGTCATTAACGCCACAGGCAATCGTTTCAGCACCAGCAAAACAGGAGCTGCACAGAACTTCAACAGCGAGGCTATTGCGGCCGTTCCGACGATCAGCCGTAGCGTTTATGACATCGCCAAACTCACTCCGCAGGCCTCGTCGCCCAAAGGTGGTGGTGTTTCGCTCGGTGGCGGCAGCAACCGTTACAATTCGTTCCAGATCGACGGTATCGTCAGCAACGACGTTTTCGGTCTGACTTCGACCGGAACCAACGGTGGACAGACCAGCGCCAACCCCGTATCACTCGATGCTATCGAGGAGATTCAGGTGGTCATCGCTCCGTTCGATGTACGCCAGAGCGGTTTCACGGGCGGTGGTATCAATGCCATTACCAAATCGGGTACCAACCAGTTCAAGGGATCGGCCTATACCTATTATAATAATCAGGATTTCTACGGAACTACTCCGGGCAAGGACATCAAGAACCGCACAAACCTGACCAAACAGTCGTCGAAGATCTTCGGTGCTACGATCGGCGGCCCGATCGTGAAGGACAAACTGTTCTTCTTCATGAGCGGTGAGTACTCGAAAGATACCTACCCGTCGACCTATTATGTAGGTTACACGAATGGCAACAAATCGACCGCTATCGATGAAGAGTTGGCTAAAAAATTAGCAGCCAAGTACAAAGAGTACACCGGCATCGATGCCGGCACATACGGAGCACGGGACATCGACACCTACGCGGGTTCGTTTATGGCACGTGTCGACTGGAACATCAACCAGAACAACAATCTCTCGGTTCGTTACAATTTCCTCGATGCCAGCAAAGACAAATTCTCGAACTACGAAACGACCTTCAACTTCGGTAGCGCCGGTTACAAGCAGGTGAACCGCACTCACTCGTTGGTTGCCGAGTTGAACTCGCGTATTTCGGACAAACTCTCCAATGAGTTGCGTTTCGGCTGGACAATGGTTCGCGACTACCGCGACCCATCGGCTGCCAATGCTCCGCTGGCAATCATCAAAAATGCCGGAAGCGGTAGCAACACAACCGTGAACATCGGTACCGAGGCTTATTCGGGCGCAAACCGTCTGAATCAGGACATCTACACGTTGACCGATAACTTCACCTATTACAATGGCGACCATGCCATTACCTTCGGTACGCACAATGAGATCTACAAGATGTACAACCTCTTTATGCGTAACTCGACCGGTACTTGGACATTCAACTCGGTAGATGATTTCATGAATGATTTGGCATCGCAATATGCTTACAACTATTCGGATACGGCTCTTACCGGCACTTCGGCTTGGGGCCCGACCTTCACCGCCGGACAGTTTGGCCTGTATGCACAGGACGAGTGGAAAATGGCCAAGAACTTTACGTTGACCTACGGCCTTCGTATCGACATCCCTGTTTTCTTCACACAGCCTACCACCAACGTTGAATTCAACCGTAGCGAGTTTGCTCAGAAGAATGACGTTCGTACCGGTGAAACCCCAAAAACCAAAATCCTATGGTCACCTCGTGTAGGCTTCCGTTGGTTCTTGGATGAGAACCACAACACCTTGGTTCGTGGTGGAGTCGGTATCTTCACCGGTCGCGTTCCGTTCGTTTGGATCTCAAACAACTTCACCAACACCGGTGTAGAGATGTTGAGTTCGACCATTTACGGTAAAACCGTTAGTGGAAAAGTAACTGAAACGGCCTACGGGTTCGGCAAAGCCCCGAACACGGAGGGTAAAAAATCGAATCCCGAGGTAAACGTGGTTTCGAAAGATTTCAAATATCCACAGGTATTCCGTGCCAATCTGGCTGTTGAACACAACTTCGGTGCCGGTTGGAAGGGTTCGTTCGAGATGCTCTACTCAAAGACGCTGAATAACATCTACTACCAAAACTTGGTAGCCGAGGATACCGGCAAAAAGTTGTATGCCGTCAATGAGGGTTCGGCCAACTCACAGAACACAACAACCTATTATGATGCTCCGGGATCATCGAGTTATTACGGTATCTATGCGTTGTCGAACAGCAGCAAGGGATATTCTTATTCGCTGAGTGCTCGTGTTGAGAAACATTTCGAGTTTGGTCTTGATCTGATGGCATTCTACACCTACGGCCGCACCAAGGCGATCAATGACGGTATGTCATCGCAGGCTGCCAGCAACTGGGGCAAGAACTTCGCCCTGCGCAGCAATTCGCCCGAACTGGCTTGGTCGTTCTTCGACATTCCTCACCGCATCACGGCACAGGTAAGTTATACGAAACGCTACGCCAAGTTCTTGGGTTCGTCGATCTCGCTGATCTATCAGGGTTATTCGGGTCAGCGTTACTCGCTGGCTTATAGCGATACGGCTGATTACAATGGCGACTCATACAAAGGCAACTCACTGATGTATATTCCGACCAAGACTGAATTGGAGGCTATGACTTTTTCGACATACACAAAGAAAGATGCATCAGGAAATACGGTAACGGTAGACGTAGCCACCCAGAAGAAAGAGATGGAGGCATGGATCGAGGGCGACTCCGACCTGCGTTCGATCCGCGGTCAATATACCAAGCGTAACCAGTTCTCATCGCCGTTCGAGCACCACCTCGACCTGCACTTTGCACAGGATTTCTACTTCGGTGCCAAAACCGGCCGCAAGGTTCAGATCACGCTCGACATCATCAACTTCGGCAACATGCTGTGCCGCTCGTGGGGCGAGTCCTACACCGACACATGGAGTCTGAATCCTGTAACGGTAGCAAAGGTAACCAAAGACGCAAACGGCAATGCCACCCCGACCTATCAATATAAGGGTGCAACCAACAACGCCAGCGACATCTACTCGCGTTGGCACATGCAGATCGGTGCCCGCATCGTATTCTAAGCGACACTTCTGCGAATCAACAAAGCGGCGAGGCTTCCATTCGGGAAAGCCTCGCCGCTCGTTTTAGAGATATGCCAAGTTACCTACCGCACCTTCGCCATAAATTTTTCGCGATCGACCACATAACGGATATGTACCCCTTCACCGATCATCCCCTCGGCATCACGTGCACCCACATTGAAGGTCAGTTTCCGACCCTCGACTGCTGTCAATACGGCTGTCGCCGTGATTTGCGCCCCTTCTCCCGAAGGTTTGATGTGAGTGACATTCATCTCGGCACCAACGGTCGTCGATCCTTCGGGCAACTCGGCCGCTACTGCACACATCGCCGCGTGCTCCATCAATGCTACCATGGCGGGCGTAGCAAAGACCCGCAGGTCGCCCGACCCCATCGTCACAGCCATATTTTCGGTTGATACCGCCACAGCAGCACTACCCGACAATCCATTTTCCAACATAATATTTGCAATTTTAAAAACGTTTCTAAAATAAAAACTCTATTTTTGCAAAGGTAATACTTTTTGAGAAGATGAAAAAGTGGCTCTTGACCTTGGTCTGTTCCATCGCCGCGCTCTTCGGGGCGCAGGCACAGAGTAACCACGGTTATTGGCATCAAGAGTGGGTGGTTGAGAAGGGAGATTCAATTCCGATGATCTATTCGCTACCAGTCTATGTGTTTAGTCGAGGGGTGGATCTGCGCCGTTACCGCCGTTTGGTTGATGCAGTAAAGAAGGTCTACCCGATCGCTAAAATCGCCAAAGCCAAGATGGCCTCCATGGAGGAGGAGTTGTGTCGGCTGCCGACCAAAAAGGCACAGAAAGAGTATATCAAAACGATCTACCATGAAATTAAGGACGAATACACCCCTGTACTCAAACACATGACCCGCACACAAGGGCGCGTTCTGCTCAAACTGATCGACCGAGAAACAGAATATACGGCTTACGAAGTGTTAAAAGAGTTCCGCGGAGGTTTTGTCGCAGGATTCTGGCAAGGCATATCGAAAATATTCGGTCAGAATCTTAAATCGGAATATGACAAGAGCGGCGAAGACCGGATGATCGAACAGATCGTCATCTACTACGAGGCCGGACTGTTATAACCCTTTTTCGCCTCTACCGAACCATTTCGTAGAGTGTCGCGATGCGCGCGCACATCTCCTCCCACGAAAACCGCTTGCGCTCATCAAGACAGTTGGCTTGAAATCGCACGAGCGTATCCCCTTGATAGATACGTTCGATGGCATCGGCCACTCCGGCTGCTGTCGGAGGTGTAACATAGCCGACCCGACCATCAGGCACGATTTCAGGCAGACCACCGACATCGGTCACAATCATCGGTGTACAGAATTGATAGGCGATCTGGGTCACACCGCTTTGAGTGGCTGTTTTATAAGGTTGCACGACAAAATCGGCCATCGAGAAGTAATATTTTACCTCCTCATCGGGAATAAATCGATCGTGTAACACCACCTCATCCTGCAAACCGCGCGCAGCAATCTGTTGCAGATAGGGTTCTGCCGGTGTATAGAACTCCCCCGCCACCACCAGACGGCGGCCTGAGGTTTTACCGGCTCTTTTGAGCAAAGCCCACGCATCGAGTAGAATATCCAACCCTTTATAATCGCGAATCAGTCCAAAAAACAGGGCATAACGCTCCGCCGGATCAAAATTCAACCGCACACACGCCTCCGAGCGTTCCACCCGTTGCCCGAAATTCTCGAAGAGCGGATGTGGCGAAAAGAGAGCCGGAGCCGAGGTATACTCCGCAAGTTCGCGATGTACCTGCTCTGACATATAGATAAAACCATCCACCGCTCGCAGGTAGTATCGATTGAAGGGGCGGTCGATCAGATGGTGTTCGTGAGGTTCGACATTATCAATCTGGCACAACACTTTCGTATGTCCGTTTGAACGGGCAATGCGCGCAATCGTACCAAAACAGGGAGCCATAAAGGGGGTCCAATACTTCATCAACACGAAATCGGGTCGTTCGCGACGAATACGAAGCCCAACGCGCACCCAATTAAACGGATTGATCGTATTGACACAACGGCAAATACGCAGATCGGCAGGCGGAGGAGTCGTTCGAATCTGACTCTTTCCCGGGAACAACAACGAAGGGTACTGCAAGGTAAAGGTCTTAATATCCACCTCATCACCGCGTTGCTGAAAAGTCCGCGCCAAAATCTCCATAATCGAGGCCAAACCGCCCCGATAGGGGTGCGCTGGTCCTAATACCGTGATCTTCATAAAAAAAATTATTTCTCAACAAAGATAACAAAAATGCACAAAAAAGCGGCAAAGAGATCGAATTAATCCCTCTGCCGCGCATTTGGCCGCTTGCGCGCGCTCTACTCCTCTTTTTCCAATCGCTCGGCCACTTCATGGCTGGCTGCTATGGATTGAAGTGCCAAGTAGTTATCTCCGTAGTCGATCATATTCTGCAACTCCGTGCGGAAGGTATCGAGGTGAAGTTCCTCTTCGGCGATCAAATTCTGAAACATCCTATGAGTCACGGCATCGCGGTGTTCCGAAGCGATGCGTGAGGCATCATTATAGCCATCAATCGTGTTCTGCTCCAACTGCATCGCCATACGAAGCATATCGCTCACCGAAGTGATCTGCCTCGTGCGAAAGGTCGGATTCATATCGACATCGCCCTGCAAAAAGAGAATTCGGTCGGAGAGTAGTTCGATATGACGCATTTCAGCAATCGAAATTCCGCGCAGAATCTCCGACAGGTGCTCGTATCGGGCATCTTCAAGTCGGGTGTGAAAATACATGTACTGCAACGATGTGGCGATCTCCTTCCCCACGGCATCGTTCAATAGGTCGATACTGACCTGATACTTGTTTTCGGTTTTGGTTGCACTTTCCATATTAAAACGGGTTTTGCACAGATCACGCAAAACCCGTTCCAAAGTAACACTCCGTTCCGGCCTATTTCCAAGCAATCGAGGCACGAACAGCCGCCGTTGCCCCATCAGTCGAAATTTCAAAGAGAGCCGCTTGCTCGCGCAACTCGCATCCGATAGTCAGCGTCTGCCCCAATAGGCATTCGTGCAGAAAGTGAATATCTAACCGCACAGGAGCCTCCTGTACAAGCAGTTCAACGGGAAGCATATCGAGCATCATCTCGATATAGCGCATCGTATTGACATGTCGATTAAAATCAATGTCACTATATACGACCTTGTGGTCGCTGCACAAGGTCGGGGTCACCTGTCGGATTTTGCACGGCTTCGCCATCGGCGATGGGGCGTTGACAAGGGCATCGCTGTGTGCATCGCCCACCCACGACAGATCGACCGCCGTGCGACTTTTCAGATCAATCATCGCCCATTGGGTCACAGCACGTCCAAATTGCAAACCGACAACATCGGTTAGGGTAAAGTTACGTGTCGAGAGCACCCGTCCGTACTCATTGATCCATGTCGCCACCGTATAATCGGCATATTGTTCGGGCCTGCGATCAAATTCGATCGCCATTCGCGAGAGTACCCACGAATGGTTATCGACATTGAGCGCATCAACTCCGAAACCTTTGCCGTGCGCATCCACGCCAGCCGTATTGAGAATTGCCGCTCCCAAAGACGAGATCGTTGCCCGTAGTGTATAGTCTACATCCTGTGGTTCAACACGATAGGAATATTGTGATTTATCGCCCATTTGAAAAAAATCGTATAATAAATATGCAAAAATAATATTTTTTGATTATATTTGTTTGAAATCAATTTTAAAAATTGCTATTATGGAGATGAAAAAATTAGACTTTGCCCAAACCTTGCAGGATTCGTTTGTGATCGGATTCAAAAACGCGCCGTCTGTTATTGCGGCCATTCTACTGTGGGTTATCACGATCTGGATACCCTATATTAATATCGGCACAACCATCGCCATTTCGCTATTGCCGATCGAGTTGGCAAAAGGGAATGTCATCTCGCCGCTGGCAATCTTCGATGCCAAATATCGCCGCTACATGGGCGAATATCTCATCACGGCCGGTCTGATGATCATACCTATATTTATCGCTTTCCTCTTCTTAATCATTCCGGGTATCGTGTTGAGCATAGCATGGTCATTGGCCTACTACTTCCTGATCGACAAAAACAAGAACCCGATGCAAGCCATCAAAGCAAGTAACGATGCTACCTATGGCAGCAAATGGAGAATATTTTTCAGCAGTTTGATCCTTGTTATCGGATTCGCCGTGATCGCCTTCATCATCGGTGCTATCTGCACGATAATCGGAAGCATGTGGGTCCGCATCCTCTGTATCACGATTCTCTATATCTTATTCTATACGATCGGATTGGGTTACAGCGCATCGGTTTGGAAACAACTGAAAGACAACGTAGAGTAACCCATCCCCCGCT
>CAYOKU010000101.1:0-6741 GCA_964404645.1 uncultured Alistipes sp.
GTTCCACGTCCGGATATGGCTGTCATACAGGGCACACACTTGTGACAAAAGCGGTCGCAACTCCCCCACAAGCGGCTGTGCCGCTGAACCTTTGGGACACCACCCTTCATCGGTACGGCTCATTTTAGCAACTGTCGCCGTATAACTTTTCAAAGACCCTTCGGCTACAGCATAGAAATAGTTGACAAAACTGCGACTCTTGCCGGTGAAATCATCGGGTGAACATCCGGCCGCCGCAATCAGATCAACAGCTCGTTGCGCCGTTTGGCGAAACTCGTTCTGGCTCTTTTCGGCCTGCTGCGAGGCTCTTGAAACGATTGCTCCCAACTCTTCACGCGAACGTGCCAGCGTAAGCGCATCCTTGTTCTTCTCCTTAAATAGTTCGCTGCTTAACGATAGAATACCATCGCGAATATCCCATTTTTTACCTTCGTCAATACGCTCCTGCACAAACTCCGTGAGCCAACGTTGCAGATCGGAGTCGATAGTGATCTGTTCGATCAACGTTTCGGCACTCTTGGCCAAAACCGATGCCGTTTCGATCTCAACATTGTAGTTGAGATCAATGCCCAACTCTTTGATGAAAGCACGTAAGATACGCTGAAAAAAGGTGTCAATCGTCAACACCGTAAAACGCGAATAGTCGTGTAGAATCTTCGAACGCACCTCGGCGGCGCGCTTTCTGACGGTATGCACATCGAAACGCAGATCACCGCAAAGCGAATCGAGATAAGAACTCTCATCCCCCGAGGCCAACGCATGGATCTCTTTAAGGATTCGGGTCTTCATCTCCTCGGTGGCCTTATTGGTGAATGTAACAGCCAATATATGACGATACATGTCGGGTTGTTCGATCACATCGTGCACATATTTATAGGCCAATTGGTAGGTCTTGCCCGACCCTGCGCTTGCATTTAAAATCTTCGCTCTCACTGTCCGAAAAGTCGATTAACGAAGTAAAAGTACGAAACAAATCCCGATTTCCACAATTATTTCGTAAATTAGCCGATGCAAAATAACCTTTACTTATGAAAAAAGTGATTCTATGCGCCGTGTTGCTGGCTTATACGGCACTCGGCCACGCTCAGGAAAACAGCTCTTCGACCCAACGCAGCGAGTGGCTGCCGACCTTCACGTCGGTGGTTGTTTCGGCTGGTGTTGATATTCGGTTT
The DNA here is from genome assembly GCA_964404645.1 of uncultured Alistipes sp. Classification (GTDB taxonomy): domain Bacteria; phylum Bacteroidota; class Bacteroidia; order Bacteroidales; family Rikenellaceae; genus Alistipes. Next base: position 1,173 of record CAYOKU010000101.1, read on the forward strand.
GTACAAGTATCCGACAACGAAGCCCCTCGTATTGTCTACGATACCAAGGGTTCCTATACGACAAAGTTTCGTGCCGAGGTGAAAAATCAAGCACTGACGATCGCCGAACGAATCGACACACGGCGACCCGAACGAACAACCGTTACGCTCTATTTCAATAATCTATCGTCACTCTCGTTGACCGATGCCGTGGCATCGTTTGCCTCCCCGCTCCACCAAAACGAATTCTCGTTGATTATCGGAGCTCGTTCAACGTTGAACATGGCTCTTGATGTGAAGGATTTGGCAGTCGAACTGACTGGAAAAAGTGAGGCCACGCTCAGCGGAAAGGCTCGCTACCTGTCGCTCTTCGCATCAACGGGAAAAGTCAATGCCGAAGCACTCGAAACTATGTCGGCGATGGTCAGCGCAAGCAGTTCGGCAGCTGTAACCATATGGGCAACCGATCGTTTCGAAGGTAAAACATCGACCGGAGCCACCATCCGTTACAAAGGAGAACCACAGATCATCCGCACCGCCGCCAAACTGATGGGCGGAACAGTTACGCCGATCAAATAGAGGAGCATATGCAGGGCTTTTTGGAGGAGGTTGCCGCAGATCTCTATGCGCGTTACGGCGATGGATTATCCGAAAGGATGCTCATCTTTCCGTCACGTCGTGCTCGGCTCTTTTTTGTCGATGCTTTGACACGCATCGCCCAACGACCAATGTGGCAACCGCAATGGGTATCAATCGACGATCTGACAACCGAGATTTCGGGGCTAAGGATGGGCGATCGGTTACGGTTAATCACCGAGCTCTACAAAGTCTACTCCGCTTTCCATAACGAGCCCTTCGACAAATTCTATTTTTGGGGCGATATGCTGCTCACCGATTTCGATACCATAGACAAGTATCGGATTGATGCTCGGCAACTCTTCCGCAACATTACCGACATCAAGGAGATCGAGGCCGACATCTCCTATCTGACCCCCGAACAGCGACTCATCATCATCCGGTTCTGGTCTACTTTGGGCGATGAAGGCGATCTATCGGAGGAAAAACAGCGTTTTTTGGCTATATGGCGGACACTCGGAGCTATTTATGAGCAGTATCGCGCACGACTTTCGACACTCGGCATCGCCTACAACGGCATGGTACAGCGCGCCGCAGCCGACCGAATCGACTTGGGAGATTTCACATTTGCAGAGCCTCGCCACTACGTGGTGGCTGGTTTCAACGCCTTATCTACCTGCGAAAAACGGTTGTTCCGATTTCTATCGGCAACCACCCAAACCGACTTTTACTGGGATTACGACAGCTATTATAAGAGACGTCCGGAACAGGAGGCCGGCATGTTTATACGCCAAAATCTCGTGGAGTTTCCCCCCTGCACCGATTTGCCGCACGATCATATGGCACAGCCCAAGGAGTTGACCTCGGTGGCCGCCGTATCAAATGTCGTACAGTGTAAATATGCTGCCGAAATCTTGCGTAAATTAGCACAATCAGCACCGCTCGACAAACGAACGGCGATTGTACTCACCGATGAAAATCTGCTTTTACCGCTGCTATATGCTCTTCCGAAGGACGTTGGGAGGGTCAATGTCACGATGGGATTTCCATTGCGCCAAAGCCTCGCCTACACATTTATCGAACGATTGGTTGAGTTGCAGGCTCATCGACGTCAGAAAGGCGATACCTCGACCTTCTACCACGCCGATGTAACCGGAATGCTGGCACATCCCTATGTAGCCGAGAGTGATGCAGAATTGACCCGAATCCTCCACGATGAGATCATACGTGATCGCCGAATAGCCGTTGAGATCGCTTTTTTGGCCAAAAACGAACTCCTTACGACCGTTTTCACCCCTGCCACCGAATGGCGATCCCTCTCCGATTGGCTATCGGCGGTAGTGGCAGCCGTGGCACGTCTACCCTACAAGGGGGACGATGCTCGCCAACGGGTGGAGTTTTTAGCGGTAATTGCCGAAGAGATTGTTAAACTGCGCAATTCACTTGATGCCTGCGAGTTGGAGATAACTACCGAGGTTTACGCCTCGCTATTGCGTCGCCATCTGCAAACATTACGCATCCCTTTCGAAGGCGAACCATTGGAGGGCATTCAAATCATGGGTATCCTCGAAACCCGAAATCTCGATTTCGACAACGTCATCATCCTGTCGATGAATGACGACAACTTTCCGGGGAACCATATGGCACAAGCATCATTTGTCCCCTACAACCTGCGAGCGGCATTCGAACTACCAACACCCGAACACCACGAGGGGATCTATGCCTACTATTTCTACCGATTGATCCAACGAGCGGGTAAGGTATGGATGCTCTACTGCTCCCACGCCGATGACAAATCAACCGGAGAGCCAAGTCGCTATATCTACCAACTGGACTACGAAAGTGGTATTCCGGTGCATAAAATCGAAGTAGGTGTGGATGTCAATCTGGCCGAAACGGCTCCGATCGAGGTGGCAAAAGACGAATCAATCATGCAACGCCTTGCGCGCTACACAGACCCCGAAAGTAAGGCCACACTCTCGCCGACCGCATTTTTTCGCTACGTGGCCTGTCCGTTACGCTTCTATTTTCATTCGATAGCGCGACTCGAACCCGATGATGAGATCTCGGAGGAGATTGATGCTCCGATGTTCGGAACAATTCTCCACGCAGCCATTCAGCAACTTTACGACCGGATTCGCGGTGAAGCACATGCCGGCGATACATTGCGGATGCTGATCCGGACGGGCGAGGTCGAAACAGCGGTCGAAACGGCAATTAATAAAAATTATTTGCAAAATACGGCGGCATCAACCGATGAGTACTCCGGAAATTTGGTGCTGGTACGCGATATTGTAACACGCTATTTGCGTGGCGGCGTGATGGCCTACGATGCGATACACGACAATTTTGCAGTGACCGGCTTGGAAGAGCCTGTAAACTATCCCTTTCCGTTCGAAACATGCGGTGAGGTACGCACACTCAAATTTGCCGGCATTGCCGACCGTATCGACTCGCTCGATGATGGGACATTGCGTGTCGTTGACTACAAAACAGGGACTGCCCACCTTGAATTCGATGGATTAGAGATGCTATTTACCGGAAAGGGCAAACAACGTCTATCAAACATTGTGCAGACGTTGCTCTATGCCATGATGCTCCACCACACGCGCAAGCGCGATGTGATACCGGCCCTCTATTACGTGCGAAACATGAATCGTGCGGAGTACTCTCCGCTGCTGATCGACCGCGAACTACGGCTCACCGGAGCGACATATAGACGATACGCCGAACGTTTTGAGGAGTTAGTGCGCTCGACTCTTGCCCAACTATACGACCCAACCGTTCCATTTGCGCAATGTACCGATTCCGACACCTGCACCTATTGCGATTTCAACGTGATCTGCAAACGATAGGCACTATACACAAACATCACCAACCACAAATAGAACGATGCAACCGAATGATTTTCGCATCGTTATGCCATCAGATCTCATATTTTCTCAAAAGAGATATTACTCGTCTAATTCGCCACAGCTTTTTATGCAAAAAGGCTGTCTACGCAATGTAGGCAGCCTTTTATCGCATTATAACCAGAGTGATTATTCGCCCAAAGCAAAACGCTTGTAAGCAACCACGGTAGCCTCTTTCACAGCCTTGTTGATAAATTCGGCGATCGTCTCCTTCTCACCGACAACCGGCTGATTAAGCAGCGTGTTCTCCTCAAAGAACTTGCGCATCTTACCCTCAGCAATCTTTTCGAGGATAGCATCGGGTTTGCTGGCGTTCTTCGGATCTTGTTTCATCGCCTCAACGGCAATCTTACGCTCGTGCTCTACCACCTCTGCGGGGCAATCAGCCTCCGAGATCGAAACGGGAGCCATTGCCGTAGCCTGCATAGCAACGGTGTGAGCCACTTCGGCGGGAACCTCCTTATTGAATCCGAGGATCGTACCGAGTTTCTTATTGAAGTGAACGTAAGCAGCGCAATAAGCAGCTTCAATACGCGCGTAGTATGCCAACTCGATCTTCTCACCGGTCTGGCCCGATTTCTCGGTAACCATCTCCTCAACGGTGTGGCCTTCGGCATTTTTGGTTGCCAACAGAGCGTCGCGATCAGCAGCATCTGCATTTACAGCAACAGCAAGCATAGCCTCTGCCGATGCGGTATATTCGGCATTCTGAGCCACGAAGTCAGTTTCGCATGCCAAGCAGAGAATGTAAGCTTTCTGGCCAATGACCTTGGTCACAACGACACCTTCGGTGGCGGTGCGATCGGCGCGCTTGGCTACAACCAGCTTACCTTTCTCGCGGATAATGTCCTGAGCACGTGCATAATCACCTTCGGCCTCAACGAGTGCATTTTTGCAATCCATCATTCCGGCACCGGTCATCTTGCGGAGCTTCATGACATCAGCAGCTTTGATTTCCATAGTTTTCAGTTTTTGTTCGTTTGTAAATTCGTTCGGGGTAGCAATTACTCTGCCTTTTCTTCTTCGGCAGCGGGGGCAGCAGGCTCTTCAACAGCGGCAACAACCTCTGCTACGGTAGCCTCCTCAGCATCAACCTGAGCCTTCACGGCCTTCTTGATGCGGGGTTTACCCTCTTTTTTTGCGGGAGCATCGCCTTCGGTTTCACCCTCCTGCGACTCTTTCTCCTTCTCCAACTTACGCTCCTCCGAGCCTTCGGCTACGGCAGCGCAGATAGCGTCGAGAACAACGGCAATCGATTTCGAGGCATCGTCATTTGCAGGGATAACGTAATCAATGTCGGTCGGATCACAACAAGTGTCAACCATTGCAAATACGGGGATACCCAGACGTTTGGCCTCCTTCACGGCGTTAGACTCCTTCTGTACGTCAACGATGAACAGAGCAGCCGGCAGACGGGTAAGGTCGGCAATCGAACCGAGGTTCTTCTCCAATTTAGCGCGCTGACGCGAAATTTGGAGTTTCTCACGCTTGGAGAAATTATCGAACGTGCCGTCAGTAGTCATCTTGTCGATCGTCGACATCTTCTTGACGGCTTTACGTATTGTGGGGAAGTTTGTCAGCATACCGCCAGCCCAACGCTCAGTGACGTAAGGCATTCCAACGGCTGCCACCTTTTCGGCAACAATATCCTTAGCTTGTTTTTTGGTAGCAACGAACAGCACACGGCGACCGCTCTTGGCAATCTGCTTGATAGCTGCTGCTGCCTCATCGATTTTGAGCACGGTTTTGTGCAGGTCGATGATATGGATGCCGTTCTTCTCCATGAAGATATAAGGAGCCATTTTGGGGTTCCACTTGCGTTTCAAGTGACCGAAATGCGCACCGGCTTCCAATAATGTATTAAAATCTGTACGTGACATTTTAATTCTGTTTGTTTAATTTTAATTCTCTTTTCATCAACTCCGCGGGTAGCAGCCTTGCTGGTCCCGAGGGGTTTTCCGCGGTGCGGCAACTTCGAAGTAAGACCTAACAGATTAAGCGTTGCGATGCTCTTAATAATATAGGTACGTCCACAAAGTTTGAAACCGACACCGTGCGTTGCCGAAATTCGGTCGTATTAACGCTTGCTGAACTGGAACTTG
>CAYOKU010000102.1:0-2473 GCA_964404645.1 uncultured Alistipes sp.
TGATCTCTACAAAAGCACCGAACGCTACGATCGAACGAATCTTACCGTGGTAGGTTTCACCCACTTCGGGAATAGCTACAATCGCCTTGATGCGGTTCAGCGCACTATCGAGAGCCTCTTTGTTTTGGCCGAAGATGTCCACCAGACCCTTGCTATCGACCTCCGTGATGGTGATAGTCGTTCCGGTAGTCTTCTGAATATCTTGAATAACCTTTCCTCCGGGGCCGATTACCGGACCGATCATATCCTGCGGGATAGAGATCTGGACGATACGCGGCACAAACGGCTTGTAGTCTTCACGCGGTTCAGCGATGCACTCGGTAATCTTACCAAGAATGTGCATACGACCCTTGCGAGCCTGCTCCAACGCAGCAGCCAGCACCTCATACGAAAGGCCATCGACCTTGATATCCATTTGGGTAGCGGTGATACCGTCTTTGGTTCCCGTCACCTTGAAGTCCATGTCACCGAGGTGATCCTCATCACCCAGAATGTCCGAAAGCACCGCCCATTTGCCGCTCTTCGAATCCGAGATCAGCCCCATAGCGATACCCGAAACCGGTTTTTTCATCTTGACACCGGCATCCATCAGCGCGAGAGTTCCGGCACAAACCGTAGCCATCGACGATGAACCGTTCGATTCAAGAATGTCCGACACGATACGCACGGCATAGGGATTCTCCTCGCCCAGCGGAATCATCGGTTTGAGAGCACGCCAAGCCAAGTGACCGTGGCCAATTTCACGACGGCTCAAACCGCGTGCGGCTTTGGCTTCACCGGTTGAGAAGGGCGGGAAGTTGTAGTGCAATACGAATTGCTCCGTACCTTGAACCAACACTTCGTCCTTCATCTTCTCGTCGAGCTTCGTACCGAGCGTTACGCTGGCCAACGCCTGCGTTTCACCACGGGTAAAAATGGCCGAACCGTGAGCTGCGGGCAGGTAACCAGCCTCGCACCAGATCGGACGAATCTCGTCCGTACGACGACCGTCCAACCGCTTGCCCTCGTCCAGAATCATGTTGCGCATGGCCATTTTCTGCACGTCATCGTGGTAGTATTTGTGAATCAGCGGAGCCTTTTCGACCAGCTCCTCATCGGTATAACGGGCTGCAAATTCAGCTTCGAGGGCGTTGAACAGATCCTCGCGCTCGTGTTTCATCGTGCCGCTGGTGGCAATGGCATAAGCCTTGTCGTAAAGCTCCTTGATGATCGTCTGACGCAGCTCTTCGTCGTTCACCTCGTGGCAGTAGGCACGTTTCACATCTTTGCCCAACTCCTTCGAGAGTTCGATCTGCGCGGCGCAATGTTTCTTAATCTCCTCGTGGGCAAATTTGATAGCTCCGAGCATCACATCCTCAGAAACCTCCTTCATCTCACCCTCCACCATCAAGATGTTGTCGATCGTACCGGCAACCATGATGTCGAGGTCAATATTGGCCATCTCCGAATAGTTGGGGTTGATGACATATTGGCCATTGATGCGGGCTACGCGCACCTCCGAGATCGGGCCCCCAAAGGGGATATCCGAAACGGCCAATGCGGCCGAGGCTGCCAAACCGGCCAGCGCATCGGGCTGAATATCTTTGTCGGCCGAGATCAGGTTCACAGTGACGTAAACCTCGGCGTGGTAATCTGCGGGGAACAGCGGACGCAGCGCACGGTCAATCAGACGGGCTACGAGCACTTCGCTGTCGTTGGCTTTGCCTTCGCGTTTCATGAATCCGCCGGGGAAACGACCGCACGAAGCATATTTCTCCTTGTATTCCACTTGAAGGGGCATAAAATCGGTGTCCGGTTTTGCGTCTTTGGCCGCTACGACCGTAGCCAAGAGCATCGTGTCGCCCATCTTGACGACAACCGCTCCGTCGGCCTGCTTGGCCAGCTTGCCCGTTTCGATCTCAATCTGGCGACCATCGGCCAGCGTAATCGTTTTACGGACAGCATTGTACAACTTCTTTTCTTCCATAAAATTTTAACCTGTATAGTGTTTTCTAATTTGATTACAAATAAGAAAATGAAGGCAACCCCTCGCGGATATTGCCCTCATTTCTTCCTCGTGATTATTTGCGGAGATTCAGCGTCTTCACGATAGCGCGGTAACGCTCGATGTCGACCTCCTTCAAATACTCCAACAGTTGGCGGCGTTTGCCGACCAGACGCAACAACGAACGCTGGGTTCCGAAGTCGTGCTTGTTGCTTTTGAGGTGTTCCGTAAGGTGGTTGATACGGAAAGAGAACAGTGCGATCTGGCTCTCGGGAGAACCCGTATCGGTGTTAGACTTGCCGTACTGGCCGAAAAGCTCTTGCTTTTTTTCTGCTGTTAAATAAGCCATAATTGAATAAATTTGATTCAAGTTCCACTCTACGACGCATCCCCCTTACCGTGGATAACGCCAGAGCGTTCGGCAAAGGTACGAATATAATTAGGAATTAGGAATTAAAAATTAAAAATTATCGTGTTTTTGTCCCGAAA
>CAYOKU010000102.1:2483-6481 GCA_964404645.1 uncultured Alistipes sp.
ATTAGGATTTTAAAACTAAAAATTGAAAAATCTTACGTTTTTCGTCTCAAAAACAGCGGTTAATCGGGGAAAATTGTATTTTTGCAACCAAACTGAAATATATTATGCTGAAAAAGTCGATGCGCATGCTCTGCTGTGCGCTTATTTTGGTGGTATTGGGCGGGTGCTCCGCACGCGAAAAATACAAGACGGTAGACGGTACGATGCTCGGCACAACGGTACACGTGGTGGCCGATGTCCGGAACACATCATCCAAGGAGCTATATGCGGCAATCATGGAGCTTGATCGCGAAACAAAAGCCTCAATGTCGATCTTCGATTCGACCTCGTTACTGAGCCGGATCAACCGAAATTTGACCGATTCTGTGGATCGTCACATCGCCTTTAACCTGCATCTGGCCGACAGCATCGGAGCCGTCAGCGGCGGCCGATACGATGTGACGGTAAAACCGCTGGTCGAAGCGTGGGGATTCGCCGGAAAAGAGGCACAAGAGCACCCTAATATCGACTCGATTCTCCAATTCGTGGGTCGCGAGAAGGTGTACATCGAAAACGGACGGCTCATAAAGAGAGATCCGCGCGTTCAACTCGATTTCAACTCGATCGCCAAGGGCTACACGGTCGATCTGTTGGCGGCATTGGTCGAGCGATTCGGAGCCGAAAATTACATTGTCGATATTGGCGGCGAAGTGGTTTGTCGTGGCAAGAACGCACAGGGAAATCCGTGGCGAATAGGCGTTGAAAGCCCCTTTGACGGCAATATGAGCAATGGCGAGTACCTCCAAAAACGAATTCAGATGAGCTCCGGCGGATTGGCCACTTCGGGCAATTATCGCCGATTTTACCTCGATGAAAACGGCCGAAAAATCGCCCACACGATCGACCCGCGCACGGGTCGCAGTGCCATATCGCGACTGCTCTCGGTGACGGTGGTTGCACCGACTTGCGCCGAGGCCGATGCGCTCGGAACGATGTATCTGGCGATGGGAGCCGACGATGCACTGGCTGCCGCCAAGGCCAACCCTTCGGCTCGCGTCTACTTCATTCTGGCCGGCGAAGGCGAACAGTATGAAGAGTATATTTCACCGGCAATGCAACAGCTAATCATGCAATAAGTTCCATGAAACAAGCCTTATTTCTCTACAACCCCCAATCGGGAAAGGGCAAAATAGTCCGTAACATTGATGCCATCTGCGCTGCATTTCACGAAGGAGGCTATGAGATTATCCCTCAACAGATCGACTTCGCAAAGAATCCTTTCGATGGATTCGAAACGATTGACCTAATGGTTGTTGCAGGCGGTGACGGATCGGTCAACTTCGTGACGAACGCCATGAAACGCAAGGGGCTGGATATCCCGATCGGAGTCGTGCCGGCCGGTACGGCCAACGATTTTGCCGGCGCGCTGGGCATGTCGAAAGACCCTCTCACGGCTGCACGGCAGATCGCCACCGGCTCCGAAGATCGCGTCGATTGCGGATGCGTCAATGGGCTCTATTTTGTCAATATTTTCAGCTTCGGACTCTTTACCACCACCTCGCAACGCACCCCCGATGAGCGGAAACACAAAATCGGCAAATTGGCCTATATCATCGAGGGAGTCAAAGAGTTTCGTTCGATGCACGCGATTCCGCTCGAAGTGGTGGCCGATGGCCAGCAATATGATCTAAACTCGCTGATCGTTCTGATATTCAATGGCGAAACTGCCGGAGGGTTTCGATTGGCACGCCGCGCATCCATCAAAGACGGACAGTTTGACTGCATGATGCTCGAAAAGAAGAATTTTTTGGTCTCCACGTTGGCCATGGGGCGTTACCTCTTGGGCGGACACCCGCGCATTGTCCGCGAGTTGCGCGCAAAGACGATCGAGATCCGATCAACGATCAACGAACCGACCGATGTCGATGGACAAAAAGGGTCGGATTTTCCACTCCGTATCACCTGTATCGCCGGAGGTTTGCGCGTTATGTGCCCCCGCGATGAACAGTAGTTGCGGCAAGAAATATCCGGTAATATGGGTGATATTCCCGCAAAAACTGTTATATTTGTCTGAAAAATTACAACATTATGCCCAATAGCGCGAAGATCACCAAAGCAGCCCGCGAAAACCTCCATAAGGTTTCGATTTCACGCATCAAAAAAGAGATGAGCGATGTGTTCTATCTCTCGGATGATTTGGTAATTACCACCCTTTCCGCACAAAACAACGTCACGGCCGACTACCCGGCCTCGATTGATGGTTTTTCGGCAATCGTTATGATGAGCGGCGAGGCCTCCGTGTCGATCGACATGCAGAATTATGTCATTCGCCCCAACACCATCGTCTTCTTCAACCCCGACAGTATCATCCGCACGGCAAAATGTTCGCCAAACGCCGCCGCCTATTTTCTGGCCTTCTCCAAATCGTTTGTCAACGAGATTCAAATCGACCTCTCGACTTCGCTACCCGTCTATATGCGGTTCGGCAAAGCTCCCCTATTGGAGGTTTCGCAGCAAGACGTGGACGAAATTCGCCAACTGTTTCAGCTCATCAAGACCATGCTCCGCAGCGACAAGGAGCGTTACCGCACGGAGATCATCCGCACTCTCTTCACAACAGCTTTTTACATCATTACCGAGATCAACCAACGCGAAAAACCCGAAGAGATCAAACAAGGTCGCTGCGAGGTGCTTTTCGATGAATTCATGTCGCTCTTGCAGCAACACAACAAGCGAGAGCGCAATGTGAGCTTTTATGCCAAGTTGCTCAACATCACTCCAAAATACCTCTCATCGGTCGTCAAGGAGGTGAGCGGAAAGACCGCAGCGCGGTGGATTGACGAATCGGTCATTCTCGAAGCCAAAGCCCTGCTGAAATACTCCGGCATGAGCATTCAGGAGATCGCCTACCACCTCAACTTCTCCACACAGTCGTTTTTCGGCAAATACTTTAAACAACATACCGGAACCTCCCCTTCGCGCTACAAACGCAAAGGATAATAAAGGGTTCACGAAAAAGGGGCTGCACGGTATTCATCTCGGTGCAGCCCCTTTTTCATACGCCGGCATCATTTACCGCTCTTAATTTTTAGGTTTTCGAACCAACTCTTTAAAGCAGTGGCGGCAGATCGGTTCGTAGGAGTCCTGCGCTCCGAGCATCACTTGCCGCTCTTCATCGGTCAATCGGTGCGAGTGGTGGGCAAGATTACCGCAACGAACACAAATTGCATGCACTTTGGTGACGTACTCGGCCGTGGCCATCAAAGCCGGCATCGGGCCAAAGGGTTTACCCGTGTAGTCCATATCGAGTCCGGCCACAATCACACGTACCCCACTATCGGCCAACTGCCGACAGACATCCACGATACTATCATCGAAAAACTGCGCCTCGTCAATCCCGACAACATCGACATCGGTACTCATCAACAAGATATTTTGCGGCGACTCGACCGGTGTCGAACGAATGGCATTGGCATCATGTGATACGACCTCCTCCTCGGAATAACGCACATCCACGCGCGGCTTGAAAATCTCTACTTTCTGATGGGCAAATTGTGCCCGTTTGAGTCGACGGATCAACTCCTCGGTTTTGCCCGAAAACATCGAGCCGCAGACCACTTCAATCCAACCTTTACGGCTGGCATTCTCCAAAAACATAGAATGATTATTAACGGTTTATCTATCTGTATAGGCGGCGAATCGCCCCGCAAGGAACGGAGGTTACTTTCCACGTCATGCAAAGATAGCGATTATATTCGAAAATGGCAAGCCTATGAATGCTGCAATAAGAACGATACCACAGAGATGACTTGGAAGCGTTGGCAAAGTGATTTTCGACGTGTTAGGCGCATGCGAGGCACGATGCCAAACGAAGAGTCGGCAATTCTACTGTTGGGTGGAAAACACGGCAAAATTGACCCCCTAAAAACGGTTTAAGTTGCCCCCTAAAAAACGGGTGAAAGAGACGTAAGTGTTCGGTAAAGTGCATATTGCAAGAGGTTTGAGATATGTTTAGCTTT
>CAYOKU010000103.1:0-6220 GCA_964404645.1 uncultured Alistipes sp.
GGATTTTTTTTCGACCTTTGTCACCCAAATCCTGTTTTGGAGTTGTAATTGTTTTTTAAGACAAAATTGACAGCATCGGTTGTTATATGGCAGTAACCGGAAGTTCGAAAATAATTTTTTTTGGCAGAAAATTTGTTCTATTAAGCTATAAAAGACCCTACGCAACACGCTATAAGATGAAAATTTCGCTAATAATTTCGACCTACAATTGGCCTCGCGCTCTGGAACTCTGCCTTGACAGCGTGATGGAACTGCGCGAATTGCCAGACGAGATACTCATTGCCGACGATGGTTCGGGCGAGGAGACTCGTTGTGTAGTAGAACATTTTCAGCGAATCTCCCCCGTTCCGATCTACCACATCTGGCAACCCGACGATGGGTTTCGTTTGGCAGCAATCCGCAACAAGGCCATAGCAGCGAGTCATTACGAATACATTATACAGATTGACGGAGATGTGCTGCTGCATCGCGATTTTGTTCGGGATCACAAACGATATGCACGAGAGGACTATTTTACCGCGGGGGCTCGGGGGCGGATTATGCCGGAGTTGGTTCCGACAGTACTTAATCGCGAATCGTTTCGTCCCTCTATTTTAACAAAAGGGATGGCAAGCCGATTTAATATGTTACACATCCCCTTCATAGCCCGATTATATTGTCTATACGGACCGAAGCGGCATGTGAAAGGGTGCAACATGTCTTTTTGGCGGAAAGATTTGTTACAAATAAATGGTTATGATGAGAATTTTGTAGGTTGGGGCGGCGAAGACGATGATTTAGCAGCGCGACTGATAAACAGTGAAATTCAACAACAGAGTTTGAAATTTGCCGCCATTGTCTATCACATTGCTCATGGACAGCACGATCGTGAAAACAGAACCGAAAATAAAGAACGTTTTCTGCGGAGTCGCCAAAATGGAGCGCAACGCTGCTCAGTAGGGCTCGATCGTCATATTATTCACTCATAAATCGCTAAAATGCAAGTCACAATCATAACTCCCGTGTACAAAGTCGAAGCGTATCTTGCCAGATGTATTGAAAGCATTTTGGCGCAGACGATGCCCGACTTCGAATTACTGTTGATTGACGATGGTAGTCCCGATCGTTCCGGCGAGATTTGCGATCGCTATGCGATTCAGGATGATCGCATCCGCGTTTTTCACACACACAACGGAGGTGTAAGCAAAGCACGGAATCTCGGCTTAAATGAAGCCAAAGGAGATTTTATTGTTTTTATCGACTCCGATGATTGGGTTGCGCCCAATCATTTGGAGCAATTCTTATCCAACGGATTACGATCAGATGGAATTGCGTTTTCTAACTTTACACGGGTATGGAAAAATGGCGACACGCGCACGGATCATATACCTGACTGCATTGTCGATAATGATCCCACCGCATGTAGGAGATTGATCGTTGATCTATTGCGTATGAACTGTTTTGGCTGGGGATGTTGCAAAATATATGCACGAGAAGTGATCGAAACACATCATATACGTTTCGACGAGGCCTGTAATTTTGCCGAAGATGAACTCTTTACAGCTCAATATTGTCTTTATATCCGCCAAATCATCAGCCACAGCACCCCGACCTATTTTTATCGGCTTGTCGAGGGCAGTTTAACCCATCAACGCCGCTCTCCCGAACAAAAAATCAGCGACTGGGCTCATGTTTTGCGAAGCTACGAACAGATGGGCTATTCCGATGAGATGCTCTATCTGGTACTGCGCCGGCACTCATCACGCCTACGTTCCGTCTTAATGCGCGAAGTTTCGCGGGCCGACTTATGCACCGTACAAATGGTGATTCAGGCCCAACGCGATGTTTGGAACAAATACCGGAAGATTGTTCGATTGGCCTACATGAGCCAATTTAGAGACTGGCGCAAATACCTCATCGGTCACATTGTCTATTGTTTCCCGAATCGAGGATGGACAATGCTGATGATAAAAGGGTTACATCTGTAAGAACCTAAAAATGCCGAGGCACAGCATGACTGACGAGAATTATCTTTTCCAATAACCGAATTGCCTGCGAACTTTAAATTTACGAACTAAATTCAATGGTTTTCTCCGCAATCCGGTTCTGCCTCTTGCCAAAAAATCATCGACAGCTGCCAATACACGAAACGAACAACAACAATCCCGGTGTGCTTCATGTTGCAAGGTATATCGGCGAATCTCATTCATCAACTCATCCGGACGAGCAATTGCGCGATTGAGAGCCGCCGCTAAATCGCTGGGTTGCTGAATATCTATCAGCGAAGGGCGAGGATTGGAGTTGCGAAATGTTACCACCGGTTTATCCAAAAACATAAATTCCAAAATAATAGAGGAGCTATCACACAACATGACATCAGCTTGACGCATGACTTCCGCGTCAAACGTATTGCCAACATAGGTTGCATTGGGATAGCGCGCTGCGATCTGCTGATAGCGAGCTAAAACCTCAGAGTCATCCAATTTGGGATGAAACATAAAAAACCAATCCCATTCACCCGTTGAAACCAATCGTTCGATCTCTTCCGCCAGATAGGGCGTCGAAGTTAGGGAACGGGTAAAAGTAGTTGAATAGAGGATTGTCGGTCGAATATTCTCAGCATGGAGCTGCATTGACTCTGAAAAATAGGTATCGGCCTTTGTCCAACCTGTTTCGTAGACCCGAAAATAGCCTTTTTTACGAGCCAATTTCTCAAACTGCTCGGTGCTGCTGGGCCCTTGCGTACAATAGATATCAAACCATCCGCGCAATGTAAAATGGTCATCACTACGATCGTTGCGTTTATTGATCGGATAGCCGTGAAAAAGTTCGACCTTTATCCCCGGGAAAAAGTAGGGAATATAATTCCCGGGAGCAAAAACAGCTATCGGGTTGTACTCCATCACCTCTTGGATCGTTTTTAGCTGCGTCTCTTCTGCTTCAAGAGCGATCGGGCACCCCTCTTCGAAAAACCACATGACCTGATTGCCTTGCCGCCAGATTTCCCGTTCAAGCGGCCGAAGAATCGAGTATGCATAGGGCAACGATACGAAGAATAGATATTTTTTCATGAGATACAATTTTCGAATACTACCTATTTCAATTTTCAATGAGCCATCCGCCGCGCAAGGCTGGTTCCCCAGCGCATCAGTGTTGTCGAAAATACGACCACAGGGCGCATCCAACGATAACGATCAGCATGTAGCAGAAGCAACATCCAACGAGAATAGTAGGGATTTAACGCTGCTTGATAACGATACACATTGGCGTGAAGTTGTTGCGCAAACTCCATATCGCCCACCCATGTACTGCTACTCTTACTGATATAGACTAAATACCAACGAAGAGAGTTGAGAAGATGGAAAAAATCTGTTTGCCCATTAAAAATCGAATCGTGTTGATGCAGAATATCATTGACAACATTGCTAAATGTTTGACAATAGGCTATATCGAAATTGCGATGGTTGGATGATCCAGCACGTTGCACATATCCATAACCGATATGATCAATAAATCGAACCCGCGGTTTGCGACATCCGATTTGAATATTGATAATCGCATCCTGTCCCAGACGTAGTGGATAATGTTGCAAACTGTCATCAAAAAGGGTGCGTCGGTAGAGCCTTCCCCATACATTTACCGGAATTGCATGTCGTAATGAAGCGACAAGATACTCTAAATCCTGCATATCCTCTGTCTGCATATGGCGAACCGGCGTTTCGTAGGTTTTGCATATACGTTTGTAATCACAACAGACAATATCATATCCTCCATTTTCGGCGATCCGCTGCATCAATATTTCCAACATATCTGGCATAAAAAGATCATCTCCGTCCAGAAAACAGATATAACGGCCACGTGCTTGAAGAATTCCGGTTTCGCGAGCTCTGGCAACCCCTTGGTTCGGAGTACTAATCACCACGATTCGGGGATCTTGTTCTGCATGACGGCGCAACGCTTTCAACGTTCCGTCTTTTGATCCGTCATCAACCACGATCGCTTCGAAATTCGTGTAGGTCTGATTCTCGACCGAGTTTAAACACGCATCAATATACGATTCCAGATTGTAGGCAGGAATAATTATGGAAACTTCGGGTTGCATGGTTAGTCGTCAAATATTATAGGATCAATTGGGAATGTAGTTTTTTATCGCATCGGCAATTCTTTCGCCATCAAGGGCAGCCGAGATGATGCCTCCGGCGTATCCGGCCCCTTCTCCGGCCGGAAAGAGGGCTTTGATTTGCGGATGCATCAAGGTCTGTGCATCGCGAGGGATTCGTACAGGTGTCGAGGTGCGCGATTCAACACCTACGATAATAGCCTCGTTGGTCACCAATCCACGCATACGGCGGCCGAATGTCGATAGCCCCTGCCGAAGTCCCTGCGCAATAAACGGAGGCATCCACTCATCCAATCGCGAGGGGGTGATGCCGGGGATATAGGAGGTTGTCGGCAATGTTCGGCTCCCATGTCCCGCAACAAAATCGGCTACGCGTTGCGCTGGCGCAACCTGATGATCGCCGCCATGAAGCCGAGCCATCTCCTCGAATTGCTGTTGGAATTTCAATCCTGCCAATTCCCCCCACTCAGCACGCAGGTGTTCGAAGTCGGAGAGCCGAATCTCGGTCACCAATCCCGAATTGGCATACGGAGAGGTGCGGCCGCTGGGGGACATGCCGTTGACGACCGATTGCGCCGCATCAGTCATGGCCGGCACGATAAATCCGCCCGGACACATACAGAAGGAGTAGACTCCACGGTTATTCTCTTGGCTCACCAACGAATAAGAGGCCGCCGGCAGATAGTCGCCACGCTCTTCGCAATGGTACTGAATGGAGTCGATCAACTTTTGCGGATGTTCGATACGAACCCCCATTGCGAATGGTTTTGCCTCGATGCGTACCCCACAGCGATGAAGCAGTTCATAGATATCGCGCGCCGAGTGTCCGGTAGCCAGCACCACAGCAGCCCCTTCGATCAACTCATCACCACACCAGACACCGCATATCTTATGATTCGTGATTTTCAGATCGCTAACACGTTTATCAAAAAGAAATTTACCCCCCGCTTGCGTTATCGTTTGACGAATACGTTGGATGATCGCCGGCAGTTTGTCGGTTCCGATGTGGGGGTGCGCTTCGAAAAGAATTTCGGGTGTTGCGCCGTGAAAAACCAGT
This sequence comes from uncultured Alistipes sp., assembly GCA_964404645.1. Lineage (GTDB taxonomy): Bacteria > Bacteroidota > Bacteroidia > Bacteroidales > Rikenellaceae > Alistipes. The sequence goes on from CAYOKU010000103.1 coordinate 5,157, forward strand.
GTTTGCAGAGCTTTGTTATAATCTCCACGTTTTTTGCTGCGCGTAAAAAGTTTTCCATCCGAGAATGTTCCTGCTCCTCCCTCCCCAAACGCATAATTCGAATCGGGATCTACAACGCCATTGCGATTGATCTGTGCAATGTCGCGCTTACGCGCAGGAACATCTCGCCCGCGTTCGAGAACCACCGGACAAAATCCCAGTTCAATAAGCCGCAGGGCTGCAAACAGACCCGCCGGGCCGGATCCGACAATCACCACCTCGGTCCGCCCGTCTACCGATGGATAATCGAAATGGAGTGGCGCGGGCTGCTCCTCGCGATCGAGATAGAGTTCCAGCGTCAGGTTGACCTTCGGCTGCCGTTGCCGTGCATCAATCGACCGTTTCACAACACGCACCAAAGCGATGTCGCTCTCTTCTACATGTAGCTGACGAGCGGCCATCGACCGATAGAAATTCGGATCGGCCGCCTGTTTAGGGCTAAGAACGAGTGTCAGATTTTGCGGCATAATTCAGTAATTACAGACAAAAATAAGCAATTTTGTCGGATAAATTCCAAACCCCGTTGTGAATTCTGATTTTTTGCCTACCTTTGTAGCGAATACCAAGCGGATATGGTGTAATTGGTAGCCACGTCAGACTTAGGATCTGATGCCTTACGGCGTGGGGGTTCGAGTCCCTTTATCCGCACAGAAGAGACCTTTTCGGGTCTCTTTTTTTGTGTCATCGGCCGCAATGAAATATATACACATCAAATATTTACGATCATCTCCAATAATTTATCAGATCCAGAAAAGGCATCCGAAAGCAACCAGAAAGTAGAAGTTGTCATCCATAAAAACGAGGAGTTCGATGATCGGATGTTTGTAGTTGTACGGTTCCTATTCACCGATTACACCAATATTCTACCGGATCCGAAAAAACAGAATATTTTCGCAGAAAATTTTGGAAAATCGAAAGAAGGCGTTATCTTTGCACCACAAAACTCACAAGGTGGATTCATCTAAGGGTTAGGATACATGCCTCTCACGCATGACATAGGGGTTCGAATCCCCTATCCACTACTA
>CAYOKU010000104.1:0-6182 GCA_964404645.1 uncultured Alistipes sp.
GAATTGAATTATACGTAAAAAGATTCCATCTAATTTGCCTTTTGAGATGATTTTGCTAACTTTGCATTGAATGTAAGACGTATTAGTTAAAACAAATTTATGATGAAAAGATTACAAGCTACTTTTCTTGTGTGTGTTCTGGCTCTTTTGTATGCCTGTCAAGTGAATGATGATGCCGTGACTCGCGCGTTGGCGCGACGTATTATTCCGGATCATGAATCCTTGTTTGTATTTGAAAGAGAAGCAGATTCAATTGATTATTTTGAATTGTCATCGCGAGGTAAAAAAGTAGTAATTAAAGGAAATAATAGCAATTCCCTTGCTGTTGGGTTAAATTACTATTTGAAGACCTATTGTCTGACTAGCGTTTCGTGGGAGGCCTGTAATCCGGTTGAAATGCCAGCTTTTTTACCCGCTGTTGATACGCCAATACGGGTTGTTGCCAGGGCAAAGGAGCGCTTTTTTCTTAATTATTGTACGTTTGGGTATACGATGCCTTGGTGGGGATGGCCAGAATGGGAGCGTTTTATTGACTGGATGGCACTTCGTGGTGTAACAATGCCATTGGCAATAACAGGGCAAGAAGCTATTTGGCAAAAAGTGTGGCAAAAAATAGGTCTTAGTAATGACGAGATTTGTCGCTTTTTTACGGGGCCGGCCCATTTGCCTTGGCATCGTATGTCTAATATTGATTATTGGCAAGGTCCGCTTCCGCAAGAGTGGATTGATAATCAATTGCTTTTGCAGAAAAAAATCTTGAAAAGAGAACGTGAGTTAGATATGAGGCCGGTCTTGCCTGCGTTTGCTGGTCATGTGCCTCAGGAGATTAAGCGTATTTATCCCGATGCTTCTATCACGCGGGTTAGCTATTGGGGTGGTTTCGCTGATGAGTATCGTTGTAGTTTTTTAAATCCGGCAGACTCTCTGTTTGCGTACATTCAACGAGAGTTTTTGGAGGAGCAAACTCGTCAATTTGGTACAAATAATATATATGGTGTGGATCCGTTTAATGAAATTGATGCTCCATCATGGGACTCTCGGACTTTAACTCAAATGTCATCTGGTTTGTATAAGTCTATTTCAGCGGTTGATCCCGATGCGATATGGTTGCAGATGGGGTGGCTTTTTTATGCAGATCCTAAGCATTGGACTCCTGAGAATATTGAAGCGTTTTTAAGAGCAGTTCCGCAGGATCGTATGATTATGCTTGATTATTTTTGTGAATATACGGAGATATGGAAGCAAACTGAGAAATTTTATGGACAACCCTATCTGTGGTGCTATCTTGGCAACTTTGGTGGTAATACGATGCTTTCCGGGAATTTTAAAACCGTCGGGGATCGGCTGAATGATGCTTTTGCCAATGGTGGGGATAACCTCGTTGGATTGGGCTCTACACTTGAAGGTTTTGGTGTAAATGAATTCATGTATGATTATGTGCTCGATAAGGCTTGGTTAATTGATTGTCCGGATGATGAGTGGGTTGATCGGTTGGCTGATCGGCGAGTTGGTTTTAAAAGCGAACAAGCGCGTCGAGCATGGCATATATTGTGTGATAAGATCTATGTGAATCCTGCGCAAACCGGTCAGGCGACACTCACTAGTGCCCATCCCTCGCTGGAGGGTAATTGGCATTGGACAACCAAACCAGCTACAGGCTATGACATCAAAGAATTATATGAGGTTTGGACAATGTTATTGACCGTTGATTCCAATAGGGATTCATATCGATTTGATCTGGTAAATATTGGTCGGCAACTACTTGGTGATTATTTCTTGATTTTAAGAGATCGATTTACCGCAGCTTACAATCAGCGTAATGTTGCATTAATGCAAACGGTTGGGGCTCAAATGAATGATTTACTCGTTGATTTGGATAGGCTGGTGGCTTGTCATCCTGAATTTTCATTGGAGCGTTGGATCGATGCCGCTCGACGATTTGGGGCGGATGAAGTTGCGAAAGCATATTATGAAACGAATGCAAGGACACTTATATCAGTATGGGGCGATAGTTATCATTTGACTGATTACGCAAGTCGTACTTGGTCGGGCCTAGTTTCCAGTTATTATGGTGAGCGATGGTCTATGTTTGTGCAAAGTGCGATTGAGGCCGTGCGGTTGGGTCGTCAATTTGATCAAAAATCATTCGATCAGAAAATTCGTACGTTCGAGTGTGAGTGGGCAAATGCTTCCTGTCCGATCAAATACCCCAAGGCGGGAGATGCACTTTTAGTCGCACGAGAATTAGCTGTTAAATATCAACAGGAATTTGTGCGTGATAATTATTGATAATGATTAAAAGTAAGAGCGGTGCAAATTTTTTTGTGCCGCTCTTTCTTTTCGGGCATAAACTTTTCATTTTGGGTTGAATTTGATGTTCGAGAGAGGGCGCTTTTCGGAAATTTTTATATATTTGTGTGCGAATTTTAAAAACAAGAATCAAAACTAAATCATACTATGGAAAACAAACTTCAACAGTTGACCCAAAAGCTCTACGATGAGGGGCTGGAAAAAGGTCGCGCCGAGGCTGGAAAGCTGGTGGCTGATGCCAAGGCCGAAGCGGCAAAGATCGTGGCCGATGCACGTGCCGAGGCTGATGCAATTGTCAAAAAAGCACAGGTGAAGGCGGAGGATGTCGAAAAAAACACCTTGACCGAAATTACGCTGGCAGGGAAGCAGGCTGTGGCTAAAATTCGCACCGAAATTGCCGAACTGATTGTAGCCAAGGCAACAGCTTCGGGAGTGAAAGATGCGGTGGTTGATCCCGCTTTCATCAAAGAGATTCTTGTGGCTGTGGCGAAGAACTGGAACGGAGCCGATTCGAGTAAGGTCGAGTTGAAGGCGTTGTTGCCCGCTGCGGAGCGTGCAAAACTCGATGCAGCGTTTGAAAAGAGCGCGCAAGAGTTACTGGCTGCCGGCATAGAGGTTGGCTACTCGAAGGAGGTACGCACCGGATTTAAGGTTGGTGCCAAAGAGGGTGGTTACTACATCTCCTTCTCCGATGCCGATATCGAGGCTCTGTTGAGCGAATATCTCCGCGAAAAGGTGTCGAACCAGCTCTTTAAGGCGTAAGGGCATGTTTAAGTCCAACTACTATTCGTTGGTGGCCGGCCTGCGCGAATACGCGCTCGATGCCGATACCAAGGGGTTTGATCCCAAAGCGATCATCGCCGAGATTTTGGGCGACGTGTCGTCGGGCGATGCTCGTGAGGTGCGGCTGTTGTACGGTTACTACGATTGCGAAAACCTCTCTGCTCTGCGTAGTGGTCGCTCAGCCTACAATCCGTTGGGCAATCTTTCGCGAGAGGAGCTGGAAGAGGCGTTGAAAAATCCTCGGCAACTACCCGAACCGATTGCGCGCGTGGTGCGAGCTTATGCCGATCCTGAGGGTGAAGATGCCGAAGAGATTCAGATCGAAAATCGGTTTGAAAAAGAGCTGTTTACGGCTTACTATGCGACTTGTGCCAAGTCGTCGAGCCGTTTTTTGCGCGCGTGGTCGACATTTGACTGTACGTTGCGTAATGTCGTGGCTGCTGTCACGGCGCGGTCGGCCGGACGTTCGGTCGAAGAGGTGACCGTTGGCGAGGGCGATATTATCGACCAGTTGCAGCGCAGTTCGGCTGCTGATTTCGGGTTGAGAGGTGAATTGCACTATGTTGATGCAGTTATTGCAGCGGTGAACGATGAGGCTAATCTGGTGGAAAAAGAGCATAAAATAGACTTGATTCGTTGGAACGAATCGTTAGAGCTCTCCACGTTCGACTATTTCGATTTGAACGCAATTCTCTCCTATCTGACGAGAATCAACATTGTAGCACGCTGGACGATGCTTGATGCCGTGCGCGGTCGTGAGATGTTCGAGCGATTGCTGGCTACGCTTGATGCCAAAGATCTGATCAAAAAACAATAAAAATAGATTCATGAAAACAACAGGACGTGTAAACGGTATCATCTCGAACATCGTGATCGTCAAGGCAGACGGAGCGGTCGGCCAGAACGAGATCTGCTATGTGTGGGCGGGAGATACCAAAATGATGGCCGAGGTCATCAAGGTCATAGGCGATGCAGCCTATGTGCAGGTTTACGACAGTACGCGCGGTCTAAAAATCGGCGATCGGGTCGAATTCGAAGGGCATATGCTCGAAGCTACGCTGGCTCCGGGTTTGTTGTCGCGTAACTATGATGGTTTGCAGAACGACCTCGAAAAGATGGACGGTCTGTTCATTGCACGCGGTTCGATCACCGAGCCGATTGATTTTGAGGCTCAATGGGAGTTTGCGCCGCTGGCCGCAGTCGGCGATAAGGTGACGGCTGCCTCGTGGTTGGGTGAGGTGAAGGAGCAGTGGGTCTTGCATAAGATTATGGTTCCGTTCACGATGACCGATACCTATATTATTAAGAGTCTTGTGGCGGCCGGAACCTACAAGGTGACCGACACGATCGCCGTGGTGACCGACGCCGAAGGCAACGATCATGCGATCACGATGGTGCAGAAGTGGCCGGTGAAACAGGCCGTGCGCTGCTACGACGAGAAACCGCGTCCGTCGCGTGTGCTCGAAACCGGAGTGCGTGCTATCGACACCTTTAACCCGTTGGCCGAAGGCGGAACGGGCTTTATCCCCGGGCCGTTCGGAGCCGGTAAGACGGTGTTGCAACATGCCATTTCGAAACAAGCCGAGGCCGATGTCATCATCATTGTGGCGTGCGGTGAACGTGCCAACGAGGTGGTGGAGATCTTCAAGGAGTTCCCTGAATTGGTCGATCCGCGCACGGGACATAAACTCATGGAGCGTACGATCATCATCTGCAACACCTCGAATATGCCCGTGGCGGCACGTGAGGCTTCGGTTTATACCGGTATGACAATCGGCGAGTATTACCGTTCGATGGGGCTGAAAGTGTTGGTGATGGCCGACTCGACCTCGCGTTGGGCGCAGGCTCTGCGTGAGATGTCGAACCGTTTGGAGGAGCTTCCCGGACAGGATGCCTTCCCGATGGACCTTTCGGCGATCATCTCGAACTTCTATTCGCGGGCCGGTCTGGTGAAGTTGAATAACGGCAAGACCGGATCAGTGACCTTCCTCGGTACGGTGTCACCTGCGGGTGGTAACCTCAAAGAGCCGGTTACCGAATCGACCAAGAAGGCGGCTCGTTGCTTTTATGCCCTTTCGCAGGGGCGTGCCGACTCGAAACGCTATCCTGCGATCGACCCGTTGGAGTCCTACTCGAAATACCTCGAATACCCCGAAATTCGCGAATATCTTGATGGTCACATCGAGAAGAATTGGGTGGATGAGGTCTATGCCGGCAAGACGATCGTGCAGCGTGGTAAAGAGGCCAACGACCAGATCAACATCCTTGGTGACGATGGTGTGCCGGTCGAGTATCACGAGCGATTCTGGAAGTCGGAGTTGATCGACTTTGTGATTCTGCAACAGGATGCCTTTGACGATATTGATGCCAACTGCCCGATCGAACGTCAGCAGATGATGTACGAAATGGTGTTGGGCATTTGCCGCCGGAGTTTCGACTTTGCCGATTTTGAGGCCTGCTCGCAATTCTTCAAGGGGCTGATCAACCTCTTCCGCCAGATGAACTATGCGCAGTGGAAGTCCGAGAAGTTCGAGGAGTACCGCAAGCAGATCGAGCAGTATGTCAGTGATAAAACCAAATAAGCCATGACAACACGAGCATTTCAAAAGATATATACCAAGATTGATAACATCACCAAGGCGACCGTGACGCTCAAAGCCGTCGGAGTCGGCAACGACGAATTGGCCACCGTAGGCGGCAAATTGGCACAGGTGGTGAAGATTATGGGCGAGAACGTAACCTTGCAGGTTTTTGCCGGTACGGAGGGTCTTGCCACCGATTCCGAGGTGATTTTCCACGGTGAGCCACCCAAATTGAAGGTGTCGGATAATCTGGCCGGCCGTTTCTTCAACGCCTACGGTGAACCGTTGGGCGGCGGTGAGGCCGTTGAGGGCGAATCGCGTGAGATCGGCGGCCCGACGGTGAACCCCTTCAAACGTCTGCAACCTTCGGAGTTGATCGCTACGGGTATCGCAGGTATCGACCTCAATAATACCATTGTGACGGGTCAGAAGATTCCGTTCTTCGCCGATCCCGATCAGCCTTACAATGCCGTTATGGCCAACGTGGCGCTGCGAGCCAAGGCCGAC
>CAYOKU010000105.1:0-6099 GCA_964404645.1 uncultured Alistipes sp.
AATATTTGTATGTCTAAAAATTTAGTAGTAACATTGCATCAAAGAACCATACACAAGAGAATAACAATGGAGAAAAAGATCATGGAATTAACGCGCGGCGAAGAGGAGATCATGCAAATCCTCTGGGGGCTGGGTAATGCAGTAGTCAACGATATCATCGAACAGACACCACCCCCGCACCCCAAATACACGACCGTCGCCACCTTCTTAAAGCTATTGGAGAACAAGGGTTTTGTCACTCACACCTCAGATGGAAAAAGCAACCGCTACTACCCCGCTATCGACCGCGAAACCTACGCACGTGGGGTAATGTCGTCTGTGTTAACCACCTATTTTGACGGATCGCTGGCGCAGTTGGTATCGTTCTTTTCGCAGCACGAGCGGATCGATCCACAAGAGAAAAACGAGATTCTCGAAATCATCCGTAACGCAAAAAAATAACAACCATGTCTCCCCTCGCAACCTACCTGATCGAATCCACGATATGCAGCGGCGTACTGTTGGCCGCATACCGTCTGCTGCTCGAACGGCGCGTAAAGTTCGGCTGGTGTCGATATTACTTATTGATCAGCACGCTATTGGCAGTAATCATTCCACTCATGCAAATTCCCGTATGGGCCGCAGAGGTGATTGAAGAGGCCACACCAATAGTAACCGCACAGGTCGCACTGCCAGTAGCGGAGGTCGTGCCACAGACGGCATCGTGGGAGTGGGTCTTCGGGATCGGGTACGGTGTAGGAGTCATTCTGATTCTGGGATCAATGGTTTGGCAGGTGATGCGTATCATTGCGTTACGACGCCATGCAGAGATCCGCACCACGCCCAACTTTCAGCTGGTCATAACCCACCATCGCATCGCCTCATTCTCGTTCCTGCGATCTATTTATCTGTGGGCAGAAACAACCGACGAGGAGAGAGAGGCCATCCTTGCACACGAAGCGAGCCACATCGCCCACCACCACTCAGTCGAACGGATCGTCATGACCAGCATAAAGGCTATCCTCTGGTGGAATCCCTTTGTGTGGATCTCTGCGCAACGGCTCACCGAGGTCGAAGAGTTCGAGGCCGACCACGATGTACTTTCGGGCGGCTACGATTTAAAACAATACATGGACGCACTTTTTCGCCAACTGTTCGGTTATAGTCCGGAAATAGCCAACTCTCTGCGCGACTCACTTACTAAAAAACGATTCAAAATGATGACTACACCACTATCCGGCAGGCACTCCCTGCTGCGGTTGGCGGCAACGCTGCCAGCACTAATTGGGCTGATCTTCGCCTTCTCGTTTACGACCCGCGCGGCCGAGATTCACACAATCGACACCACGACAACCGACCTTACGCCGCAAGTAGAACAGCCCAAAACCGAAAAGGTTCCGACTCGAACTCCGGCTAAAACCGCTCGCCAGCAAACGAACTCAACGCCGCAAAAATTACAGAAAGCAACGGTCACCGTCATGCGGCTCGACGACGGGAACCGCTCCATCTCATCCAACAACAAAGTACAAGGTGCAATCGTCAAGGTAGCCAATAGCAGTTTGGGCGTAACAACCAACACACAAGGAGTAGCCGTGATCGAAGTTGCGGCAGGCACGATTCTCGAAGTGCTATACCCCAACTACGAGGCACAAACGCTAACGGTTTCCGATAAACAGAACGAATACGCAGTCTTACTCCGCGACAAAACCGCCGAACCCTCCGAAACCAAACTTTCGGCACTCTACACCCGCGACTCGGTCGGCGTAAAACACAAGCCGCTGATCGTAATCGACGGCGTTACAGCACCTACGATAGACCAGATCGATGCCAGCGAAATCGAAACCATAACGGTGCTCAAAGACGCCTCGGCCACAGCACTCTACGGAGAGCGTGCCAAATATGGTGTTATCGTTATCACCTCTAAAACCTCAAAAAAGCAGAGCAATGAGCAGCCTGCCGCCCAAAAAGAGCGCGTGAACGACAAGACCAAAAAGTCAACCCCGTACCTGACTGCGGAGACGATGCCCTCGTTTCGTGGCGGCGACTTAAGTAATTTCCGCGAATGGGTTCAAGCACAAATTAAGTATCCGGCCGAGGCCGCTGCCCAGCAAATTTCGGGGCGAGTCATTGCCACATTCAACGTCGAACAAGATGGTCAAATCAGCGACCTTACGATCTTCCAATCCCCCCACAAACTTTTTTCAGACGAGGTTCTCCGTATCTTCGCATCAATTCCTGCGGGATCATGGAGCCCCGGTATGCACCGCGGCAAACCGGTCACTATAAAATTCACCCTGCCCATCACCTTCGACAATACAAAGTCGAAACAGGCACAAAAGTAGGCTTTCAACCAAGCAAACAACCCTAAGCGCGCAGGCGACATCCGTTCCAAGTTCAACGGATGCCGCCTGTTTTTTCGGCAAAATAGGCGGCAGAGTAGTAAAAATTTGCTATTTTTACACAAAATATCGGATACATGGACGTTAAAATTGCACCTGACTGGAAGGAGTTACTCGCTCCCGAATTTGAAAAGCCCTACTTCGCTGAGCTGACCGCCTTCGTCAAGGAGGAGTACGCAACCCACCAGATTTTCCCACGAGGGACAAACATCTTTCGCGCTTTCGATAAATGCCCGGTCGATCATCTCAAAGTGGTGATCATCGGCCAAGACCCCTACCACGGGCCCGGACAAGCCAACGGGCTCTGTTTCTCGGTTGGCGATGGAGTGCCCTTTCCGCCCTCGTTGCAGAATATTTTCAAGGAGGTGGCCGAGGACACCGGAACACCCGTACCCACGACCGGTAATCTGGATCGCTGGGCAGAGCAGGGGGTATTGCTACTCAACGCCGTATTGACGGTACGCGCTCACGAAGCAGCCTCGCATGCCGGCCGCGGGTGGGAGCAATTCACCGATGCCGTTGTCCGCGCCATCGCCCAACGCAGCGAAGGGATCGTCTATATGCTCTGGGGCAACTATGCCCAAAAGAAGGGGGCAATTGCCGACCCAACACGCAACTGTATTCTCAAAGCCGTTCACCCCTCACCGCTCTCTGTCTACCGAGGATTCTTCGGTTGTCACCACTTTTCGCGTGCCAACGAATACCTGCAAAGTATCGGCAAAACTCCGATCAAGTGGTAGTTATCAATTCGCAAACAAGAATCGCCCGACCTCTCACAGATCGGGCGATTCTTATAATCAATACACGGGACTTAACCCAAATACGACTTCAACAATTTCGAGCGCGAGGAGTGACGCAGGCGGCGAATGGCCTTCTCCTTGATTTGGCGGACACGTTCGCGCGTAAGATCAAACTTCTCTCCAATCTCTTCGAGGGTCATCTCCGAGGTGCCGATACCGAAGAAATATTTGATAATATCGCGTTCGCGATCGGTCAAGGTTTCCAGCGCGCGGTCAACCTCAGTCGAGAGCGACTCGTTGATCAAACCGCGATCGGCATTGGGCGAATCGGGGTTTACCAACACATCCAACAACGAATTATCCTCTCCATCGGCAAACGGAGCGTCAACCGATACATGACGACCTGCCACACGCAACGTGTCGGTCACCTTCTCCTTCGGAAGTTCCAATTCGTTGGCCAACTCTTCGGGCGACGGGGTACGTTCGTGCTCCTGTTCGAAACGGGCAAAAGCCTTATTGATCTTATTGAGCGAACCCACCTGATTCAACGGCAGACGCACGATACGCGACTGCTCGGCCAAAGCTTGAAGAATCGACTGACGAATCCACCACACAGCATAGGAGATAAATTTAAAACCGCGGGTTTCATCGAATTTCTCGGCCGCCTTGATGAGTCCGAGGTTACCCTCGTTAATCAAGTCGGGAAGACTCAATCCCTGATTTTGATATTGTTTAGCCACCGAAACCACAAAACGAAGGTTGGCCTTAGTCAACTTTTCGAGGGCTTCTTGATCTCCTTTTTTGATTCGTTGGGCGAGTTCCACCTCCTCTTCCACCGTAATCAGCTCCTCCTTGCCAATCTCCTGCAAGTATTTGTCCAGCGAAGCACTCTCACGGTTGGTGATGGACTTTGTAATCTTTAATTGACGCATTTTTCTCTTATTACACTAAATAATTAACCTAACTTATATCGCTCGCCCGTTGCTTCGATCTATTCAACAAGCATATAGCTTGCCGCGCGACCGTTGGGATAGAGTCCATCAATCGAGCGCACCTTATCGGTCATACGCTGCAAATCGGAGGTCTCATAGACCGGACGGTCGTTGATATGAGTAATCACAAATCCCTGCTTTACGCGGGCGCGAGCCAGAATTCCGTCGGCTTTGATGCTTACAACCTGCACACCACCCTTGATATCGAGTTGGCGGCAGAGCTTTGCACCCGCATCGGCGAATTTACCTCCGAGAGCCTCGACAACATCAACGTCCTCCTTGGTAACTAATTCCGCTTTACCAGCCTTATTACGCAAAGTGACTTCGAATTGTTTCACTTTGCCCGCTCTTTTCACCGATAATTTTATTTTATCGTTAGGACGGTGGCGTGCAATCTGCTCTCGCAGCGTTGCATCATCGTTGACCTTCACCCCGTCAATGTCGAGCAGGATGTCGCCTTTGCGGATTCCGGCTTCCGAAGCTGCTCCACCCTCCTGCACCGTGCCGACATAGACACCACCGACCTCCGAGATGCCATACTCCTTGCCCTTGGCGTCGATAAAATCTTGATCGATCGGAATAAATCCGATGCCCAGCATGGCACGCTGCACAACGCCATACTCCTTAATGTCAGTTACAACCTTCTTCACGATGGATTCGGGAATTGCAAACGAATAACCGACATAGCTGCCTGTCTGCGATTTAATCAGCGTATTGATACCGACCAACTCACCGTGAGTATTGACCAGTGCACCACCCGAATTACCGGGGTTGACGGCGGCGTCGGTCTGAATAAACGATTCGATGCGAAACTCATTGGGAATAGCCCCCAACGAGCGAGCCTTGGCACTGACAATACCGGCCGTAATGGTCGATTGCAAATCAAACGGTGAGCCGATTGCCAGCACCCACTCGCCCAACCGCAGGGCATCGGACGAACCAAACGGAACGGTCGGCAACTCTTTGGCTTCAATCTTCAATAGCGCAAGATCCGTTGCCGAATCCTTGCCCACCAGCTTGGCCTCGAACGTGCGGCCATCGTTGAGTTTGACACGCAACTTGGTAGCTCCGTCCACGACATGGTTGTTCGTCACCACATATCCATCTTCGGTGATAATTACCCCCGAACCGCCGGCACGTTGCTCCCGATATTGCGGCTGCGAATCCCCCCGATTGCCATATCCTTGGGGAATGCCGAAAAATTCAAGAAACGGATCAAAGCCGCCCTGCGAACCGCGCATTTCAACCTGTTGAATTGCTTCAATATTGACCACAGCCTTCACCGCATTTTCGGCGGCATAGGTCAGATCGGGGTATTGTTCGGCCTGATAGGCCGTAAATTGAGTACCGAGCGATGGAGTACGTTCGACTTCATGCTCAACATATTGTACGGAACCGGATTGATTCCGCGCGACAGCCCACGCTGTCAATCCGCCGGCCACAGCCGAAACGGTCACAAATCCAAGAATTAAAAATGCCTTTTTCATAATAAAGTGAAAGGTGTTAATGTGTTTTTAATTATTAATCGGAGGCAACTTATCTACATAGGCCAATAATCATTTTGCTGTTTAAACGCGCAAACCAGATCGGTTAGTATGTCTACACCTAATAAAAAACGCGGAACATGTCACAAAACATGCTCCGCGTCAACTATCCAAAGAGAGGTTACAAACCGAACTCCTTGCGGATCTGCTCGACAACATCCAGCTTTTCCCAGCCAAAAAATTCGATCTCTCGCTCCTGTTCCATACCATTGACCCAAAGTTTTTCAACCTGTGTATAGGGACGATTACCGAAATGTCCATAGGAGGCCGTAGCCTCAAAGATCGGGTTCTTCAAACCGAAACGCTTAACAATTGCCGCCGGACGCAGATCGAAAAGGTTGCCGATACGGCGTGCTATCTCGCCATCGGTCATCCCTTCGAGGGCCTTAGGGCGTACCGAACGGTAGGTATCGACATAAATCGAGAGCGGTTCAGCAATACCGAT
>CAYOKU010000106.1:0-6056 GCA_964404645.1 uncultured Alistipes sp.
GCAGTTGGTTCGTGGGGGCGAAGATAAAATTCAATTAATCGGAGGTGGAACCTACTTGTCAGTGTGCTCCCCCCTCACGCAATACGGCCCACCGTAAAAGAACGGTGGGCCGAATTTTTATAAAGCTAAAAATTGAGTTCGTTTACAACGCTTTGATCTCGTGGAGCACCGCGTTGGTCTTGTGGACGGCATCAGCCGACTCAGCGAACTTGGCGGCCTCTTCTTTGGTCAGGTCGATTTTGACGATCTTCTCAATACCTTTACGGCCAATCACGGCAGGAACACCGATGCAGAGATCCTTCTGACCATACTCACCTTCGAGGTAGCACGAGCAGGGGATGATCTTCTTCTGGTCGTCGAGAATAGACTCCACCATCATCGAAACGGCAGCACCCGGAGCGTACCATGCCGATGTACCGATCAGTTTGGTGAGCGTAGCACCGCCGACCATCGTATTCTGCACAGCCTCGTCAAGTTTCTTCTTCGATGCGAACTGCGAAACGGGAACACCGTTCACCGAAGCCTTCGATACCAACGGAATCATTGTCGTATCGCCGTGGCCGCCGATTACCATACCGTCTACATTGTTGATATTCGCGCCGGTAGCCTTGGCCAGATAGCATTTGAAACGCGACGAATCCAATGCACCGCCCATGCCGATGATGCGGTTTTTCGGAAGTCCCGAAGCCTTCAAAGCCAGATAGGTCAACGTATCCATCGGGTTGGCAACCACGATGATGATCGCACGGGGCGAGTACTTGATGACGTTCGAAATCACACCCTTCATGATGTTGGCGTTGGTTCCGATCAACTCCTCGCGGGTCATACCCGGTTTACGGGGAATACCCGAAGTGATTACCACAACATCGGAGTTGGCGGTTGCTTTATAGTCGTTGGTAACGCCCGTGAGTTTCGTATCGAAATCCATCAGCGTGGAGGTCTGGTACATATCCAGCATTTTACCCTCCGAAAGGCCCTCTTTGATGTCGATGAGGACAACTTCGCTCGCCACTTCGCGAGCAGCCATTACGTTAGCACAAGTTGCACCTACGGCACCTGCACCTACTACGGTAACTTTTGACATAACTTTTTGTTTTATAGTATGTTTATAATAATTCTTACGATTCTATCCGATCAATTCGGCATACTGTTCTGCGGTCAGCAGCGCATCGTACTCGGCCGAATTGGAGATTTTCACCTTAATCAACCAGCCTTCGCCATATGCGTCCTTATTGACAATAGCGGGATCGGCATCAACAGCATCATTGAACTCCAAGATCTCGCCACTCACCGGCAAAAAAGCATCGCTGACGGTCTTTACGGCCTCAATAGACCCAAATACCTCACCTGCGGCAAGGGTATCGCCTATGGTCGGCACATCTACAAAAACGATGTCGCCCAACTGGCTCTGTGCAAAGTCGGTAATGCCGATAATGGCAGTGTCGCCCTCGATACGACACCATTCGTGGTCGTTCGAGTATTTGAGATTTGCAGGTACGTTCATGATATCTTTCGATTTAAATTTAGTTTTTCTTGATGCAAATATAACTGTTATTATTGTAACAGCAAGAAATAATGTTAGAAATTTAGTACAAATTCCACCTCGCGAAAGAGATATTTTCGCAGCACGCCGTCCGCATGGCGGAGCAACAACTCTCCGGTAGGTTCTACCCCTTCGATCGTAGCACGAATCAGCGTGCCGTCGGGCAGGCGGTAGGCATGCTCTTCGCCTTGACGATACAGGCGGGCACCATACTCCTCCTGCAAGGCCGTCTTGTCGCCCCGTTCGAGTTGCGCATAACGTGCTGCACAACAAGCGACAAAAGTTTCGAGTACGCACCTGCGATCGAACTTTCGCCCCGCAGCAAGAGCCATTGAGATCGGATTCGGCAACGCCGGATCGAACTCCGTCTGATTCACATTGATGCCGATACCGATAACGGTACGCAAGAGGGTTTCGCAGACACGTCCGTGTTCGATCAGAATGCCGACCAGTTTACGGTCGCCGACATAAATATCGTTCGTCCACTTGATGCGTGTTGCGATGCCGAACTTCGCAAAGGTGTCGGTCAACGCCAGTGCGGCGACTTCACAAATTAGGAACTGCTCGCCAACGGGCAAAAACGTGGGCTCGAACACCATTGAGAAGGTAAGGTTAAGCCCCTCGGTGCTAGTCCACGTATGGCCGCGCTGACCGCGGCCGGCCGTCTGATGCTCGGCCCAGATCAGATCGCCGTGACGATAACGCGCATCACGCGCATCATCGTTGGTCGAGGTGGTCGTATCCAAGTGATAAATCATAGGTTCAATTCCGAAATAACGTACTTTCAATCAATCGCAGCGTGTTTCCAATCGAGCATCCACGTCCCCGTTATGCCGAAACGCCGAAATCACGCAAGGCATCGTTCAACGAGGTCTTCTTGTCGGTTGACTCCTTGCGCTGACCGATAATCAGCGCGCAGGTGATGCTGTATTCGCCCGCCGGAAATTGTTTACGATAACTTCCGGGCACCACCACCGCACGCGGCGGCACGTAACCTTTGTAGGTCACCGGTTCCGAACCGGTCACATCAATGATATGGGTCGAGCCGGTGATGACGGTATTCGACCCGAGCACCGCCTCATGGCAGACGTGTGCCCCCTCGACCACAATCGAACGGGAGCCGATGAAACAGTTGTCTTCGATGATAACCGGCGCGGCCTGTACCGGTTCGAGCACGCCTCCGATACCGACACCACCCGAAAGATGCACATGTTTGCCGATCTGAGCACACGACCCCACGGTTGCCCACGTATCGACCATGGTTCCCGTATCGACATAGGCCCCGATATTGACATACGACGGCATCAGAATCGCCCCTGCGGCGATATAAGCCCCATAGCGAGCCACCGCTTGCGGCACAACACGCACGCCCAACTGATCGTAGTCGTGTTTGAGATCCATTTTGTCGTACCACTCCAACTCTCCGGCTCCCATTTTACGCATCGGCTGAATCGGGAAATAGAGGATAATGGCCTTCTTGACCCACTCGTTCACCTGCCATTGGCTTTGGGTCAAATCAATAGGTTCAGCCGTGCGAAGTTGGCCTTTATCGACCAATTCAACCACCTGACGAATAGCCTGCTGAGTGGCCGTATCTTGGAGCAGAGAGCGGTTCTCCCACGCCTGCTCGATCCTTGTTTTAAGTTCGCTATACATAATCTTCGTGTTTTCGAAGGTCAAAGTTACGTAAAATCTTCTATTTTTTCTAACTTTGCCCCGATGCATTACCCAAACCTGCGAATTATGAAAAAAATGGCCCGTAACATCCTGTTGCTGCTCGGTGCGGCAACAACCATTGCAAGTTGCAACAACATGAAACAGATCAAACACTTGCCCTACCCCGAAACAGCTCGCGGAGAGGTAAAGGATAACTATTTCGGCACGGAGGTCGGCGACCCCTATCGCTGGCTCGAAGACGACAACTCCGAAGCCACGGCAGCATGGGTTGCCGCCGAAAATACCGTCACACAGGACTATCTGTCGCAAATTCCGTTCCGCAGTGCAATCCGCGAACGGCTGACCCAATTGTGGAACTACGCCAAAGAGTCTGCCCCCGTAAAACACGGCGAATGGTGGTATTACAGCTACAACGACGGGCTTAAAAATCAGTCGGTCATCTACCGTACACAAGCCCCGGGCACACAAGGCGAGGTATTTCTCGACCCCAATATGCTCTCCGAAGATGGCACAGTGGCTCTTTCGGCGATCGCTTTTTCGGACGATGGTCGTTATTGCGCCTATTCAGCGGCGGCATCGGGTTCAGATTGGGTCGAGATTCACGTAATGAAGACCGATGACAAATCACTGCTTTCGGAGAAGATCGAATGGGTCAAATTCTCCGGAGCTACCTGGGCTCCCGACTCCAATGGATTCTATTACAGCGCATACGACGCTCCGACCGGAGCCAAATACTCTTCGCAGAATCAGTACCAAAAGGTCTACTACCACAGAATCGGCGATGCACAGTCAGCCGACCGCTTGATCTACGAAGATCGGGCACATCCGTTGCGCTACTTCTCGGCATGGCCGAGCGATGACGGCAAGTGGTTATTCGTCACAGCATCAGAAGGGACATCGGGCACAGAGATTCTCTGCCGCAAAACCGATGAGAAGAGGTTCCGCACGTTGCTGCCGGGCTTTGCTTTTGATTATGATATTGTCGACTGCCGCGATGGGCAGCTCTACTACCGGACAAATCGCGATGCCTCGAATTATGCCCTTCGCAAGATCGACCTCACAACCCCCGAAAAGGAGGAGGTAGTAATTGCCGAAGATGCAAAAAATCTGTTGGAGGGGGTCGGCAGTGCCGGCGGATATCTCTTTGCATCCTATCTGCAAGATGCACAGAGCAAGATCTACCAGTATAACTACGATGGAACGCTGGTGCGCGAGATCGCACTGCCAGCGATCGGCTCAATCGGAGGGTTCGATGGCAAGAAAGAGGATAAAACGCTCTACTATGGGTTGTCAAACTACACCTCTCCCGCTACCATCTACAAATACGACATCGCATCGGGCGAATCGGAACTTTACAAAGCACCCGAAGTAAAATTCGACCCCGAACTATTCATCACCGAGCAGGTCTTCTACCCCTCGAAAGACGGAACACAGGTTCCGATGTTCATCACGCATCGCAAAGATATGAAACTCAACGGCAAAAACCCCTGCCTGCTCTATGCTTACGGAGGGTTTCAGATCAACCTTACTCCCGGATTCAACCCCTCGGCTCTGATGTTTATCGAACAAGGAGGCATCTATTGCGTGGCCAACCTGCGTGGTGGCTCGGAGTATGGCGAAGCTTGGCACAAAGGGGGTATGCTCGAAAATAAACAGAACGTCTTCGACGACTTTATCGCTGCGGCCGAGTATCTGATTGCGCAAAAATACACCTCTACGGAGAAGTTGGCGATCCACGGCGGCTCAAACGGCGGACTCTTGGTCGGGGCCTGCGAAGTACAACGCCCCGATCTCTACGCGGTCTGCATTCCGGCGGTCGGCGTGTTGGATATGCTGCGCTACCACAAATTTACCATCGGCTGGGGCTGGGCTGTCGAGTACGGCTCCTCGGAGAGTGCCGAACAGTTTGCTTATATCTATAAATATTCACCGCTCCACAACATCCGCGAGGGGGTTCACTACCCGGCAACTCTTGTTATGACGGCAGATCACGATGACCGCGTTGTTCCGGCACACTCGTTCAAATTTGCCGCCGAGATGCAACATGCACAAGCGGGCGAGGCTCCGATTCTGATCCGCATCGACTCAAAAGCCGGCCACGGAGCCGGAAAACCGACTTCGAAACGGATTGATGAAGCAGCCGATATGTACGCATTTATCTTCCAAAATACCGGAACGCAATACAAAAGCAGCAAACAGTAGAGAAACAAGCGCAAAGCATAGCATAAATAAGTTAGGTTAGTTAGCAGTACAACATGAAGGTTTATAAATTTGGCGGGGCATCGGTACGAAATGCCGATGGCGTGCGCAACTTGCAGAATATCATTGGTGACGAACGCAATCTGTTCATCATCGTGTCGGCCATGGGCAAGACAACGAACGCCCTCGAAAAGGTCTTCGAGGGGTTGCAAAAGGGCGACAAACAGCTCTCCATGGAGCACATCACCGCTCTGCGAACTTACCACGCCGAGATCATCGACGACTTGTGGCACGAACACAAAATACTGCCGACTGTGGAGGCTCTGTTCTCCGAATTGGAACAGGTCGCCACGCAGACGATCTATAAACCCGGGGATGCCGAATTGTGGTACGACACGATTGTCGCCTACGGCGAATTGATGTCTACGACCATTATCTCCGAGTATCTGAACTACGCCGGCACGCACAACCGCTGGATCGACATGCGCCAGAGTTTCCGCACCGAACAACGCCACAAAGATGCCAGCGTCGATATCGAAGCCTCAACGCCGCTACTCAAAAAGGCTTTAAGCAGCAATGATGTCGATATTTTTATCGGTCAGGGCTTTATCGGAGGGGCTCCCGATGGTTCAACCAC
>CAYOKU010000107.1:0-5943 GCA_964404645.1 uncultured Alistipes sp.
TTTCCGATTGCACTTTTGATCTGTTTTGCATTATTTCCGGTAATCGACAGCCGATATTCACGTGTGGGGAAAACCGTATTAAGGCGTTCGACAAAGCAGTAGATATCGGCCTCATTTTCGATTCGGAGTACCTCCGCAAAGCGGAGCAAATCATTATATACCTTTATATATAAGAGATCCGCAGTTCGATAGAGCCACACGATACGACTTTTATTGCTTGGCTCATAAAGCAGCGGGGTAGTGTATTGCGCCAAACCACCCACCTTTTGTTCAATTTGCTGCGATACCACCAATGGACAGGCCATGACGGCGACGATCTCTTGTTGCGGATTGCTATATACGACGCACCAATCGGTCGGGGGTTGCATGCCGTTGGCAGCAAGCATATCGCCCGCATTTGCCGCATCGAATAACTCTGCCGGAACGAGCATCGTGTAGGGCGTTAGTAGCTCTACATTCATCGGCATATTCTCATCCGGCAATAGTGTGTCCAGATCTGGTGCTGAAAAAGAGTGTCCATCCAACGAGAGCTGAATGGACACCTTTTTAATCGTTTGCGGAGGATTATTCCCAGTTACCTGCTTCATTGTTTCCTGACTCCATAGATCCAAACTTGACACCCGGATAACGGTTGAAGTTATTCTGCTCGTCATCAATTAGGTTGATGACCTCTTGACGGTAGTTAACCGTGTCGAGGAAGTACTTGTAAGGAGCACGGCACTCCACGATCGGAATAACGACTTTTGACTCGGTAGTGATGATACCTGCCTCCATGATGAACTGCTGGCTCTTGTCGCTTCCCGGGATGTAGCGCATATCGGCAACCTGTTCTGGGGTAAGTTTTTTCGGCGAGAAGATGGTGTCGATCACAGCGATTTTGAAGTTTTCAACATTTTTCTTGCCGGCTTTCTTCAACATAGCCAATGCCATAGAGTCATCTTCATCGACAATCTTGCGCTCCAACACGAGTGTGTCGTTGAGTATAAACGATGCCAATGTGTCAAAGCTGCCGGTAAAATGCTGGTACTTTGCCTTAAAGGCGCGCTGAGCCGTACGGATGTCTTTGATGCGGTCGATAACCTGCGACTTTCTGGCTTTCAGTTCGTTGTCGAAACGGATCGGCGTCGAAATCTGGTCATACACAACATAGACCATCGCTACGATCGCTACCGCGAGAATGATTTGAGCTAACTTTTTCATTTTTAATTATAGATATGTGTTATTAATTTTGTACAAAATTAGTTTGTGTATGCTCAGCACACATATTGCGACCCAAATTTACGCTAAAATTTGTTTCGAAACAACTCTCGGACAAAAAAAAATTATAGAAAAATTGTCCGAATATCTTGTGGCTGACGATTTTTCGAGGATTTTTGTCCTAAATGGCTATGCCGGAACCGGAAAAACAACGCTTATTGCAGCACTTGTCGGGGCACTTAAAGAGGTGGGAGTCAAATCAATCCTGTTGGCTCCTACGGGGCGCGCCGCTAAGGTGCTGGCTCGATATGCTCACGAAAAAGCACTTACAATTCACAAACGCATTTATCGCCAACGAACCAATGCCGATTACGAATCAAAATTCTCACTCAACCTCAATCAGGAGCGTGGTGCCGTCTTTATAGTAGATGAGGCCTCGATGCTTGCCGATTCGAGCGGGGAAGGTGCGCTATTTGGAAGTGGATCGTTACTTGCTGATCTGGTCGAGTATGTGCGTAGTGGTCGTGAGTGCCGACTGATTTTGGTTGGCGATAGTGCTCAGTTACCCCCTGTGGGGACTGATTTCAGTCCGGCTCTCGATGAGCTGTCTATGTCGAGATATGGCTCGGTAGATTATGCGACACTCGATGAGGTGGTGCGTCAGGAGGCGGAGTCTGGGATTCTGTTCAATGCCACGCTCGTGCGCTGTATGCTTGAAAACGGGATATGTGAAATTCCGCATTTTGAACTGGATTTTCCCGATATTGAGGCGGTGGAAGGGGGCGATTTTCTTGAAAAATTGCAGGACTGTTATACGAAATATGGGCGTGATGAAACGATTGTCATCACGCGCTCGAATAAACGGGCCAATCGTTATAATGAAGGTATTCGGCGCAATGTACTCTATGCCGAAGAGGAGATCGAGAGTGGTGATATGCTCATGGTGGTCAAAAACAACTACTATTTTCCCGAACACACCGATGAGTGTCCGATGAATTTTATTGCCAACGGAGATATTGCCCGTTTGAAGCGGATTCGGCGTTTCGAGGAGTTTTATGGATTTCGGTTTATCACGGCCGTGCTCGAATTTCCGGATTATGACGATGCCGAACTCGAATGTAAGGTGTTGCTTGATACGATTGCATCGGAATCGCCGTCACTTACACGAGAGGAGAGTCAGCGACTTTTTTATGAAGTCGAGAAGGATTATTTGGATATAAAGAGTAAGCTGAAACGGTTTCAGGAAATTCGTGAAAACCCTCATTTTAACGCCGTTCAAGTGAAATTTTCGTATGCCGTTACGTGTCATAAGGCACAAGGCGGACAGTGGCGGGCTGTTTTTATTGACCGCTGCCTATTCGGCGATGAGCCGATGACCTGCGACATGTTGCGATGGCTCTATACTGCCTTGACCAGGGCTACCGATCACCTTTATTTGGTGAATTTCGACAAACAATTTTATGAATAGCGAGAAACATCCACTTGCTCCGTTTTTGCCCGAAAATGCACGTTTGTTAATGTTGGGAAGTTTTCCACCGCCGCAAATTCGCTGGTCGATGGATTTTTTCTATCCCAATTTGCAAAATGACATGTGGCGTATTGCGGGCTATTTGGCGGCCGGTGACAAAAACTATTTTATGGCTTCCGATGGCCGCCATTTTGACCAACCGCGCATTGAGGCTTTTTGTCGAGAACGAGGGGTGGCACTATATGATACAGCTATTGAAGTCATCCGGCTGAAAAATAATGCATCAGATAGCTCACTTAAAGTAATAGAAGAAGTAAATCTCGCTCATCTACTGAACTGCATTCCGACTTGTAAGACGATTGTGACTACCGGCCAAAAGGCTGCCGATACGCTCTGCGGAATCATAGGTTGCGAGTCGCCTTCGGTTGGCGAATTTTCCGATGCGTTGTTTGATGGGCGAATGATGCGTTTGTGGCGTATGCCGTCCTCGTCACGAGCTTTTCCGCGCTCTGTTGAGTGGAAAGCTGAATTTTATAGGCGGGTCTTTTCGGAGGTCGGTGTTATTTGAGGTATGTTGTTCAGGACCGAAAAAATACTTCGGCCGTTTGCACGACCGCTCAAAAACCGTTATCCTTGTAAGGAAACTTATAACGTAAAATAGCGTGGCATCCGACAATAAACTCGAAAAAAAGTATGTAGAGACCCCCCTCATGAAGCAATATTATGCCATGAAGGCGGTGCATCCCGATGCAATATTGCTTTTTCGGGTAGGAGATTTCTATGAAACATTTGGCGATGATGCCATCAAAGCGAGCGGCATTCTGGGTATTACGCTGACTCGTCGTGCTAATGGGGCTGCCAGTTATGTTGAACTGGCTGGTTTCCCGCATCATGCGGTGGATACTTACCTGCCTAAATTAGTGCGAGCTGGTGAGCGAGTCGCGATTTGCGAACAGCTGGAAGATCCGAAAACAGTCAAAGGACTGGTCAAACGCGGCGTAATCGAATTGGTGACTCCGGGGGTTGTGCTTGGCGATAATATTCTGGCCAACAAGGAGAACAATTACATGGCTTCGGTCTATTTTGGTCGTCAGACAACCGGAGTGGCATTTCTTGATATTTCGACTGGTGAATACTACGTGGCCGAGGGAACGGATAGTTATGTCGATAAACTAATCTCGAATCTTGCTCCCAAGGAGGTACTTTATCAACGGGGTTGTGAAGATCGTTTTTCGAATTCGTTTGGAGCGCGACTCTACACCTATCGGCTCGATGAATGGGTCTTCTCCGAGGAGGTCAATCGCGAAAAATTATGTAAACAGTTCGGGACAAAGTCGTTGAAAGGGTTCGGCATTGATCATCTGACCAGCGGAATTTCGGCGGCAGGTGCGATTCTTTACTACCTTGAATTTACGGAGCATCGTGACACAGGGCACATTACCTCAATTGCCCGTATCGATCAGAATGATTATGTCTGGGTTGATAAATTTACGATTCGTAATCTTGAACTTTTTTCATCGAATGGTGCTCGCGAAAAGTGTAGTTTTGCCGATGTCATCGACCGTACATTGACCCCTATGGGAGGGCGTCTGCTGAAACGTTGGATCGCTATGCCGATCAAAGATCCTGCGCGGATCAATGAGCGATTGGATGTGGTGGAGTACTTTTCAAAAGATGCAGAGTTGACCGATGTAGTTCGCGAGCAGGTGTCGTTAATCGGCGATTTGGAGCGCATTGCATCACGTATTGCAGCACAGAGAGTTACTCCACGTGAGTTGGTGCAGTTGAAGAACTCGTTGACGGCTGTTGAAACGCTAAAAGCCGCCTTGGAGTCAACCGATAACACCCAACTTCATACGTTGGCCGATCAAATTGACGTTTTGACGGAGGTACGCGAACGGTTGGCGCGTGAGATTTATCCCGATCCAGCGAATAATCAGATCGTAAAGGGAGGTGTTATTGCAGATGGTGTCGATGTTGAACTGGACGATTTGCGACGGATTGCCCTGCATGGAAAGGACTATTTGGCTCGTATTCAGCAACGAGAAAGTGAATTAACCGGTATTCCTTCGCTGAAAATCAGCTTCAATAATGTATTTGGCTATTTCATCGAGGTACGCAATGCCCACAAGGATAAAGTGCCTGAAACGTGGATTCGCAAACAGACACTCGCGAATGCGGAGCGTTACATCACCGAAGAGTTGAAGGAGTATGAGGAGAAGATTCTCGGTGCGGAAGAGAAAATGTTGGTCATAGAGCAGCGTATTTATGCTGAAATAGTTACCTTCATTTGCAGCCACCTCACCGTTTTGTTGCGCGATGCGGCCGCTATTGCGCGAATTGATTGCCTGCAATCGTTTGCTCGGTTGGCTTGCGAACGTCGCTATGTGCGTCCGGTACTTGATCAGGGAAGTCGTATTGAAATTACCCAAGGACGGCATCCGGTCATAGAAACGCTGATGCCTGTGGGCGAAGAGTACATCCCCAACGATGTGATGCTGGATGATAAACAGCAACAAATCATGATGATAACGGGTCCTAATATGTCTGGTAAGTCGGCCTTGTTGCGTCAAACAGCACTCATTATCCTTATGGCGCAGATGGGATCATTTGTGCCGGCAAAGGCAGCGCATATCGGAGTTGTAGATAAAATTTTCACTCGTGTAGGAGCATCCGACAATATTTCGCAGGGGGAATCTACCTTTATGGTTGAGATGCTCGAATCGGCCAGTATTCTCAATAATATTTCGGATCGAAGTATCGTTTTGCTTGATGAAATTGGCCGAGGTACAAGTACTTACGATGGTATTTCGATTGCATGGGCAATGGTGGAGTACCTGCATAATCATCCGACTGCCCATGCAAAAACGCTTTTCGCAACACACTATCATGAGCTTAATGAGATGGAGCAGATGTGCCCTCGTGTCAAGAATTACCATGTAGCTGTCAAGGAGATTGATAATCAGATCGTCTTTCTGCGAAAACTGGAACGGGGAGGTACGGAGCATTCGTTCGGTATCCATGTGGCGCGTATGGCCGGAATGCCTCAGTCAATTGTGTCGCGCGCCAGTGAGATTTTGCGCAACCTTGAATTGGTATACGGTAATAACGAAATTGTGCCGAGCCGAAGCATGAAAGACCGCGGTAAAAAGCCTACGGCTCAAACTGTGCGCGAAGCTGCCGACAGCGGTCTGCCGCAAAATGTGCAACTCTCGATGTTCCAGCTGGATGATCCGGTACTGGTGCAGATTCGAGATCAGATCAAAGGACTTGATATC
>CAYOKU010000108.1:0-5882 GCA_964404645.1 uncultured Alistipes sp.
GGGTTGTTGGCGTGCAGAATGTCGTCTTTGGTTCCTTCCCACCACTTGTGACCTTCGTGGATATATACAATTTTCTCGCCGATCTCCATCACTGAGTTCATGTCGTGGGTATTGACGATCGTTGTAATGCCGTACTCCTGCGTAATTTCGTGGATCAGATTGTCGATCACGATCGACGTCTGCGGATCGAGCCCCGAATTCGGCTCATCGCAAAAGAGATAGCGCGGATTGAGCACAATCGCACGAGCAATGGCCACCCGCTTAATCATGCCTCCCGACAACTCGGCCGGATAGAGGCGATTGGCTTCTTCCAACCGCACCCGCTGCAAACAGAAGTTGACACGATCCAACTTCTCGGCCTCGCTCTGATTAGTAAATAGGTCGAGCGGCAGTCTAACGTTCTCCTCGACGGTCGAAGAGTCCAGTAAAGCTCCTCCCTGAAAAATCATGCCGATGTGTTTGCGAATCGATTTGCGATCACGAAATCCAAGCTCCGTAAAGTTAGTATCGTCATACCACACCGCGCCCGAATCAATTTCATGAAGACCTACCAGACTTTTGAGCAATACGGTCTTACCCGAGCCGCTTTTCCCGATAATGAGATTGGTCTTTCCGGTTTCAAACTCCACGGAGATATCGTCGAGCACCGTGCGGCCGTCGAACGACTTAACAAGATGGTCGGCTCGTATCATATCAACAGAATTTGGGTCAAAATGAGGTTGAAGATCATGATCACGATCGAACTGGCCACCACGGCGCGTGTTGAGGCCGTGCCAACTTCGAGCGAATTTCCTTTGGCGTAATAACCGTAGAAAGCCGAGATCGAGGTGATAATATAAGCAAACACAGAGGCCTTGATGAGCGAGTAGACGATTGAATAGGATTTGAAGTCGATCAAGATGCCATCAATATAGTCGGCCGGAATCATGATGTCGGTGGCATAGGCGATCATCCAACCGCCGAAAATACCGATCAGAATGCTCAAAATCGTAAGCAGCGGAAAAAAGATCACCGCAGCAATAATCTTCGGCAAAATAAGGTACGAGGCCGAATTAACTCCCATGATCTCCAACGCATCAATTTGTTCGGTAATCCGCATCGTACCGATCTCCGAGGCGATACTCGATCCGACCTTTCCGGCCAGAATCAATGCCACGACCGTCGAAGAGAATTCGAGAATCATAGTCTCGCGTGTGGCATAACCCACCAACGAACGGGGGATAAAAGGAGAGTCCAAGTTGATGCACATTTGCAGGGTAATAACAGCTCCGATAAAGATCGAGATAATAGCCGTCAACCCGATCGAATTGACACCCAACGCATCCATCTCGTAGACGATACGTCGTCGGTAGATCGCAGCCTTTTCAGGACGAGAAAAGACCTTTCTCATCAACAAAAAATAGCGACCTATTAGTTCAAAAATTTTCAGCATTCCACCTCGTTCGAATCACAATTGATAGATCTATTTCTCCTCCTCAAATTCGACATAATCGCCGACCTGACTCGACACCTTTTTTTCGGGCGTTTCGTTGGTCTTGTAGATCTTTACATCGCCTTCGCGACCGGCCGGCTCTTGGCGAGGAGCACCAAACGGCCACCCCGCACCACCTCGCTGACGATATTCGCCGCCGAACTGCTCCTCCATTTGTTTGCGCATTTTACCAAGACGCCAACGCATGAAGAAAATCAGCGCAACAACAAGCAGCATAAATCCCATAAACAGATACAGTATAAAAACAGCAATTCCTTTCAGCAGTGCCGGAGCACCGATGGCCAGAATAAGAATGATAAGCACCGTGAGCGGATTGCGCTGCACGAAACTAATCAGTGCGTCGATGATAGCCAGCAGAAATTTCATGTTAGTTTTCAGTTTTCAATCCTACAAAGGTAGCGAAAAATATGCGTATTTCAATTAATTGTCGTAATTTTGGCGGCGGAAAAGTAAATCACAATTACCATGCTCAATAAACTTACCGCAATTTCACCCATTGACGGTCGCTACCGTACTATAACGGAAAATCTGGCCGATTATTTTTCGGAACAGGCACTCATTCGTTACCGAATCCGTGTCGAAGTCGAATATTTCATCGCCTTGTGTGAGCTGCCATTACCGCAGCTCAAAGGGGTTGACCCCGCAAAATTTACGGCCTTACGTGCGCTATACACCGATTTTTCGGCCACCGATGCCGAGCGCGTTAAGCAGATCGAGGCGACAACCAACCACGACGTCAAAGCGATCGAATATATCCTCAAAGAGAAGATGGATGCACTCGCATTGTGCGATTATAAGGAGTTTATCCACTTTGGCCTTACCTCGCAGGATATTAACAACACCTCCATACCACTCACGCTCAAAGATGCACTGACGGGAGTTTACTATCCGGCGATCGAAGAGTTGCGCGACAAACTCTCGGCCATGGCGCAGGAGTGGCACGATGTTCCGATGTTGGCTCGCACCCATGGCCAGCCCGCCTCCCCGACCACCCTCGGGAAAGAGTTCATGGTCTATGTCGAACGACTCGAAAAACAACTTTCGATGTTACACGACATCGCCGTACCGGCCAAATTCGGCGGAGCTACCGGCAATTTCAACGCACACCACGCCGCCTATCCGCAATACGACTGGATCGCATTCGCCAACCGTTTCGTCAACGAAACGCTGGGGCTTTGTCGCTCGCAATACACCACCCAGATTGAGCATTACGACAATCTGGCTGCCATCTTCGACAATCTCAAACGCATCGACACCATTTTGATTGACCTCTGCCGCGATATGTGGATGTACATCTCGCAGGAGTACTTCAAACAGCAGATCAAAGCCGGAGAGGTCGGTTCGAGTGCCATGCCGCACAAAGTCAATCCGATCGACTTCGAAAACGCCGAAGGCAACTTCGGCATTGCCAATGCCATCTATGAGCACCTATCGTCGAAACTGCCGCTGTCGCGTCTGCAACGTGATTTGACCGATTCGACCGTACTGCGCAACATCGGCGTGCCGGTCGGACATACGATGATCGCCCTACGCTCGCTATTGAAAGGACTCAACAAAGTGATCCTCAATCGAGACGCTCTCGACCGCGATTTAGAGAACAATTGGGCAGTAGTGGCCGAGGGTATCCAAACTATCCTGCGCCGCGAAGGCTTTCCAAAACCCTACGAAGCACTCAAAGCACTCACCCGCACCAATGCCCACATCACGGCCGAGTCGATCGCGGCATTTATCGAAACGCTCGATGTTGCCGAATCGGTCAAAGCCGAATTGCGCGAATTGTCACCCTCGACCTATACCGGTGTTTTTGTCTAACCCTGCCCAATACAGAACGGCACAACTTTGAAGCACACGGTCTTGGCGTTCGGCCTCTGATACGAAAAAATCCTCTCTAAAATCAATTAGAGAGGATTTTTTACCTTTAATAACGATGTGTCGGCCAACAGGGTCGATTATTTCTCTTTGCAGCAACGCACCGAATAACCGAAAGCTCGGTTTTTATCCAAGCCTCGGTTGATTGAACCGCTGCTTGATGTCAACTTCTTCTGGAAATAGAAAAATTTGGAGGTAGCAACTTCGGGCTCCACCGACCAATAATTTCCCGATCGTGTAGTTCCAAGTCCTACCAGACTACCCGAATTTTGGTTGCGGTAGCCTTGCGCCGGATACCACGTCGTCACACCACCGTGCGTGTAGGTCATACCGTATTTAACTCCATCCCAATCAGATACACCGCTGATATAATTATTACCCGATTCGAGGTCACTCCACTGATCCATCGTGGGCACGCGATACCCCACCGGGCAGGGATCATTCAATGTTTTCGTTGCAGACCACAATGTTTTGACCGGTTTAATCAGCCAATCATACACCGTATTCGCACTCATTTTGTTATATAAAAAGGTCATCGGATGCGCTGCCGCATACTCCGCTGTCGAGAATTCACCGGTTGCGGCCACCCAAGTCATCGCGGCATATTTTTCGTTGACCACGGTCAATCTCTTCGCCTCAGCAAATGCCGTAGCCGAAGTTTCGGTGGTCTGCCCACCATAGAACGGATCTTTGCGCCCCCATTGGTAATAGCAACCATAAGCCTCTTGCGAACCCGCTTCGGCACTCATTGCACCCAGATTTCGATCCATAAAGGCCGCACCATTGGCGTAATTAACCGCCGAAAGCTCTCCTACTACCCAAATATGCCAGCTCCAGACAATCTGATCTCCTTTTACTAAAACCAACAGCGCATTCCCAGATTTTTCGCTGGCCGTAAAGCGAATCGTGCGAGAGGTAGCATCGTAACGAACCTCCGACACCAAATCGCGATCTGTCGTCCATAGCCAATCAGCCGTCAGCCCCTCACCGACCTCAATCTGAGGATCAAAACCACAAGAGGCCACATCGCCCTTTCCGTTTCCGCGTACCGATGCCTTGAAACTATAAGGTCCGGCATGTTGCACCACATAGCAATTGGCGGTCCCTTCGGTACTCAGGTCAGTCGGGAACCCGAAGTGCAGCACATCACCATCACTAAAAGTAATCGTAACAGCTCCGTTTGTCGCTTCGGCTTGCTTAATTTGGGCAACATTGACCGTTTCAACCGCCAGAACCGGTTCTTTGTCGGCATTCACAATTCGCCATGCCGCTTGTGACGCTTCTCTCTGTGCACACCAATACCCCTCTTTATCGACACTGATCAGCGGTGCAGCCTCCTTGACCAAAAATCGAGTTCCTACACCATCAGTCAGCCAAGCCGTTTTATCACCAGACGTAAAAGTCCAATAGCTTACCCCTTCTTCCGACTTGGTTCCGATAAGTGGCGTACCCCCATTTGACAAGGGTAACGTCACAACCGTTCCGTCATCAAAGGTCAGCACAACTCCGGTCTGCGACCGTTCGAATTGGACAACAACGCCTGTTGATACCTTTGAGACAAGTTGTTGACGAAGTTTTAGCTCTTGATTAAGTTGTGTAATTTTCTGCTGCAACGGTTCCGATGGACTCGATCCAATCTCCGGATCGTTGTCCTTACATCCGACAATCAGCAGAACAGCAAGCCCTGCATACAAAAGTTGTTTCATCATACTATAAATATTAATGGTTAGGTACCACCCAGCATGACAAACTTCAACAGAATCGCGCAGCAAACAGAAGTCACCCACAAAGATAAGCGCTCCGGCAAACTTTTCATTCATCCGTAGAAAGTTTGTCCGAAGGTGATTTTAACGACAGAAAACAGGCTGCTGTTCAAGCCATAAGGCTCGTAAAAAATCGGTGATTCCGTTCTCCGCAGAAAAAATCAACCTTCCGGCGCAAAGCAGGTCTTCTGACTTATTCCTATTGCGGAGCCTTCCCGATCGTTCGATCAGTGGCCAAGAATACCGCAACAACAGCCTCTCTGGGCGGAACTTACAGCAGCGGGAACTGTTGCCGATTTACACGGCATTCCCTTTTGATCCCCCAATGGGGAACTTTGCAAGGGCAAAGATAGCTTATATTATTAAGAAACATACAACAAATCATCCTTTTTCTACAACGGCACAGCCTCGCCCTGCATAAATCACAGTTTGGCATAGGATTTGTTCTTGTATAGGCATCTGCGGCTCAGCAACCGCAGTGAGGTTTCTTCATTTATTTAAGTTTGGGTTAGTAGTTTTAGGAGGGCAACACCTCCGGGGGCAGCAGGCAATCGCGACGATTCCCTGCTGTTTTGTTGCGACATGGCGACTACAATAATCGCTCAATTCTTCACACACCTGACCGAAATTCCGAATGCAGTCGAGAGGGTTGCCAATTGAGGGGCGGTGGTGGCCGTATAGCTCAGGCAGGCACATTTGCCCGATTCGGGCGCGGTGGATGAGAGCAGGTAACCCTTCGTCTGATCACCATAGCCTGT
>CAYOKU010000109.1:0-5512 GCA_964404645.1 uncultured Alistipes sp.
AATGTTTTTCTTTTTGGCTCTCTGATTCGATCATTAAATTATCAAAATCGAAAAGATGCTTTATAAATTGAGGTGAATATTCTCCAAATTCATTTTGCGACGGATCTCACCGGGGGTTTCGCCCAAATATTTTTTGCAAAAACGGACGAAATTGGGAAGTGACGAGAAATGCAACTCTTCGATAATCTGTTTAAGGGGTACCGACCGATCGGCAAGTCGAAAGGTAATAAAACTGCTCAACCGCTTCTGCAACCAAGTCGAAGGTATTTCGCCAAACTCCTCGACAAACTGCCGCTTGAAGGTAACTACCGACATGCCGCACATACCCGCTAACTCCTGTACGGTCGTTGCATGGGAATAGTTATCAAGCACCTTATATCTAAAATCGTGTGCTGCTCCGATGATGGTATAGAGGAACGAAGCCAACTCCTCTTTGGTGTAATAGGCTCTGAAAATCCAAAACAGCTCTTGTAGTTTAATATCATGTAGTTGTTTACAGTTGGCCCCGTCTTTTAGAAAGTGGGCAAGCGGTGTAAGGTACATCTGCAACTCCTCGCGAATAGGGAACGGTTTAATTTCGTAAGTCGTTTGACGTTTGTACTCTACTAATGAAGCAAGAGCATTTTTAGCACATAATTGGTTAATACTCTCGAAATAAGCAATAATATATTTACTATCGTCGAGATTTTTGTATTCTACGAGGCAATTGCGGTGTATGAAAACCATATTTCCGGCATTCACCGTCATATTGAATTCGTTACAGCGCAGCCGAACGCATCCCTCCAAGACAAAGAGAATATAATTTGCCTTTTCTGCGACCTCGTGGGGCTTATCACTTTTCTCTACTTCGAAAATTTTGAAGCCAAATGCGACTTGATGGGTGTAGTAAATGCACGAGGTATGTTCTTTCAAATAATTAATAGCCATAGATCTTTATGATTGAATTTATAGAATGGAGTATGAATCTTTGTGGGTAAGGTCTATCGCGTGTCCGCATTGGCCTATCGTGCATAGGTAGTAATAACAAAAGTTCGCAAAAAGAGCTGATCCTCTTGCAAACTTTAATAAAAAGAACTACATCACGCGCGATGATAAAAGTAGATGGTGTGTTGTCAAGTGTGTGTGTGTGTGTGTGTGTGTGTGTGTTTAAACGAAAATGCGAGAATACCAAATAATTAGCACAAAAAAAGAGGGGAAAAACACATGCAGAAACAGGTAGAAACAGGACTTTATTCTGCTTAAAATCGGTATTCGATTCTCTACATCGGTCGATAATTCGCTCATCCCTTTTTGTCGAAATCATATAATCATCTTATTATTAATTGTTTAATCCCCCTTTAAAGATAGTGGAATTTGTGTTTTAATTGTATTTTATATATAAATTAGGCGATAATGATTATACATAAATCGTTTTTGTTTGCAAAAATAGAGATGGTCATGCTTATAAGCATTATCATCTCGGTACAAAATATTATCAAAAACAATAGATGAATAACCTTATCATTTTTGAGAAAATCAACCGATCAAGAGTATTCCACTAAATAATTGGGAGGGGTACATCGCAACAAACTGGAATAGAGGAGGGATTTTAAAATTAACATTTTCTTCCTCTGCTTTTCGTTTCTTATCCCGCAATTTTTACCTATTTTTGTAGACAGTAAAAATTAGAAAAATGCCCGAATTCGTCCATCTTCACGTACATACGCAATACTCAATCCTCGATGGCCAAGCCGCAATTGCCCGACTCGTTGACAAGGCAATGAGCGACGATATGCCCGGTATCGCCGTTACCGATCACGGCAACATGTTTGGAATCAAGGAGTTTATCAACTATGTCAATAAGAAGAAAGGCGGATTTAAAGACGAAATTAAGAAGTTAGAAAGCCAAAATATTGGACTCGATGCGGGAACTTTTGAAGTCGAAGGCGAGGATCGTGCCAAGACCAAGGAGAAGAATGAGGCGCGTATCTATGAACTGCGCCGTAAATTGGCTTTCAAACCGATTATCGGATGCGAAGTATATGTGGCTCGTCGAGAGCTGCGCCTAAAAGAGGGCAAGGAGGATCAGAGCGGTTTTCACTTGATCCTACTGGCCAAGAATGAGAAGGGTTACCACAATCTGATTAAGATCGTGTCCACCGCATGGACGGAGGGTTTCTACATGCGACCGCGTACCGATCGCTCGCAAATCGAAAAATACCACGAAGGGTTGATCTGTTGCTCGGCCTGTTTGGGAGGTGAGGTTCCGAAGAGGATTACCAATGATGATTATTCGGCGGCTGAGGAGGCGATACAATGGTACAAAAACCTCTTTGGCGAAGACTACTATTTGGAGTTGCAGTTGCATAAGGCAACCGTGGAACGCGCCAACCATGAGGCCTACGGCATGCAGCTCAAAGTCAACGCCAAACTCACAGAGTACTCGGAGAAGTTTGGTGTTAAGTTGGTATGTACCAACGATGTGCACTTTGTGAACGAAGATAATGCCGAGGCGCATGATCGCTTGATCTGCCTCTCGACCGGACGTGACTTGGATGATCCGAATCGTATGCTCTACTCCAAACAGGAGTGGATGAAGACACGAGCCGAGATGGCCGCTATCTTCGGCGACCAACCCGAAGCGATGCAAAATACCGTGGAGGTGTGCGATAAAGTGGAGTGCTATTCGATCGACCATGCGCCGATCATGCCGACCTTCTCAATTCCCGAATCGTTCGGAACGGAGGAGCAGTATCGCGAAAGACTGAGTGAGCAGGATCTCTTTGACGAATTCACACAAGATGAGCATGGAAATATCATCATTTCGAAAGAGGAAGGCGATAAAAAAATCTCGAAATTAGGCGGTTACGATAAGTTGTATCGTATTAAACTCGAAGCCGACTATCTGAAAAAACTCGCTTTTGATGGTGCTCGAAAACGGTATGGTGACCCTTTGCCGGCAGAGGTCGAGGAGCGACTGATCTTCGAGTTGCACGTGATGAAGACCATGGGTTTCCCGGGCTACTTTCTCATCGTGCAGGATTTCATTCGTGCCGCCCGCGAGGAGTTGGATGTGTCGGTTGGCCCGGGACGTGGTTCGGCTGCCGGATCGGCGGTCGCCTACTGTCTGGGAATCACCCAGATCGACCCCATTGCCTATGACCTGCTGTTTGAACGTTTCTTGAATCCCGATCGTATCTCGTTACCCGATATTGATGTCGATTTCGATGATGACGGCCGCGGACGTGTGCTCAATTGGGTAACACAAAAATATGGCAAAGAGAAGGTGGCACATATCATTACCTACGGTACGATGGCCACTAAATTGGCGGTAAAAGATGTGGCACGTGTACAGAAGCTGCCGCTATCGGAGTCCGACCGACTGTGTAAACTCATACCGGACAAGCTCCCCGATGGCAAAAAAATGAACCTGCCCAATGCAATTGCAGCCATTCCGGAGTTGCAAGATGCCGAGAAGTCGCCTGATCCGATTTTAGGAAATACGATACGATACGCCAAAATGCTCGAAGGTAACGTCCGCAATACGGGTGTACATGCTTGTGGTACGATTATCTGCCGAGATGATATCACCGATTGGGTCCCTGTTTCAACTGCCGATGATAAGGAGAGTGGCGAGAAGATGCTTGTCACGCAATACGAAGGTTCGGTGATCGAAGATACGGGGTTGATCAAGATGGACTTTTTGGGGCTGAAAACCCTCTCGATCATCAAGGATGCGCTGGCCAATATCAAACAAACGTGCGGCAAGGTGGTCGATATAGATGATTTTACGATCATCAACGACCCGGCTACCTATCAGCTATACAGCGAAGGTCGCACGGTGGGGACGTTTCAGTTCGAGTCGGCCGGTATGCAGAAATACCTGCGTGAGTTGCAACCTTCGACCTTCGAGGATTTGATAGCCATGAATGCCCTCTATCGTCCGGGGCCGATGGATTATATTCCCGACTTTGTAGATCGTAAGCATGGCCGCAAACCGATCGTTTATGATATTCCGGTCATGGAGAAGTATCTGAAAGATACCTATGGTATTACGGTCTATCAGGAGCAGGTCATGCTGTTGTCGCGACTCTTGGCAAATTTTACGCGCGGAGAGTCCGACACATTGCGTAAGGCGATGGGTAAAAAGCTAAAAGACAAGCTGGATCATCTAAAACCCAAATTTATCGAAGGTGGCAAAAAGAACGGCCATGACCCGAAGGTGTTGGAGAAGATCTGGGGCGACTGGGAGAAATTCGCATCGTATGCCTTCAATAAATCGCACGCAACCTGTTATTCGTGGGTCGCTTATCAGACCGCTTACCTCAAAGCCAACTACCCTTCGGAGTATATGGCGGCATTGTTAAGCCGAAATTTGGCGGATATCAAAACGCTGACCACCTACATGAACGAATGTGCGCGCATGGGGATCAAGGTGCTGGGGCCGGATATCAACGAATCAATGAACAATTTCGCAGCCAACCGAGCAGGTGATGTCCGGTTCGGACTGGCTGCTATCAAGGGGGTCGGTGAAGCGGCGGTGGCAAGTATCGTGGAAGAGCGCGATAAAAACGGTCGATTTACCGATATTTATGACTTTATGGAGCGGGTGAACTACACGGTGGTTAATCGCAAATGTCTGGAAAACATCGCTTATGCTGGTGGATTTGACGGCATATCGGGTTTTCATCGCAGTAAATTCTTCGCCCCCGATGCATCGGGACTGAGCTACATAGAGATGCTTTCGCGTTACGGGCAGCGGTTCCAGAGCGAAAAGAGCAATGCACAGCAGAGCTTATTTGGCGGTGATACTGGTCAGGTGGATATTCAACGCCCTTCGGTACCTGTTTGTCTGGATTGGGGACAGTTGGAAACGCTCAACAAAGAGCGAGAAATGATCGGCCTGTATCTCTCGGCGCATCCGCTCGATGAGTACGAAATCATCATCCGCCATATGTGTAAAGTGCAGGTGACCGATTTAGGAAATCTTGATGCGCTCAAAGGGCAAGAGATTGCCATAGCGGGCATGGTTACCGGCGTACAGAATCTAATGACCAAAACCGGTAAGCCGTGGGGTAAATTTACCTTGGAGGATTATAACGGCTCATTCGATTTTGCGTTATTCGGCAAGGATTATGAAAATTTCCGAAAATTTTTATTTACGGATTACTTTTTGTTTATTCGCGGAAAAGTGCAGTCCCGTCCCTACAACGATGCGATTCTCGAATTTAAAATCACCTCGATCGTTCAACTTTCCGAGATGCGCGACTCGATGATTAAGGAGATGCATGTGCAACTTCCGGTGGGTGATGTTACCGAAACTTTAATTCGCGAACTATCGGCAAAAGTTCGAGAGTCAAAAGGCGAAACCTTGTTGCGGATCAATGTCTATGATCCGGCTAACAATGTGGCGGTGCGACTGTTCTCGAAAACGCATAAGATCAGTTTGACCAAATCGTTGGTGGGCTATCTCGATGAAAATGAAATCAGATATTCAATAGCATAATTATATAATACTTTAAAATCCTTACAA
>CAYOKU010000110.1:0-5503 GCA_964404645.1 uncultured Alistipes sp.
TCGCTACGGACATCAACAACGTGATGTATGCCTACATCGACCGTAAAAAGAAGTTACCGGTTACTACGCTTTTGCGTGCAATCGGATTCGAAGCCGATCAGCAAATTTTGGAGATTTTTGATCTTGCCGATGAGGTGAAGGTCAACAAAGCCAATTTGAAAAAGGCTGTCGGACGTAAACTCGCTGCACGTGTCCTTTCGACTTGGGTCGAGGATTTCGTGGATGAGGATACGGGCGAGGTGGTGTCCATCGAGCGTAATAACGTAATCGTTGATCGCGAAACAGTACTCGAAGAGGATCACATCGACCAGATTGTCGAAAGTGGAGCCAAAACGATTCTGCTGCACAAGGAGAGTCTGTCGGGTATCGACTTCTCGATCATTTACAATACTTTGCAGAAAGACCCCTGCAACTCCGAGAAAGAGGCTGTTGTCTATATTTACAGACAGTTGCGCGCTTCGGAGCCGCCCGATGAGGCAACGGCTCGCGACGTGATCGAGAAGTTGTTCTTCTCGGATAAACGTTACGATTTGGGCGATGTAGGTCGCTTCCGCATCAACAAGAAACTGGGTCTGGATACAGATCCGGCTATTCGCACGTTGACACGTGAGGATATCATTGCCATCATTAAATATTTGATTCAACTGATCAACTCGAAGGCAGATGTCGATGATATCGACCACCTGTCGAACCGTCGTGTCCGCACGGTGGGTGAGCAGTTGTCGAACCAGTTCTCGGTAGGTTTCGTGCGGATGGCACGTACTATCCGTGAGCGTATGAATGTGCGTGATAACGAGGTGTTTACTCCGGTTGATTTGATTAACGCCAAGACGCTCTCTTCGGTGATTAATTCGTTCTTCGGTACTTCGCAGCTCTCGCAGTTTATGGATCAGATCAATCCTCTGTCGGAGATTACGCACAAGCGTCGTCTGTCGGCACTCGGCCCCGGTGGTCTGTCGCGTGATCGTGCCGGTTTTGAGGTGCGAGACGTACACTACACCCACTACGGTCGCCTCTGCCCGATTGAGTCGCCGGAGGGTCCGAACATCGGTCTGATCTCATCGTTGTGTGTCTATGCGAAGATCTCGCCGATGGGATTTATCGAAACACCCTATCGCAAGGTGGAGAACGGCAAGGTCGATATGGACAATGCTCATATTCACTATTACTCGGCTGAAGAGGAGGAGGAATTAGTTGCAGCTCAGGCGAATACGCCGATTGATGAGTTGGGTAATTTCCTGATGCCGGAGCGTATCAAGGCTCGTGAGGGAGCTGACTTCCCCGTAGTCACTGCCGATGAGGTGCATTTGATGGACGTTGCGCCTAACCAGATTGCATCAATCGCTGCCAGCTTGATCCCCTTCTTGGAGCACGATGACGCCAACCGTGCGTTGATGGGCTCGAACATGATGCGTCAGGCGGTTCCTTTGGTTAATCCGGAGGCTCCGATTGTCGGCACAGGAATCGAGAAGGATATGATTATGGATAGCCGCATTCAGATTGTGGCAGATCGTGACGGTGAGGTGACCTTTGCCGATGCGACCAAGATTCAGATCAAATACGAGCGGACGGAGGATGAGGTGTTGACCTCGTTCGATCCCGAAGTGACTACTTATACTTTGCCGCGTTATCGTCGCACCAACCAGAATACCTCGATTACGTTGCGTCCGGTTGTTTTGACGGGTGACAAAGTGGTCAAGGGGCAGATCCTGACGGAGGGTTACTCGACACAGTGCGGTGAGTTGGCACTGGGGCGGAACTTGAAGGTGGCATACATGCCTTGGAAGGGGTATAACTTCGAGGATGCTATCGTGATCTCGGAGCGTATTCAGCGCGAAGATATATACACCTCTATTCACATTGATGAGTATATCATGGAGGTGCGTGATACCAAACGTGGTGTCGAGGAGTTGACGTCGGATATTCCGAATGTATCGGAGGATGCCACGAAGGATCTCGATGCAAACGGTGTGATCCGTATCGGAGCCAATGTGCATCCGGGTGATATCCTGATCGGTAAGATTACCCCGAAGGGCGAGAGCGATCCCTCGCCGGAGGAGAAGTTACTTCGCGCAATCTTCGGCGATAAGGCCGGTGATGTGAAGGATGCTTCGCTCAAAGCACAGCCATCGTTGCACGGTGTGGTGATTGACACTAAATTGTATAGCCGTGCCGGCAAAGAGGGCAAGAAGAGCAAGGCGGCTGAAAAGGCGCAACTTGACAAGCTCGATGAGAAGTTTGCCGGACAGATTGCTGAACTGACCAAGGTGTTGGTGGGTAAGCTCTGGACACTGTTGCAAGGTAAAACCACGGTTGGCATCAGCGATTACTTCGGGGTGGAGATCTATCCTGCCGGAACGAAGTTTACGCAGAAGTTACTCGATGAGTTGGCGCATAAATCGACCGACGAGAAGAGCGGTGTAGTCATGGGTTATCTCAGCCTTGGTGCCTGCAAATGGACCGGTGATGCACACATTGACGCGCTGATTGAGGCTACGATCAACAACTATACGATCGAATGGAAGAAGGCCGATGCGGCCATCAAGCGTGAGAAGTATAATCTGACTAACGGTGACGAGTTGCCGCAGACGGGTGTTATCCAGATGGCCAAGGTCTACATCGCCAAGAAACGTAAGTTGAAGGTGGGTGACAAGATGGCCGGACGTCACGGTAACAAAGGTATCGTGGCGCGTATCGTGCGCGATGAGGATATGCCCTTTTTGGAGGATGGAACAATCGTTGATATCTGTCTGAACCCGCTGGGTGTGCCTTCGCGTATGAACTTGGGGCAGATCTACGAGGCCGTATTGGGTTGGGCCGGTCGTGAGTTGGGTGTCAAATTTGCCACTCCGATTTTCGATGGTGCTTCGCTCGATCAGGTCAACGAGTTCACAGCCAAAGCTGGATTGCCGCACAGCGGTCGTGCTTATCTCTATGACGGTGGTACGGGCGAGCGTTTCGACCAGCCGGCTACGGTGGGTGTAACCTACTTCTTGAAGTTGGGACACATGATCGACGATAAGATGCACGCCCGTTCAATCGGCCCCTACTCGTTGATCACGCAGCAGCCGCTCGGTGGTAAAGCACAGTTTGGTGGTCAGCGTTTCGGTGAGATGGAGGTTTGGGCATTGGAGGGATTCGGTGCCGCCAACATCCTGCAAGAGATTTTGACGATCAAGTCCGATGACGTGATGGGTCGTGCTAAGGCCTATGAGGCCATTGTCAAGGGCGATAACCTGCCGAAACCGGGTATTCCGGAGGCGATGAACGTGCTGTTGCACGAACTTCGCGGTCTGGCCCTCTCGGTCAAGTTGGAGTAAGGTCTATTTAGAGGATAAGAAAAAGCAAAGAAATATGTCAATTTCCAAAGACAATAAACCGAATAATGGTTACAGCCAGATTTCGATCGGCTTGGCCTCGCCTGAGGAGATCATGGCGCAGTCGAGTGGCGAGGTGCTGAAACCCGAAACCATTAACTATCGTACCTACAAGCCCGAACGAGACGGTCTATTTTGCGAGCGTATCTTCGGTCCTGTGAAGGATTACGAGTGCCATTGCGGTAAGTACAAGCGTATTCGCTACAAAGGCATCGTCTGCGACCGTTGCGGTGTGGAGGTTACCGAGAAAAAGGTGCGGCGTGAGCGTATGGGCCACATTTCGTTGGTCGTACCGGTCGTGCACATCTGGTATTTCCGCTCGTTGCCATCGAAGATCGGTTACCTGTTGGGTATTCCGTCGAAAAAACTCGAGGCGATCATCTACTACGAGCGTTATGTCGTGATCAATGCCGGCGCAGCCTCGGAGCAGGGTATCGAACGGTTGGCTACACTCTCCGAGAAGGAGTATCTCGATGTGTTGGCTGCATTGCCCAAGGGCAACCAGTCTCTTTCGGACGATGATCCGAATAAATTTGTGGCTCAGATGGGTGCCGAAGCGATCTACGGACTGTTGAAGGATGTGGATCTGGACACGATGTCCTATGCGCTGCGTCACAAAGCTTCGACCGAAACTTCGCAGCAGCGTAAGAGCGAGGCTTTGAAGTGCCTGAATGTCATCGAGTCGTTCCGTGCATCGGAAGGAAAGAATAAACCCGAATGGATGGTATTGAACGTGATTCCGGTCATTCCGCCCGAGTTGCGTCCGTTGGTTCCGCTCGATGGTGGCCGTTTCGCCACCTCCGACTTGAACGACCTCTACCGTCGTGTGATTATCCGCAATAACCGTCTGAAACGTCTGATCGAGATCAAGGCTCCGGAGGTGATTCTGCGTAACGAGAAACGTATGTTGCAAGAGGCTGTCGATTCGCTTTTCGACAACTCGCGCAAGAGTAACGCGGTGAAGAATGAATCGAACCGTCCGCTCAAATCGCTTTCGGATTCGCTCAAAGGTAAGCAGGGACGTTTCCGTCAGAACCTGTTGGGTAAGCGTGTCGACTATTCGGCGCGTTCGGTCATCGTCGTCGGTCCTGAGTTGAAGATGCACGAAATGGGTATTCCGAAGGATATGGCGGCCGAGTTGTACAAGCCGTTTGTAATCCGTAAGCTCATCGAACGCGGTATCGTGAAGACGGTTAAGTCGGCGAAGAAGATCATCGACCGCAAGGATCCGGTGATTTGGGGCATCTTGGAGAATGTCATCAAGGGACACCCCGTTTTGATGAACCGTGCTCCGACCCTGCACCGTCTGGGTATTCAGGCCTTCCAACCCAAACTGATTGAGGGTAAGGCTATGCAGTTGCATCCGTTGGCATGTACGGCATTCAATGCCGACTTTGACGGTGACCAGATGGCTGTGCACTTGCCGCTGGGTAATGCTGCCATTTTGGAGGCTCAGTTGCTGATGCTCGGTTCGCACAACGTCCTCAATCCGGCCAATGGTGCGCCTATTACCGTCCCTTCGCAGGATATGGTACTCGGCCTTTACTACATCACCAAACCTCGTAAGGGGGTAGTCGGTTCGGGATTGACGTTCTACGCCCCCGAAGAGGCGATCATCGCTTACAACGAGAAACGTGCCGACCTGCATGCGATCGTGAAGTGTCTGGTAGACGATGTGGATGAAGCGGGCAACTATGTGCGCGTGGTAAAGGAGACGACCGTGGGTCGTATTCTCTTCAATCAAGTCGTTCCGAAGGAGGTCGGTTTTATCAACGAAGTCCTCACGAAACGTTCGTTGCGTGATATCATCGCCGTGGTGATGAAGAAGGCCGGAGCCGACAAGGTGGCCGCATTCCTCGACGATATCAAGAATATGGGTTACCAGATGGCCTTCCAGGGCGGTCTGTCGTTTAACCTCGATGCCGTGATTATTCCGGCCGAAAAGCAAAAACTCGTACAAGAGGGTTATGATCGTTCGGATGCCATTATGGAGGACTACAACATGGGTCTTATCACCAACAACGAGCGTTATAACCAGATTATCGACGTTTGGACGAACATCAATACCAAACTGACCAAAGCCGTGATCGAAACGCTGATCAAGGATGAGGACGGTTTCAACTCGG
>CAYOKU010000111.1:0-5414 GCA_964404645.1 uncultured Alistipes sp.
GTATCGAGACGAACAACACGCTCTCGGACAACACGGATATCGAGCACGAATACAAGCGTTCGATCTATTCGACCATCCTCTTTACCGAATTCATGGATCGCAAGTTGAACATCATCGACTGCCCCGGATCGGACGACTTCTGCGGTAGCCTCTTCTCGGCTTTCAAGGTGGCGGATGTCGGTGTCTTTCTCTTCAACGCCCAAAACGGAGGCTGGGAGGTAGGCAGCGAGATCCAAGCACGCTATGCCCGCATTTTGAAAAAACCGGTGATCGGCGTCATCAGCCAACTCGATGGCGACAAAGCCTCGTTTGAGGGGGCTTGCGAGGCCATCAAAGCCTCTTCACGCGTGAAACCCGTCATCGTGCAATATCCGGTCAATCAGGGAGCCGGATTCAATGCCTTCATCGACGTGCTGCTGATGAAGATGTATCGTTTCAAAGACAACGATGGACACCGCGAAGAGATGGAGATTCCGGCCGATGAGTTGGAAAAGGCACAGGAGTTAAACAAAGAGTTGGTCGAAATGGCCGCCGAACATGATGAGGCTCTCATGGAACTCTACTTCGAAAAGGGAACTTTGACGCAGGACGACATCCGTTCGGGATTGAAAATCGGTGTATCAAAACGCGAGGTGATGCCGATCTTCTGTATCAGCGGCAAACGCGACATCGGCACGAAACGACTCATGGAGTTCATCATCAACGTAGCTCCGGGACCTCAAAAAGCTCCCGCTTTCCGTTCGACCGATGGACAGGAGATCGCAGCCGATGAGGCCGCACCGACCGTCGCTTTCGTCTTCAAGAGCCAGCTCGAACAACATATCGGAGAGATTACCTACTTCCGCGTTATTCGCGGCAAGATTACCGAGGGGATGGAGTTGCAGAACACCCGAACCAATAATAAAGAGAAGATCTCCCAACTATTCGCCGTAGCCGGCAAAAACCGGATCAAGGTAACCGAACTTTCAGCCGGTGACATCGGCTGTACCGTGAAACTCAAAGGAACTCGCACCAACGATACGCTCGCTGCCCCTGCAACACCGATCACCATCGAGCCGATTGCCTTCCCCGAACCACGTTACCGTGCCGCCATCAAATGCAAGGAGCAGTCCGAGGAGGAGAAGTTGGGCAAACTGCTCAACGATGCCAAGTATGAAGATCCGACCATTCTGGTTGAATATTCCAAGGAGTTGAAGCAGACAATCATACAGGGTCAGGGAGAACACCACCTCAACATTCTCCGTTCGCGAATTCTCACCGAAAATAAGCTTGCCTACGACTATATGGCTCCGAAGATTCCCTATCGGGAGACCATCACCAAGGTGGCACAAGCCGATTATCGCCACAAAAAACAGTCGGGCGGAGCCGGCCAATTCGGCGAGGTACATCTGATTATCGAACCCTATTACGAGGGGATGCCTGATCCCAAAAACTACAAGATCGCAGGCAAGGGCGATTTGGTGGTAAACGTCAAGAACAAAGAGGAGTACGATCTGCCTTGGGGCGGAAAACTGATCTTCTGTTCGGCCATTGTCGGCGGATCAATTGATGCCCGTTTCATGCCAGCCATTCTGAAAGGTATCATGGAGAAGATGGACGAGGGACCGCTCACGGGATCCTACGCCCGCGACATCCGGGTCGTAGTCTATGACGGCAAGATGCACCCCGTTGATTCAAACGAAATTTCATTCAAATTGGCCGCGCGCAACGCCTTTAAGGAGGCCTTCCGCAACGCCAGTCCAAAAATCATGGAGCCGATCTACAATGTGGAGGTCCTCGTACCGAGCGACTACATGGGGGCTGTGATGAGTGACTTACAGAATCGCCGCGCGATGATTGCCGGCATGGAGTCCGACAACGGGTTCGACCGTTTAAACGCACTTGTGCCGCTGGCCGAACTATATCGTTACTCAACAACGCTCTCGTCGCTGACCTCCGGTTCGGCCACCTACACGATGAAGTTTTCGAGTTACGAGCAGGTTCCGGTCGATGTGCAGGACAAACTACTCAAAGCATACACCGATACCGACGAGGAGTAACCGCCCGTCACAATATTCCAAAAGCCCACCTGAAAGTAAATTCAGGTGGGCTTTTGTATAAATGGGGGATTGATCGGGACGAATTAGAAATATTTCACCGTGGTTCCCTCGATCGCCGAGAGCAGGTTATTGGCGGCCGAAGAGGCTCCAATGCGGAACAGGTCGGTCGTCAGCCACTCTTTGCCCAAAATCTCCTCTACAATCGTGTAGTATAGTGCCGCATCCTCTGCCGAGCGAACACCTCCGGCGGCTTTAAACCCTACTTTACGTCCCGTAGCCCGATAGTAGTCACGAATAGCCTCGCACATAACCACCGCAGCCTCAGGCGTTGCGGCAATGTCGATTTTACCTGTCGAGGTCTTCACAAAATCGGCTCCGGCAAACATCGAAAGCAACGAAGCATTGCGAATCAGTTCGGGCGTTTTCAGCGCACCCGACTCAATGATTACCTTCAAGATCACCTCTCGATCCATCTCCTGACGAATCACCTCCACCTCGTTGGCCGCTTCGTCATATTCGCCGGTCAACATGCGCCCGACATTGAGAACGATATCCACCTCGTCGGCTCCATTCTCAACGGCCATTGCCACTTCAAGAGCCTTGACTTCGAGAAAGGTTTGCGAAGCGGGAAAACCGCCTGCTACGCTCGTGATACGCATCGGCGTGCCATCAATGGCAAGTCCGACAGTTTCGACAAAGG
Organism: uncultured Alistipes sp.; assembly: GCA_964404645.1. Classification (GTDB taxonomy): domain Bacteria; phylum Bacteroidota; class Bacteroidia; order Bacteroidales; family Rikenellaceae; genus Alistipes. Next base: position 2,740 of record CAYOKU010000111.1, read on the forward strand.
AGGGATAGACACAGATGGATGCCACGTTGGGGATGTGCGGATAGTCCTGATAGAACGAGGCTGCTTTGCGTGCAAACTCCGTCACCGAACGAATCGAATCGTTACACGACAAAGTGGTCAGGTCGATTGCGGAATAGCAAAATTTATAAACCTCGGTATGGTGATTGCGTTGCTCGGATAGGTGACGGATGCGGGCAACTTCGGCGTCTACTTGCGCGGCACTCTGTGCCGGAGCGTACTCTTTCAGGTGGTTGGCGTATTCCATAGCATACTGTTTTTTACAAAAGTAGAAAATATATTTGTGATGCAGGTAATTCGCACCAAAATAATTTTGTCCAATTCGATTCAAGGGCTCTTTCTCGCCCTATTTCTCGAAGTATATGCAGCAAAAAAAAGGCCTGATCAACTTGGATCAGGCCTTTTTTTTGAACACAGGAAACTATTTGATAGCTTCGAGGTTGATATCTTTGGCAGCCTTCTCAGCCAGAGCCGCATTCTTCGAAACGGCACTCTTCAACTGAGCTTTTGCGGTGTTCAGATCACCCTCTTTGACAGCGATCACAGCACGCAGGTAGTCAGCCTCAGCAGTCGTATCCTTGGCGATAGCCTTCTTGGCACCAGCCAGATCGTTCGACTGAACCATAGCGATAGCCGCGTTGTAGCCTTCGAGACCCTTGGCAGCGGTCTTATAGTCGCCCTCGGCAGCAGCAATAGCAGCCTTTGCCTGAGCATCAGCAGCACCAGCATACTTCTTAGCCTCTGCGGTGTTGCTGTTAGCCAAGTTAGCCAGAATCATGTTCTTGCTCATAGTCTTCGACGAATCCATCTTGGCAGCTTTCTCAAACGATTTCAGCGCAGCAGCTTTGTCACCGGCTTTGGTCTGAGCAACACCCAAGTTGTTGTAAACACGAGCATCGTTGTATTTCTTCGAAGCAGCGGTCAGAATAGCAACCTGCTCCTCGGCACCGTTAGCCAGCTCCTCAGCAGCATAGAGATACTCCTCGACCGAAAGTTCGCTACCGTTACGGTATGCAGCCATGATCTCGGCATCGGTTTTGCCCTGAATGTCGGTGCTGTTCACGATCTGCGAACGACGCAACTGGGGCAGAATATCCTCTTTCAGTTCACCGAATACGGCCGACATGTTCTTGATCTCGTTCTCACGCTCTGCGGGCGAGTTGTAGAGGCTCAATACTTGCAGAATCAGGTTCTTGTCCTTGATGTCCGAGTTCTCAACCATCTCTTTGAAACCGTCCCAGTCTTCGCCGTAAGCAGCAGCGTCAACATCCAGACCCGACTCTTTGAGCAGTTTGGCAACGATCTTCTTGCTCGACTCGCTACGCGATTTCGAAAGTTTATCGTTGAATTTTTCCGGACCATCGGGCGATGCATAACCCTTCACAGCGATGTTCTGAGTGGCGCGGTCGTTCTTCTTGGTTTCGTCTACGTTAGACTTGAAGTCGCCGAGGTTGGCGTTCTTCTCGTTCTTCTTCGTAACGACAGCCGAGTTGATCGCGTAAAGCAGGTCGGTCTTATCAACTACGGTGGTTACCTTCTTATAGTTGTTAGCCATGTCCTCCATCAGATCACCATATTTCAGATCTTTTTGCAGGGTATTCAGACCATAAGCAACCGTCAAACCGAACTCCTTGGCGATAGCAGCCTTAGCCGAAGCATCGTTACCAGCCAAAATGGCAGCCTGTGCTTTGGTCGGGATTGCACCGGTGTTCAGGTTTACGAGTGTAAACTCTTTGCAAGCACCTTTGGGGCATTTGATCTCAGCACGGAGTTGCAACGCGCACTTGTCCATGCGAGGATCGTAAGGGAACTCAACGTGTTGCGTGAAGTTTCCACCGTTCTTCATATCAACAACCGTGTAGTTCTCATCAACTTTCGAACCCTGATAGAATTTGGCAGCAGCAGCCACTTCGCCGCCTTCAAATACGATCACGGGAGTAACTTTAACGACAGCCTTCTTGTTGTAATACTTAACAGGGAAGGTCACGTTGATGTCAGCAGCAACGATGCCGTTGTTCAGCGTCAGAATCTCCGGAGTAACGGTCACTTTGACCTCATCGCGGTTCTTCGCCATTTTCTTGAAGCAGTTGCAACTCGAAAAAGCGAGAGAAGCAGCTACGAGCACGAGGCTCAGTTTCATGAAGTTTTTCATAATTGGGTAAATTAATGTGTTTATTTTTAAATCGTTTGCTCTTTTCTATAATGAATCGGCCGTATGGAGCAATTCGCCTTCCGACTCATGGCACAAATATAGAAAACTATCGCTAAATCTGCAATATTTCGGACGAAAATTTTGGTTTTCTACACACCCTCCTTCGACTCCGAAATATTGCCGATTGCAGGACTTACTCCTCTTTGCGCTCGCGACGTTCGCCACCGTGACGCTCTCCGCGGTCAGGACGCGGACGACGTTCGTGCTCCACGTAGCCTTCCGGTTTGGGCAACAACGCCTTACGCGACAATTTGAGTTTGTTGGTTTTCTGGTCGATACCGATCAGTTTCACATCAATCTCATCACCCTCCTTCAAACCGGTCTCATCCATCGTTTCGAATCGCTTATAGTCGATCTCCGAGATGTGGAGCAGCGCATCTTTGCCCGGCATGATCTCTACAAAAGCACCGAACGCTACGATCGAACGAATCTTACCGTGGTAGGT
>CAYOKU010000112.1:0-4942 GCA_964404645.1 uncultured Alistipes sp.
ATTATGATAGTTTCACATATCGAGCATCTTGGTGTTGCCGTGAAGAGCCTCGATGAGGCGATTCCCTACTGGGAAAACGTATTAGGCTTGAAGTGCTATGCCATCGAAGAGGTTGCCGATCAGAAAGTGCGTACCGCATTTTTTAAATTGGGACAGACGAAAATTGAGCTGTTGGAGCCGACCTCCGAAGAGTCGACCATTGCCAAGTTTATCGAAACTCGTGGCGTAGGTATCCACCACATGGCTCTCGCTTGCGAGAACATCGAGGAGCAATTGGCTGATGCCGAGGCTCAGGGAATTCGTCTGATCGACAAAACTCCGCGCAAGGGAGCCGAAGGGCTGACCATTGCATTCCTGCATCCGAAGTCAACGCAGGGTATTCTGACCGAACTTTGCGAGAATAAAAACAAATAATCCAACCCATTATGAGCGAAATTCAGAATAAAATCAGCAAGCTGATCGAAAACCGCGAAACTGCACGCATGGGCGGCGGTCCGAAACGTATCGAGGCGCAGCATGCAAAGGGAAAATACACGGCGCGTGAGCGTATCGAGATGTTGCTTGACGAAGGTAGCTTCGAAGAGTTCGACATGTTCGTGACACATCGTTGCTACGATTTCGGTATGGACAAGAGCCATACCTTCGGAGATGGTGTTGTTACGGGTTACGGTACGATTGATGGCCGTTTGGTCTATGTCTTTGCACAGGATTTCACGGTGACGGCCGGTTCGTTGTCGCTGTCGATGTCGGACAAAATCTGCAAAGTCATGGATATGGCGATGCGCAACGGTGCACCCTGCATCGGAATGAACGATTCGGGCGGAGCCCGTATTCAGGAGGGTGTCAATGCGTTGGCCGGATATGCCAATATCTTCCAGCGCAATGTCATGGCATCGGGTGTCATTCCGCAGATCTCGGCCATCTTTGGTCCTTGCGCCGGCGGAGCTGTCTATTCGCCTGCATTGACCGACTTTATCATCATGAAGAAGGAGACTTCGAACATGTTCCTCACCGGTCCGAAGGTTGTGAAGACCGTTACGGGCGAAGATGTTACGCAGGAGCAGTTGGGCGGAGCCTTGATGCACACGACCAAATCGGGTGTGGCTCAATTTGCGGTTGATACCGAAGAGGAGGGCATCAAACTGATTCGTGATCTGATCTCCTACATGCCGCAGAACAATATGGAGGATGCTCCGCTGGCGGTTTGCACCGACAAAATCACCCGTTTGGAGGATTCGCTCAATGAGATTATTCCCGATAGTGCCAATAAGCCCTATGACATGACCGAAGTAATCAAGGCGATTGTCGATAATGGCGAGTACCTTGAATCGGCTGCCGGTTATGCCAAAAACATCATCACCTGCTTTGCTCGTTTCAACGGACAGTCGGTGGGAATCATTGCCAACCAGCCCAAATTTATGGCTGGTGTGCTCGACATTAACGCTAGCCGCAAGGCCGCGCGTTTCGTGCGTTTCTGCGATGCGTTTAACCTGCCGATCGTGACGTTGGTCGATGTGCCGGGTTTCCTGCCGGGTACTACTCAGGAGTATGGTGGCGTGATTACTCACGGAGCCAAACTGCTCTTCGCTTATTGCGAGGCTACGGTTCCCAAGGTGACAGTTACGCTGCGTAAGGCTTATGGTGGTGCCTATATCGTGATGTCCTCGAAACACATCCGTGGTGACGTGAACTACGCATGGCCGACTGCCGAAATCGCTGTGATGGGTGCCAGTGGTGCTGTTGAAGTGCTTTACGGTAAGGAGTTGGCTGCCATCGAATCACCCGAAGAGAAGGCTAAATTTGTGGCAGAGAAAGAGAAAGAGTACAATGATAAGTTCTCGAATCCATACAATGCAGCACGTTACGGCTATATCGACGATGTGATTGAACCGCGCAACACCCGTTTCCGTGTGATCCGCGCCCTGCAATCATTGGCTACCAAGCGTCTGCAAAATCCGTCGAAGAAACACTCCAACATTCCCTTGTAACCCGTAGATGATTATGACAAACTTTTTGTTCCTGCAATTTGCGCAGATCGCCGAGATCACGCCGGTTGCCGAAGCGGTAGAACGCCAATGGGGATGGTCGGAGATGTTGTGGGTTGCGCTCATCAGCATCTGTCTGGTATTCTTCGTGTTGGTGATGCTGGTCTTCATCATGAAGGGCTTCGGAGCGTGTTTCTCTTCGAAGAATCCGGTGATTAAGACGGCTGCGGATCCCGCTCCGCAACCGATGATCTCCGATGAGGAGATTGCGGCTATTGCCGCTGTGCTGAAACTCTATCGCGGCGACCTGCACGATAAAGAGTCCGAAGTACTCACCATTCTCAACATCAAACGGGCGTACTCGCCTTGGAATTCGAAAATTCACGGTTTAACCCAGCTTCCTGTCAGGAAATAGAACTTAAAACAATGAAAGACTACACACTTAAAATTAACGGGCATAGTTACAACGTGCAGATCGACAAGGTGAACGCTGACTCGACACAGGTGCAGGTCGTTGTCAACGGCGAAACCTATGAGGTCGAGGTCGAAGGCTCGAAAACGACTAAAACGTCCAAACCCCAAGTTGCTCCTGCGCCCAAAGAGGCCAATAGTGCACAAATCACACCGGTACATACTCCTGCCGCTCCGCGTCCCGTGGTCTCGGCCGCTACTGGTTGCAGCATCAAATGTCCGCTTCCGGGCACGGTTGTAGCTATTAAGGTCGCTGTGGGCGACAAAGTGGCTGCCAACCAGACGTTGCTCGTTCTCGAAGCGATGAAGATGGAGAACAACATCGATGCAACAAGTGCCGGTGTCGTTAAACAGATTCTGGTGCAGCAGGGTGCTACGGTTATGGAGGGTGATACGTTAATCGTTATCGAGTAGGCGTATGTGGAACTTCCTGATGACCGGCTCTTTCTTAGGCGACAGTTTGGAGAAATTTGCCGAATCGACAGGTATCATTCAGCTCTTTTCCGGTTTGGGATGGGGCAGTGCGATGATGATCTGTGTCGCGTTTCTGCTACTCTATTTGGCGATTAAACACAAATTTGAGCCGCTGTTGCTGCTTACGATCGCCTTCGGTATGCTACTCACGAACCTCCCCGGAGCCAACATGTTCCATACGTCGCTTTTTGCTGGTGGACATGTGCACTGGGATGTGTTTGTCGATAGTGCCGGCCTGCTTGATTACCTCTATCTGGGTGTTAAGCTCGGTATCTATCCTTGTCTGATCTTTGTCGGTGTCGGTGCTATGACCGATTTCGGCCCGCTGATTGCCAACCCGAAGAGTTTCTTGCTGGGTGCTGCTGCGCAGATTGGTATCTTCATGACTTTCCTCGGTGCTTATGCGCTCGGATTTGCCCCTAATGAGGCAGGTTCGATCGGTATTATCGGTGGAGCTGACGGCCCAACGGCTATCTATCTGACCTCGATGCTCGCACCGGAACTATTAGGCCCGATCGCGGTGGCGGCTTACTCTTATATGGCACTCGTTCCGGTGATCCAACCGCCCATCATGCGAGCGTTGACCACTCAGAAAGAGCGCAAAATCAAGATGCGTCAGTTGCGTCCGGTGTCGAAAACCGAAAAGATTCTGTTTCCGTTAATTATTGCGCTGATTATCTCTCTGCTGCTTCCCAGCTCAACGCCGCTGATCGGTAGTTTGATGCTTGGTAACTTGATGAAGGAGTGCGGTGTGGTAGATCGTTTGAGCAAAACGGTGCAGAACGAATTGATGAACATTGTTGTGATCTTCTTGGGTCTGACAGTAGGTGCAACGGCTACGGCCGAGGCTTTCCTCAATTTCCGTACACTGGGTATTCTGATTCTTGGTGTCGTTGCTTTTGCGGCCGGTTCTGCCGGTGGCGTTCTGCTTGCCAAGTTGATGAACGTCTTTGCCAAAGAGGGTAGCAAGATCAATCCGTTGATCGGTTCTGCCGGAGTTTCTGCCGTGCCGATGGCGGCTCGCGTATCGCAGGCCGAAGGCCAAAAGGCAGATCCGTCGAACTTCCTGCTGATGCACGCCATGGGACCCAATGTGGCGGGTGTTGTCGGTTCGGCAGTCGCTGCCGGTATCCTGCTCTCGTTCTTGGGATAAGATTTTCGCAATATGATTGTTAAAGGCCGGTGAAAACCGGCCTTTTTTTGTGCGTGTGCGCAATCGAGATCGAGTAAGAACAAAGAGGCGGCGGCATTAAATGCTTTGCTGCGGTCGATGTTGTATCTGTGTCAGGCGTTTGGAATGATATGCAACCAAAAGGTTAATCTGGATATTTGTGAGATTTCTCGGAAGATTGTGTATCTTGATACGCAGATACATATTGCTCGTATCAAAACAACCAAAGCGAGTATTTTGGACAGTACCTTCAAAACCATTTGCTGTTATTTCAATATTTCACTTTCCGAATTTTTTGAGGAAATGTAGATTAAAGAGGCCAAAATCTGCATATTTGATTTAATTTGTTTTTGTAGAACCGAAAAATATCCGTACCTTTGCGCACCCGTAAAGTGCGGGGAAAGGATTACAACAAGTTAAATTTAAACGTAAACAACAGTGGATTCATTAAGCTACAAGACTATCTCGGCCAACGCTGCGACCGTCACCAAAGAATGGGTGGTGATCGATGCGACGAACGAGGTATTGGGACGTCTTGCATCGCAGGTCGCTAAGATCCTTCGAGGCAAGAACAAGCCCAGCTACACGCCCCACGTTGATTGCGGTGATTTCGTCATCGTCATCAATGCGGACAAGGTGAAGCTCACGGGCAACAAAATGACCGACAAGGTCTACACACGTCACACCGGTTACCCGGGCGGCCAGCGTTTCACGACACCTGCCGAGTATCTGGTTAAAAAACCGACGTTTATCGTCGAAAAAGCAGTCAAGGGCATGCTGCCCCGCACCCGTCTGGGCGACAAACTGCTCATGAACTTGAAGGTTTATGCCGGCGCAGAGC
>CAYOKU010000113.1:0-4577 GCA_964404645.1 uncultured Alistipes sp.
ATAAAATTTTAGATAATATTTGTGTGTTATTTCGATTCGTTGATAGAATACGTTTGCAAATATAGGCATTTTGGATGAGAAAATACCTCTATTATTTACCAAAAAAATGTATTTTTCCACCAATTAGGCTGTTAGACAGATAACAGTAGCTTGTTATTTTTTTCACACAAAATCCCCGCCAAATCATAGGGTTAGCAAACTTATTATCCGATAAACGGTTATACGGTTTACAATTTGTAAGGTGATTTGAGATTTCAGAATCGTTTTTTGTTTACCTTTGTGGGCATGATCTCTTACAAACGCAAAATTTTAGAGAACGGTTTGACCGTTGTTGTTAACCGCGACCGCACCTCGAAGCTGGCTGCGGTCAATATTTTATATAAGGTCGGAGCCCGTAACGAGAACCCGACACGCACGGGTTTTGCCCATCTGTTCGAGCACCTGATGTTCCGCGGAACGCGCCAAGTTGAGAACTTCGACCTGCCGGTGCAGATGGCATCGGGCGAGAACAACGCCTTCACCAATAACGACTATACGGATTTCTACATCACATTGCCCAAAGATAATATCGAAACGGCCTTGTGGCTCGAAAGCGATCGTATGGAGGGGTTAGAGATTACGCCCGAAAAGTTGGAGGCCGAAAAAAAGGTGGTTATCGAGGAGTTCAAACAACGCTACCTCAATCAACCCTACGGAGACCAGACGATGTTACTGCGCGCGTTGGCCTATACTCAGCATCCTTATCGTTGGGCAACGATCGGCTTAACGCCCGATCACATTGCCCAGGCAACCATTGATGATGTGCAAGCTTTCTACAAAGCGCATTACCACCCATCGAATGCCATTCTTTCGATCTCGGCTGATTTCGATGAGGATCACTTGATTGCGTTGGCCGAGAAGTGGTTTTCGGGGCTTGCCGATCTACCTCAACCCCGTGTGCAGATTCCGCAGGAACCGCTTCAAACAGCACCACGCCGTCAGCAGGTTACACGTGATGTGCCGGCCACGACCATTACGCTGGCCTATCGCATGTGCGCTCGCACGCAACCCGATTTCTTTACGGCCGATTTGGTCTCTGATCTGTTGTCGGGAGGAGATTCTTCACGGCTCTACAACCGATTGGTCAAGGAGCAGCGGCTGCTTTCATCGGTCAATGCCTACATCACGGGCGATGTCGATCCCGGACTTTTTGTCTTTACGGGACAATTGCTGCCCGGCGTAACTCCCGAGACGGTTGAACAGGCCTTTCAGACCGAGATTGGTACGTTACAGGCCGAGTCGGTCGGGGCGTATGAGATCGAGAAGGTCAAAAATAAATTCGAGGCTAATACCCTCTTTGGCGAGTTGAATGTAATGAATAAAGCGATGAATTTGGGGTTTTATGAGATGTTGGGCGACCTTGATCTTATTAACCGAGAAGTCTCTCTTTATCGAGCCGTGACCACTGATGCTATTCGTTCGTTCAGTAGTCGTATTTTCTCTCCCGAAAATTGTTCCACCTTGATTTACCACGCTAAACAATGATGCACCAACCCCAAATCACCGCTTCTGAGATCGAAGTGGCGCAAGCCGTTCGAACAACCCTTCGTAATGGTGTTGAACTCTATACACTCGCTTCCGATGATTTCGAGGTGCTGCGTTTTACGTTTGTTTTTCGTGCCGGATCCTCCGTCCAGCAACTCCCTTTCTCGGCCTCGGCAACAGCCAATTTGTTGACCGAGGGATCGGCGCAGCTCTCGGCACAGCAGATCGCCGAACAGTTGGACTATTACGGATCGTGGTACGATGTCAATATCGACCGTGACTGTGCCTACATCAGTTTTGCAACGCTCTCGAAATTTTTTGATAAGACGTTGGAGGTTGCCTCGCAAATTTTGCTTCACCCGCTTTTTCCCGAAGAGGAGTTGCGAACCTATTGCACCAAACGCCGTCAGCAACTGACCATTGAGCGCACGAAGGTGGATGTCCGTGCCCGTGAGGCCTTTGCCAAAGCCCTTTTTGGGGCGGAGCATCCTTATGGAATCACCTCTGATGAGGCTCTCTATGATCGACTTACGCGGCAGGATATCGTGGATTTCTACCAACGTTTTTACACCACCGACAATTGTTTCGTGGTGTGTAGCGGTCGCGTAGGGGATTCGGAGCGGCAGGCAATTGCTGCGTTGGCCGAACAACTGCCGGCCGGAGAAACGGCGACAGCTTGTTTTCCGGAGGCGAAAACCGAGCACAATGTATTTGTTGAACAGCGTGGAGCCGTGCAGTCGGCAATTCGTATCGGACGGCTCTTATTTCCGCGCCAGCATCCCGATTTTGTCGGAATGCAAGTGGTTGCGACCGCCTTGGGTGGCTATTTCGGTTCGCGTTTGATGCAAAATCTGCGAGAAGAGCATGGTTATACCTATGGTGTGATGGCGGTTATGGTCAATTTTGATCGAGCCGGATATTTTGCTGCTGCGACACAAGTGGGTACCGAAGTGACCGAGGCTGCGTTGCAGGAGATCTATGCCGAGATCGACCGTTTGGGGCGCGAACCGATGTCCGATGCCGAACTCGATTTGGTGAAGAATATGATGACGGGGGAGATGATGCGGATTCTTGACGGGCCATTTGGTATTGCCGATGTGACGATCGAGAATATTCTTTGTGGTGTAGACAATGGATCTATCAGCGAAAATATCCACCGGATTCGTACCATCACACCCGAAGAGGTGCAGCAATTGGCGGCAAAATATCTTCGCCGCGAGGATCTGGTAACGGTTATTGCCGGAGCAGCCCGTTAGCGGATGGTGTGTGCAGCGACCCAATTGGTGAGCTCCACGAACTCTGCCACCGAAAGCTGTTCGGCTCGCTGTGTGAAGAACGGATGTTCGGCTCCCCCGAAGTCGCCGAATGCCGCGCGTAAGGAGTTGCGAATCATCTTACGGCGTTGGTTAAACGAAGCCTTTACGACCCGTACAAAAAGTGCCTCATCGCACCCCAATTCGTATGTTGCATTGCGGCGCAGTCGGATCACGGCACTTTTGACCTTCGGAGGCGGATTGAAGACCTTCTCGCCTACTGTAAATAGATACTCGATGTCGTACCACGCTTGCAACAGCACCGAGAGGATGCCGTACTCTTTCGATCCGGGAGGCTCGGCCAATCGGATCGCCACTTCGCGTTGGATCATTCCGACACATTCGGGAACGAGATCGCGGTTTTCGAGTACCTTGAAAAAGATCTGTGACGAGATGTTATAGGGAAAATTACCGATGATTTTCAAGCCGGCCGGAAATTGTTGGCGGAGATTCATTTTGAGAAAATCGCACGCCATCAACCGTGGCGTGAACTCCGGATAATGGGCATGAAGATACTCCACACTCTCCGTGTCGATCTCTACACCGTAGGTCGTGATGTCGTCACGCCGCAGCAGGAATTGGGTCAATACACCCATGCCGCAACCCACTTCGAGTACATCGCACGGAGTATCGGCCGTGCCGCCTGAGAGTGCATCGCAGATTTTACGCGATATATTCAGATCGACCAGAAAATGCTGGCCCAATGCTTTTTTGGCTCTAACCTCGCTCATGGGCGCAAAGGTACGTAAAAAATCGAAACCTCAGCTGTTTCTGCATCAGGGAATCTTGTGTTTGTTAATCTGATCGAGCCGCTGCCGTTTTTTCTTTTGCGATTCGCTCCATGCCATGCCACAACCTGCCACTACAAACACGATCGCAATGCCCAGATCGAATGGGCCATTACGATGTATTATTGCCCAATAAATGTTGATTCCGAGCCAAACGAGAGCAACACATAGAAAAAGAATGGCTACGGCAAATGCCTTTCGGTTCATATCATGTGAATTTAAATTTCTATGAAAAGATAAGCAAATTTTCGGAATTATAAAAGGGTAAAAGAAAAAAGAAAAACAATGAGCCTCTTTTGAAGAATAACATTCGATCTTCGGAGCTTGCTGTGTGTCCTCTTTCGGGTATGTGATTCTTGGTGATCGGAACCGAGGGTGGGTCTGTTTTTGTTTTCGTCCGAAAAATCAGGCTGTGGAAGGTAGCACAAAAAACGGTCATCCATCGGATGACCGTTTTTTGTCTCTACGAAGATCAGTTACTCGCTCAGCGGAGTAACGCTTACGAATGATTTTCCTTCGCGCTTTTTGCAGAACGCTACGGTTCCGTTGACAAGAGCGAAGAGCGTATGGTCTTTGCCCATACCTACGTTTTCTCCGGCGTTATGTACCGTACCGCGCTGACGAACGATAATATTGCCCGCCTTTGCGAACTGACCGCCGAACAATTTGATGCCGAGTCGTTTGCTTTCCGACTCGCGGCCGTTCTTCGAACTACCTACACCTTTCTTGTGTGCCATGTTACTTCAGTTTTTAAAGGTTTATGCAACAATTTCCTCGACAAGGATCTGCGTCAGGGACTGACGATGACCGTTGCACTTCTGGTATCCTGTGCGGCGCTTCTTCTTGAATACAAGGACTTTGTCATCCTTCAAGTGCTTCAAGATTTTGCACTTCACTGTGGCGTCTTTTACAACAGGTGCGCCAACTTTAACCTGACCGTCGTTGTCTGTGA
>CAYOKU010000114.1:0-4492 GCA_964404645.1 uncultured Alistipes sp.
ACAAGGTCGGGGAGTTTTTCCACTTTGAGCAAATATCAATCGGCTATTTTAGAGCTTCCGATAGATCACCTCCGGTAGTCGTTTGAGAACCCAAGCCACAATTTGCCAGCGGCGGGTGACGACAGCCGTTGCCCTACGGCGGCGAATGGCTCGCAGAATCTGACGTGTGCACTTCTCAATGGGCATCACCCAGAATAAACCTTCCCCTTTGGCCATCCGTGTATCGACTAATCCCGGGCGGATGTCTGTAATCTGGATGGGTAATCCTGCTTTTGCAGCCTTCTGTCGCAACCCCTCTGCATAGTTGATTTGATAAGCTTTTGAGGCGTTATACGCAGGAGCCACTCTGCTGCCACGCACTCCGCTGACCGAGGTGATGACGACCAAGTGGCCTGATCCCTGCCGCTCGAAGTAGCGATAGATTCGATCAACGGCATTTGTCCAACCCAATACGTTGGTGCGGATTGTCGGCTCTTCGAGGGCAAAATCGAGTGAGGGATTTATCTCACCCGTTCCGGCAGATAGCACACATAAATCCAAACCACCGAGTGTTGCTATCAATGCTTCGAATGCGGCGGAGAACTCTGCGGGCTGGGTGATGTCGGCGGCTTCCCAGTAAATATGGCGGCTGTTTTGTGCTGCAATTTCTTGCAATAAAGCGGCTCTGCGACCGATGATCCCCACCTGATTATCCGCTGCGGCGATTTGTAGTACCAACTCCTTGCCAATGCCCGATGAGGCTCCGATAATGATCACGTTCATGGTCTGGAATCCTATTCGAACGACTGCATTTCGATCAGCTTGGCATAGATGCCATTGCGAGCCATGAGTTCGGCATGAGTTCCTTGTTCTGCGATGCAACCGTGATCAACGACGATGATCTTGTCAGCGTTGTGGATAGTCGAGAGTCGGTGAGCTATGACGATTGAGGTACGACCGATCAGCAATTTATTCAGCGCATCCTGCACCAGCTTTTCGCTCTCTGTATCGAGAGCCGAGGTAGCCTCGTCAAGGATCAAAATGTCGGGGTTTTTCAGCACCGCACGAGCAATGGAAAGCCGCTGGCGTTGACCGCCCGAAAGTTTTGTGCCGCGATCACCGATGTTGGTCTGATAACCTTCGGGAGCTTCGCGGATGAAACAGTCAGCATTGGCCACCTTGGCAGCCTCGACAATCTCTTCGTGTGAGGCGGAGGGTTTTCCCATCGAAAGATTCCCCTCGATTGTATCGTTAAAAAGCACGGTGTCCTGCGAAACAACGCTCATATGGGCGCGCAGGCTCTCTTGCGTGTAGTCGCGCAACGAGATTCCATCAATCAGAATCTCTCCCGATACCGGATCGTAAAAACGAGGGATCAACTCACTAAGGGTCGATTTTCCACCACCCGAAGGGCCTACCAACGCAATGGTCTGACCGCGCAGGATTTCGAACGAAACTCCATTGATGACCTCACGTTGACCGTCATAAGAGAAGTGCACATCGCGAAATTCGATCTTCTCGTTCAGCCCGTTGAGCGTCTTGGCATCGGCCTTGTCCTGAATGTCGGGGTGGGTGTCGATCACCGAGAAGATGCGCTCTCCGGCGGCAATGCCCTGATTGATATTGGCGAATTGATCGACAAATGTACGCACGGGGCGTGTGATTTGTGAGAAAATCGCCACAAATGCGATGAAACTGCTCCAATTTAAAGATCCTTTGGTGACCAGCGAACCACCGAAGACCAATATGACTCCCACGGCTGAAATTCCCAGAAATTCGCTCATCGGTGAAGCCAACTGTTGACGGCGAGCCATCGAAAGTGTCAGGCGAGCAAGGTCGGCACTGATGTCGAAAAATTTCTGTTTGACATATCCAGTGGCGTTATAGCTCTTGATCACCTTGACCCCCGAAAGCGACTCTTCGAGGGTGGAGATCATCTCACCGGTACGCTGTTGGTTCGTGCGTGCCGGATGGCGTAATCGCTTGACGATGTTGCCGATGATGAATGCAACGATGGGGAGAAACAGCACCGAGAAGATCGAAAGTTCCCAAGAGATGGCGATCATCGTGGCGATATAACCGATAATTAACAGCGGTTCGCGAAAGAAGACTTGGAGGGTGTTGGTGACACAATATTGCACCACTCCCACGTCTGATGTGATTTTCGAAATAATATCGCCCTTGCGTTGATCGCTGAAATAACCGACGTTCATATCCATCACCTTGGCGAACATCTCGTTACGCATCTTTTGTAACGTGCGTGCGCGCATAGTTTCGATCGTCCACGAACCTAAGTAGCGGAACAGGTTGCTCAGCAGACTGATGCAGACGGTGACAACGGCCAGCAGCAGTAATACGTTTTGTCGTTCGTAACTGTCGAAAATGCGGGTATAGGCGAAGTTGAACAGCGTACCTACATATTCGCTATCGAGTTTGAGCGGTGGTAGTTTTTCTACATATTCAGGTGCGAAACCCTCATCCGACATGGTATTCATGATCGGGATGATCAGCATGAAGGTCAGCGAATTGAATAGCGCGTAAAAGAGCGAATAGAAGAAGTAGGGGATTGCATATTTTTCGATTGGTCGGGCAAATCCCAGCAATCGCATATAGGTCTTAAACATTCGAATTCGGTGTTTTTAGAGACACTGTTGTCAGCACAAAGATAGAAATTAAAATTCATATAAGTTTCATTTGCCGGAAGAATCGGTGAAAACCGGCGACAAAACTCCAACCATTGGGCACTTTCACGCCTTGGAATGCGTTCGCTCTCGGTCGATGTATTGGGCCGGAGTTAACATGGTGATCTCTTTAAAATTGCGATAGAAGGTCGATGCTGATGAGAAGCCTGACTCCTTGGCCAATATTG
Source organism: uncultured Alistipes sp. (assembly GCA_964404645.1). Lineage (GTDB taxonomy): Bacteria > Bacteroidota > Bacteroidia > Bacteroidales > Rikenellaceae > Alistipes. The sequence continues at coordinate 2,849 of CAYOKU010000114.1, forward strand.
CCGGATCGCTCTGTCCGGCGCGAATCTGTTCGATCGCGTAGTTGATGCGTGATGTGTTGATCCATTGGTTGAAATTCATTCCTGCGTAGCGATTGATACAGGTCGACACATATATCCGGTTCGAGCCAACCATGCGGCACAACTCTTCGCGCGAGAAGAGCGGATTGAGAAAGAATTTCTGTTCCGAGATGAGTCGCTCCAATCGCGTGAACAGCTGCTTGTCGGTGGCTTCCGACGGATCCGGTTCGGGCTGGCTTAATTGGAGAGCCCGTAGTTGAGCCTCCAACAATTCGTAATTTTTGCGGTTGGCAAAAATCGCATCCAGTTCGCGTTTGCGGCGGAAATAGAGTAGCGTAAAGATGCCGGCGATGGCCGTGACGAAGCCAATCAGCATGACGGCAATCATTAATTTGAGCTGTTCGCGTTGATAATCAGCGGTGCGAATGGCCAGATTGCTCCGCAGACTTTCTGCGTAGAGATCTTGCGTGTTATTGTTCTTCTCGGCCTGCACACAGGTTGCTTGGTAGATGCGGTTGATCGAGTCGCAGAGTGTCAATTGGCGTAAGGCATCGGCTGTGCGTCCGCTTTGTCGGTAGTAATCGACCAATAGACGCAACCGATCGAGCCGTTTTTGGGCAGTAGCCGTGCTCTTTGCATTGACATAGATTCGATCTGAGCGGGTTAATTTTTCGGTTACCAACTCCATCCGCCGGATCGCTTCATCGCGTTTACCCTGCTTCCAAAGCAGGCGAGCATAGATCTCCGAAAGCTGACAATTGTCAATATCGGTGTTGGTACGCGATGTTCGATCAAAGAATCCGATCGCTTGTTTGATTTGACGTTCATATTGCACCGAATCGCCGGTGTGCTGGTAGATTTTGGCGCGGAACCAAGCCGCTCTGCCCGACAAAATGTTGTGTACCGTGGGGCTACTCTTTCCGGTAGCGAATAGCGAGTCGATATAGTGTTGGTAGTGATCTAAATAGCTCCATGCCTCGGCTTCGTGGTTGGATTGAATGAGAATCTCTGAACCCAAATCGGGCGAACGCATGGTTTCGTAAGTGGTGGCTTTTTGCCAATAATAATAGGCACTGTCGTAATTCCCGATTTGGTGGTAATAGGTGTAGAGTTGGTGGTAGGCAATCGAATTGATCTGTTTTGCAAACTCCTTGTCGGAGTTCATATGGAGGATATTGTGGGCCATCTCAGCCACTCGATTGCTATCTCCGAGTGAATAGGAGGAGGTCATCTGCATGCGAAAAATATCCATCTTGTATTTTTGGTACAGGTCGTGTTGTTGGGCATACTTGGTGGCTTCGTTGATGATTGAGATCGCCGAGAGATACTCCCGAAAACTATTGTTGTAGATGCCGGCCTTGTAGATCAGAAACCGACAATATTCATCGGGAGTCAGACGAAAGCGATACTCCATTTTGAACAGCAGATCTGTAATACTCTGAGTGTCGCAAAAAAAAGGAGGACTGTATGCGATAACTTTTAGGATCAGAAAGCCATGCAACTTCTCTTTTATTTTGGGGAATTGGTGCTCTTTCAACTCTTTGACAATCGCGTCATACTCCCTCGTTGCTCCCAATTTATAGTAGGCCTGCATGGCATAGATGTGGATCGCATAACGATCCTCTG
>CAYOKU010000115.1:0-4455 GCA_964404645.1 uncultured Alistipes sp.
ATAATGAGGCCTTTGAGGTCTATATGGATCATGATGATCCAAACATGGTGCCGTTCGCCAATGTCATCGAGCTGGAGCGCGTATAAAAAGGGAAACAATACCCCAATTTATCACAAATAAAATCAAAGGTTCGGTCTAATCAAAATTTAAAGGGTGTCCAAACATTGTTTAGACACCCTTTAAATATGCGCGATTATGTCGATATTTCACGCATCGACCGTGATTTTGCTGATTATTCGACTGGAGTTTTTGTTTTGCCGATTATATCACCACATAAAATTTCTAATTTGTAATTTCTAATTTTGAATTAAAATCTCCCGACCCCTGTCGAGAGATTTTTTTTAGGCCGTCAAATCGCCTAAAAACGGCCAAAAACGGGGCGCGATGCAAATTTTATCGGTGCGGATAGGAGAAAATAGGCGGTAAAGTTGCCCAGAACGAAAATAAACCGTATTTTTGTTCGTTCAATAGAATGTAATTCTTAACAAGAAATATGCTAACTGAAGAAGAAAAGAATGCCGGTTTGGTAGGGCGAATTATCCCTATCAATATCGAAGAGCAGATGAAGTCGGCCTATATCGACTACTCGATGTCGGTCATCGTGTCGCGTGCGCTGCCCGATGTGCGTGACGGCATGAAACCCGTGCACCGCCGCATCCTCTACGATATGAGTGCGGAACTCAACCTCTATTCCGATAAACCGACCCGTAAATCGGCGCGTATCGTCGGTGATGTGCTCGGTAAGTTCCACCCCCACGGCGACTCGTCGGTCTACGATGCGATGGTTCGTTTGGCGCAGGATTGGTCGATGCGTTACCCGCTGGTGGACGGACAGGGTAACTTCGGTTCGATGGACGGCGACTCGCCCGCAGCGATGCGTTATACCGAGGCGCGTATGAAGAAGATAACGGACGAAGTGATGGCCGATATCGACAAGGAGACGGTCGATTGGACGCTTAACTTTGATGATACGATTCCCGAACCAACGGTACTTCCCACCAAAATTCCCCTGCTGATTGTCAACGGCGCAAGCGGTATCGCAGTCGGTATGGCCACCAACATGGCACCGCACAACCTTTCGGAGGTGATCGATGCCTGCTGCGCTTATGTCGATAATCCCGAAATTACGGGCGAGGAGTTGTTACATTTTGTCAAAGGGCCGGACTTTCCGACAGGTGGTATTATCTATGGTTACGAGGGCGTTAAGGAGGCGATGTTGACCGGCCGCGGCCGTGTGATGATGCGTGCCAAAACCGAAATTGAACATACGGCTACTGGGCGCGAGTGCATCGTCATCACGGAGATCCCATACCAGATCAATAAAGCCGAGATGATCAAGAAGATCGCCGACATGATCAACGATAAGAAGATCGAAGGCATCTCTTATATCAACGATGAATCCGACCGTAACGGTCTTCGTATCATCATTATCCTGAAACAAGATGCCGTGTCGAGCGTGGTGCTCAACACCTTGTTCAAAAATACACCGTTGCAAACCTCGTTTGCGGTGAACAACATCGCACTGGTCAATGGCCGTCCGCAGATGTTACCGATGCGCGATCTGATTAAATACTTCATAGCCCATCGCCACGATGTGGTGGTGCGCCGCACGAAGTTCGATCTGCGCAAAGCCGAGGAGCGTCTGCATATCGTGTTGGGTCTGTTGATTGCGCAGGACAACATTGATGAGATCGTTCGTATCATTCGCGCTTCGAAGACACCCGATGAGGCGAAACAGACGATGATAGAACGGTTCAATTTAAGCGATATTCAGGCCTCGGCAATCATCGAGATGCGTCTGCGTGCGCTGACCGGTCTGGAACATGGCAAATTGGTCGCTGAGCGTGATGAGTTGTTGAAGTTGATCGACCACCTGAAAGAGGTTTTGGCCGATGTGAAGTTACAGATGCAGATCATCAAGGACGAATTGCTGGAAATCAAGGAGAAATACGGTGACGAACGCCGCTCGCAGATTGTCTATGCATCGGAGGAGTTCAACCCCGAAGATTTCTATGCCGATGACGATATGGTGATTACCATTTCGCACATGGGCTATCTCAAACGTACTCCGCTGGCAGAGTACCGCACGCAGAACCGTGGTGGTGTGGGTGCGAAGGGTAGTGCGACACGCGATGAGGACTTTATCGAACATATCTATGTGGCTTCGATGCACAACACGATGCTCTTCTTTACGGAGAAGGGACGTTGTTTCTGGCTCAAAGTGTACGAGATTCCCGAAGGCGCGCGTTCATCGAAGGGGCGTGCGATCCAGAATGTGATCCAGATCGAACCTGATGATAAGGTGCGTGCTTATATCAACGTCAAGCGACTGGACGACCCTGAGTATGTCGAGAACAACTATATCATCATGTGTACCAAGGATGGTACGATCAAGAAGACGAAGTTGGAGGCCTATTCGCGTCCGCGCCAGAATGGTGTCAATGCCATCGTAATTCGCGAAGGTGACCAGTTGATCGAGGCGAAACTCACCAGCGGTAACGCCGAGGTGATGATTGCGGCGCGCGATGGTAAGTCGATTCGCTTTAACGAAAGCACGGTGCGCCCGATCGGACGTGTCGGTGCGGGTGTGCGCGGTATCTCGATTGAGGAGTCGGACGAGGTGGTCGGCATGATCTGTATCGAGCCCGATTCAACGCAGGATGTGTTGGTGCTGAGCGAGAACGGTTACGGTAAACGTACCGATCTGGACGAGTACCGCATCACCAACCGTGGCGGTAAGGGTGTGCGCACGATCAATGTGACGGAAAAGACAGGAAAACTTATTTCGATACAGGCCGTTACCGATGAGAACGACCTGATGATTATCAATCGTTCGGGGCTGACCATACGTATTGCCGTGAATCAGATCCGCGTTGCGGGTCGTGCTACGCAGGGCGTGCGTATCATCAATCTCCGCGACGGGGATGCTATTGCTTCGGTGATGGCGGTTCCGGCAGCCGGAGATGAGGAGGAGAACTTGTCGTCCGCAACGGTGGCAGAGGTTGTCGATACGCCGCAAGTCGAATCGGACGACACCACGCAACCGGCGGAGGAGTAGCATGAATTTATAGTAAAACCTTAAATTAATCAATTTATGAAAAAAACGATTTTGACTGCTCTTGCGGCACTGCTCGTGGCAGTCCCCGCCGTGCAGGCTCAGAAAGTGAACAAAGAGGCACTCCTCGGCAAGATCGAGAAGAGCAATGCCGAAATCGCAGATGCGAAGAAGGGGGCGAAGGCCGCTACGTGGATCAATCGCGGTAAGGCATTTTTCGAGGCGGCATCCGAGCCGACCAAGAGCTTGTTTGTCAATATGGAGAGCACCATGCTGAAACTGACGGTCGGAGAACCTCAATCGACCGGAACCGAGACAATCAACGGAGCCCAGTTGACTACGTGGGTATATCCCTATTTCACGCTCTACATCAAGGATAACAAGGTGATTGCTTGGAAACAGACGCAGATTGTCTTTGACGGGGCAATCGACAAGGCGATCGAGGCCTACAACAAGGCTTATGAGATGGATCCCAAGAGTGCCGACAAGGTGAAAGAGGGGATGAAACAGATCAGCGACTTCTGCTCGCAGGTCGGTAATGTTGGACTTGATTCGGGCGACTATGCTTCGGCTGCCAATGCCTATTCACAGGCGTATGCCGCGCAGTCGAATCCGGCATACGGTCAGGCTGACCCCGCGCTGCTCTACTATGCCGGTTACCTGCGCACGGTAGACGGATCAAACAATCCGCAGTCGTTTTCGCAAGGTGCAGATTTTCTGAATAAGGCCATTGAGAAGGGGTATGCCGATGAAGAGGGTAACATCTACTACTATCTTTTCCACTGCTACTACGGACAGAAAGAGGCTGATAAAGCCAACGTGATGAAGGCCAAGGAGGCGTTGTTGGCCGGTATCGCCAAGTTCCCGAAGAACGAGCGTATTCTGGACGGTCTGATGCAGCTCTACACCTCGGAAGAGGGCGTGGGCGATCCCGCCGATCTGACCACTATGATCGAGGATGCAATCAAGGCGAACCCCGAAAATATCGACCTTTGGTTCGGTCGTGGCCGTATCTACTACGCTCTTAAAAACACCGATGAGGCTTTGGCGTCGTTCATCAAAGTTGCTGAGCTTAAACCCGAACTCTTCGAGAGCAACTACTATGTAGGTTTGTTCTATACGATCAAGGGTGATGACGTGAATAAAACCATGCAGGAGAAACCATACAACAGTCAGGCTGCGTATGATGCTGACCTGAAAACGGTTAATGCGATCTATATGGAGGCTATTCCGTGGTTCGAGAAGGCTCACAAAATCAAACCCGATGATTTCAACACGATCGAGTACCTCAAATCACTCTGTTTCCGTCTGCGTGACGAACCCGGTATGCAGGCCAAATATGATACCTACTATCCGCTCTGGCAGCAGGCCAAAGGTGAGTAATCGTAATCACTCATTAT
>CAYOKU010000116.1:0-4324 GCA_964404645.1 uncultured Alistipes sp.
AATCTTTTTCTTTGTAACATAATAAAATGTAAGGTAACCTACAAAAAAGAAAAAGCATATTAAACATATTCACGGCAAAACTCACAAATTACGCGCTGATAATCATTAAAAAGTATCATTCATAAAACACATCTATCATTAAATAATAACCAGTTGCTTATGCAAAAACTATTCGCCCTACTTATCATCCTCTTACTGCCGCTTGCCCAACAGACAGCAGTTGCACAGGGGGGGGGTCAAGTGACCGTAACAGGCACAGTCACAGCCTCTGAGGACAACTCTCCGCTTATCGGAGTGAGCGTGATCGCCGGCCCTACCAATGGAACCACAACGCTGGCGGACGGTCGTTACTCGATCAAGGTGGCTGCCGGAACCGTACTCACGTTCCAATACGTCGGGTACGAGGCCGTGCAATTTACCGTACCGCAAAACAAAACTCAGGTCACCCACAACATTGCGCTGAAATCGGATGCGCAGGTGATCGGAGATGTGGTGGTCATCGCCTACGGTGTCCGCAAGAAAGGAACAGTAGCCGGTTCGGTATCGGCTGTCAAATCCGAACGGATCGAAAATGTGCCCACACCGAGTTTCGACCAAGCGTTGCAAGGTCAGGTCACGGGTCTTTCGGTGATGTCCAATTCGGGTGATCCGAGTGCTGCCGCAACCTTTGTCATTCGCGGTACAAACTCCATCAACTCCGGTACGGCTCCGCTCTTTATTCTCGATGGCGTACCCATCTCAAACAGCGACTTTAATACGATCAGCCCCAACGATATCGAGAATGTTTCGGTGTTGAAGGATGCCTCATCTACCTCTATATATGGTGCGCGCGCGGCAAACGGCGTGGTGATTATCACCTCCAAACGCGGTAAAATGGCCGATCATCCGACCATCACATTCCGTGCACAGGCCGGCTTCTCGCAGATCGCCCACGGCAATTGGGATCTGATGAACACCGCCGAGCGTATCCAATACGAGCAGGAAGTCGGGTTGAACGAAGGGATGGATTACTCACGTCTGCGCTCGATCAACACCAACTGGCTCAAAGAGGTCTTCAATGACTACGCTCCCGTACAGAATTACGATGTGTCGGTGGGTGGTGCAAACGAACGTTTCAACTACTACGTGTCGGCAAACTACTACGATCAGGAGGGCACGGCATACAACTCGTTCTTCAACCGCACGGGTATGCGCGCAAACTTCGACGTCAAAGCCGCCAAATGGATGAAACTCGGCGCGAACACCATGTTCAGCTACGAGAAGTTCGCCGAGGCAGACGAAAACCAATACACGCTCGTAACGCCGATCTCGGCGGCTCGTTTCATGTTGCCCTACTACTCGCCCTACAAGGCCGACGGCTCGTTGGCTTCGGTCAATGATGGCTCATGGAAAGGCCCCAACCAGAATCCGTTGGAGTGGGCTGACAACAATCCCCTTTCGCGCAAGAAGTATAAATTGATGATTACCCCCTTTGTGGAGTTCTATCCGATTGAAGGTTTGGTCATCCGCTCACAGTTCGGCTACGACTATCAACACCGTACTTCATTCGTCCAATCACTCCCCGACTACAAACCCAATAACAGTTCGGGTATGGCCAGCCGTAGCTCGACTGATGGCCGCACGCTCTCGATAACGAATACGATCAACTACTCGTTCGATGCCAATCTCGACCACCACTTCACCTTTATGTTGGGTCAAGAGGGAATCGACTACGAATACGAAGGTTTCTCGGTAGCCACCAAAGGCCAAAACAACAATAAGTTGACCAACGTAACCAATGGTACGATCGCTCGCACATGGAGCGATGTTTACTCTTCGTATGGCTACCTTTCGTTCTTCGCCCGCGGCGAGTACAACTACAAAAACCGCTACTTTGTAGAGTTGGCAGCACGTACCGATGCTTCGTCGCGTTTCGGTGCAGACAACCGTTGGGGGCGTTTCTGGTCGGCCGGTTTTATGTGGAATCTGCGCAACGAAAAGTTTATGGAAGGACTTGATTGGCTGACCGATGCAGAGTTCAAAGTCAGCACCGGTACATCGGGTAACTCGTCCATCCCCAATTACGACCATTTGGCACTGATTACCGGTGGAGCCGATTATGTGGGCGATGCGGGTGTCTATCCCATGCAGAAGGGCAACGAGGAGTTGAGTTGGGAGACAACGTGGACAACCAACGTTGCCTTGAACCTCGGTTTCTACAATCGGTTGAATGTCGGCGTGGAGTTCTACAACAAGAAGACAACCGATGTGCTGATGTCGGTTCCGACCAACGCATCGAACAACGCCGGCATCCAGTTCGAATGGCAGAATGTCGGCGCAATCGTCAACCGCGGTATGGAGCTTACGCTCAACGCCACAGCCGTGCGCACCAAGAACTTCGCATGGGTACTGAATGCCAACGTTTCGTACAACAAGAACAAACTCGTTGAACTATACAACGGGGTCAACAGCTACGAATACGGCAACACCAGCACCAAACTGGTGGTAGGTCACACGACCAGCGACTTCTACATGAATCGTTTCGCAGGAGTCAACCCCGACAACGGCGATGCGCTCTGGTACACCGCCGATGGCAAACTAACCAACGAGCTCAAAGATTCCGACAAAGTCATGGTCGGCAAAAGTGCGTTGGCTCCGTGGATGGGAGGTTTCGGAACCAACCTCTCGTGGAAAGGGTTCTCGTTGAGCGCACAGTTTAGCTGGGTAGAGGGTCGCTATATGGTCAACAACGACCGTTATTTCGATGAGAGCAACGGCCGATTCTCCGCCTACAACCAATCGAAACGTCTGCTTAAACGGTGGAAACAGCCGGGCGACATCACCGATATTCCGCGCGACGGTGTCTATTCGCAATTCGACACCCGCCTGCTCGAAGATGCTTCGTTCCTGCGCCTCAAAAACATGATGCTCAGTTGGACGATGCCGGAAAAATGGATAAAGGCCACGCGCGTACTGCGCTCGGCGCGTATCTATGCGCAGGCACAGAATCTCTTCACCTTCACCAAGTTCACCGGACTTGATCCGGAGGGAACATCCAACATGTATCAGGCGCAGTACCCCATGTCGCGCCAATTCACATTCGGTGTAGACCTGACATTCTAAATCGCTCAAAGAAACAGACTATGAAAAAACTGATTATATACGGACTTGCCAGCTTCTCCCTGCTTCTGTCATCGTGTCTGGACAAAATGCCGGAGGATGCCTACCCCACCAAAGATGGCATGAAAACGCTCGCCGATGCCGAACAGACCATGACGGGTATCTATGCCTCGTTCAAAAGTTCGGCTCTTTACAGCGGAGCTCTCACACTCTGCCCCGACATTCAAGCCGACTTCGTGCATGCCGTCGAGGGTTATACCAACACCTACGGAGATCTCTGGACTTGGCAATTTATACCGGCCAACAGCGAAATAGAGGCAATCTACACGGCTCTCTATCAGACGATCGGCCAGTGCAACTTCTTTTTGGAGCGTGTCGATGCCATCGAGCCAACGCTGCGCACCGAGGAGGAGTTCAACAAACTCGACACCTATCGCGGTGAGGCCTACTTCGCCCGCGCGCTCTGCTATTCGGAACTGATCAAACTATACTGCAAGGCCTACGATCCGGCAACCGCCGACAAGGAACTGGGTGTGGTTCTGGCAACCAGCTATTCGAAGAAAGGAACCACCAAACGCTCTTCACTCAAAGCATCTTACGAGTTCGTACTGGATGATCTGAAAAAGGCCCAAGAGCTCATCACGCTCGATGCCAGCAATACGGTCTACTTTACGGTCGGTGCGGTAAACGCGCTCTATGCACGTGTCTACCTCTATATGCAGGATTGGAGCAATGCGGTCAAATATGCTACGGAGGTGATCGAAAACTCGAAGTACAAGATGGCCAGCGCAACGACCAAATACAACTCGACTTACACCTATTTCGACTATATGTGGCATGCCGATGCCGCTTACGAAATCATCTGGAAAATCGGATATACAACCACCTCTTACGGTGGTGCGTTGGGTCAGGTGTTCCAGAACTACAACTACGTAAGCTACACGCCCGATTATATACCGTCACAGTGGATTCTGGATCTGTACGAACTCAAAGATCTGCGCTACACGGCATGGTTCAAGAGTGTAAGAACGGGTTATCCGCACGGGTTGGAGTGTCTGATGCTCAACAAATATCCGGGCAATGACAACTTCTTGGCAGTCAACATCCTGAGTGTAAACATGCCTAAACCGTTCCGTCTGGCCGAACAGTATCTGATTCGCGCCGAGGCCTACTGCCAACTCAAACAGTATGCGCAGGGTGCAGCCGACATCACCAAATTGCGCAC
>CAYOKU010000117.1:0-4024 GCA_964404645.1 uncultured Alistipes sp.
CAGAAGTTACAATAGGGTTATTCGGAAACATATTTATTCGTTTTTCGAACAAATATGTTTCCGAATAACCCTTTTGTAACTTCTGCGGACGATCAATTTGTGGTGGGAGAATCCGACCTCCAATTTTTCGGCAATCACATTAATCGACCCGATAATGCGGTGATCTTGTTATGTACGGCGGGGCATGCGCAGATAACCATCAATCAATATAGTGGCGAGATTCGAAAAGATACGACCATCCTCTTGTTACCTAATTGGTTGTTGCTACTGACCGATTGCTCTTCCGATTTCAAGGTGCTCTTTTGTTCTTTTTCGAAAGAGCTGTTCTACGAAGCGGCCTGTCGAATAGAACCGGCTTTTTTTCAAGCTTTGAATGTGCATCCGGTTTCGCATTTGCCGCCACGGATGGCCGAAGGGGCATATATTTGGTTTCAGATGGTTGAATTTACCTATCGCGATCGGGAGAACATGTTTCGTAATACGATTATTCGTAATCGGTTGCAAAACGTGCTACTCGAAGTTTACGACAAAATGCAGCGTTATTCGGCTCAGATGCATCAACCCATCACGAATACCACCCGACAGGTTGAACTTTTCCGTCGCTTCGTATGGCTTGTGCAGAGTCAGTGCTCCGAGAATCGGGAAGTGGTTTACTACGCCGATAAACTCTGTATGTCAACTCGTTATTTGACGACCATTGTGCGAAATGTGGCTCATACAACAGCCAAATCATTTATCGACCAAGCGGTGGTCATTGAGATTAAGATGCTTTTACAGTCGAGTGAACTCTCGGTGCAGGAGATCGCCTACCGCCTTCATTTTCCCGACCAATCGTACTTAGGACGATTCTTTAAAAAACTGACGGGACTCTCTCCGACTGAATTCCGAAACAAGAAAAATAATTGAGAAAATCGCATCCTGTTTTCTTCAATTTTTCCGTAACTTTGCACTCCGGTTAAGGGGAATTTTAGATAGGTTTCTGTTTTTGGAGGAGCTTCGTGAAGAGATGTCCAAGCAGAGAGCCCGTTGCCTATAATCGTTTTATCTCTTTCGGTAGAGATGCCGGAGACTATGTATGAGCGAATAATCCAAATTTGAAGGAATGTTAAGAAAAATTAGAATTGTGGTGGCAGCCCTCTCCTTTATGGCGATTACAGGGCTGTTTCTCGATTTTACAGGTACGCTGCACGGTTGGTTGGGCTGGATGACTCGTATCCAATTCTTGCCGGCCGTGTTGGCACTTAATGTGGGTGTTGTAGTGGGGCTGCTTGTGTTGACACTACTTTTTGGTCGCATCTACTGCTCGGTGATCTGTCCGTTGGGGGTGATGCAGGATCTGATATCGTGGGTCGGCGGGATACATAAAAAAAATAGATTCTCCTATTCGCCGGCTCATACGTGGCTGCGCTATTCGATGTTGGCTCTTTTTGTAGTGGCCTTAGTCGGTGGCATTGGGTCGCTGGTGGTGGTGTTGGAGCCATATAGTGCCTACGGACGAATCGCCTCCGATCTATTGACTCCGCTTTATTTGTGGGGGAATAATCTGCTGGCGGCAATTGCCGAGCATTATGAAAGTTATGCGTTTTATCGGGTCGATGTGTGGCTGAAAAGTGTTGCTGCACTCCTCACGGCCGTAGGAACGCTTGCGCTACTCGGCGTGTTGGCTTGGCGCAATGGTCGCACCTATTGTAATACGATCTGTCCGGTTGGAACGGTTCTGGGCGTGCTGTCGCGCTACTCGTTGTTTAAAATTCGAATAGATGTCGCGAAATGCAACGGATGTAAACTTTGCACGCGAAATTGCAAATCCGCCTGCATCCACATTGAGCAATCGGAAATAGATTATAGTCGCTGTGTCGCCTGCATGAATTGTATCGGAACGTGTCATCAGGGGGCACTCTCCTACTCTCTGCGCCGTTCGGCAAAGCCGAAGGTTTCCCGTGCGGAGATTGTTCCCGACTCGTCGCGACGTCAATTCCTTGGTTTGGCGGGAATTCTTGCTTATACGGCTGTGCGGGCACAAGAGATGAAAGTGGACGGCGGTCTGGCGTTGATCGAACGCAAACGGGTTCCCGATCGTGCTACGCCGATTACTCCGGCCGGCTCGTGGAGTGCACGCCATATGGCACAGCATTGTACCGGATGCCAACTCTGTGTGTCGGTCTGTCCCAATCAAGTATTACGTCCCTCGGGTGGTTTGATGACTTTGATGCAACCGGAGCTCTCTTATGAACGTGGTTACTGTCGGCCCGAATGCACACGCTGCTCGGAGGTTTGCCCCACGGGGGCCATTCAACCCATCACGCGCGCAGACAAATCAGCTACGCAGATCGGGCATGCGGTCTGGATTCAAGCGAATTGCTTGGCTGCGAATGAGGGGGTGGCTTGTACGGCCTGTGTGCGCCATTGTCCGGCCGGAGCCATTAAATTGGTGCGGCTTGATCCCCGAAATCCGAAGTCGCCCCGTATTCCGGCTGTCAACGAAGCGCGTTGTATCGGTTGCGGAGCGTGTGAAAATCTCTGTCCGGCGCGACCGTTTAGTGCGATCTATGTCGAAGGTCATCTACGTCACAGAACCGTTTAAGTTTACAATGTCATGAATGAATCGAAAAAAATAGCTCGCCGCGATTTCCTGAAAATTTTGAGTGGTGGCGCAGTAGCATCGGCCGCAGCACTCTATGGCTGCCGGCCGAAGTCGATCACTTCGCAAACCAATGCCATCGGAGAGGTTCCGACTGATAAGATGGTCTATCGAACAACGCCTACGACCGGTGACCGAGTATCGTTGCTGGGGTATGGTTGCATGCGCTGGCCGATGCGGCAAGCGGCTGAGGGCGAATCGAAAGAGATTGATCAGGAGGCCGTTAACGAGCTGGTCGATTATGCCATTGCTCATGGCGTCAACTATTTCGATACGGCTCCTGTCTATCTGCAAGGGCTTTCGGAGCGAGCTACGGGGATTGCGCTCAAACGCCATGCGCGCGATAAATTTTTTATTGCTACCAAAATGTCGAATTTCAGCAACTATACGCGCGAGAATTCGATGGCTATGTATCGACGGTCATTCTCGGAGTTGCAGGTCGATTATCTCGATTACTACCTGCTGCATGCGGTGGGTGGAGGTAAAGATCCGATTGAAACATTCAAAGCGCGTTATATCGACAACGGAATGCTCGATTTTTTGCTTGCGGAACGTGAGGCCGGTCGTATTCGCAACCTCGGTTGGTCGTTTCATGGCGATGTCAAGGTGTTCGACTATCTGTTGGCAATGGATGTAAAGTGGGACTTCGTGCAGATTCAGATGAATTATGTCGATTGGAAACACGCTTCGGAGAACAATGTTAATGCGGAATACCTCTATGGAGAGTTGGTTAAACGGGCTATTCCGGCCGTGGTCATGGAGCCGCTGTTGGGTGGCAGATTGTCGCAACTCAACGATCGTCTGGTGGAGCGGCTCAAAGAGCAACGTCCGACACAATCCGTGGCATCTTGGGCTTTTCGCTACGCCGGATCGTATGAGGGGGTGCTGACCGTGTTGAGCGGGATGACCTACATGGAGCATCTGCAAGACAATATTCGCACCTATTCGCCGTTGGAGCCGCTCACCGATGAGGAGTTCGCCTTGCTGGAAAATACGGCTCAGATCATGCTCAAATACCCAACGATCCCCTGCACGGGTTGCCAATATTGTATGCCGTGTCCTTACGGATTGGATATTCCGGCCATTTTTGCCCATTATAACCGCTGTGTCAATGAGGGTGATATACCGGTGAGCCAACAAGATCCGGCATATCGCGAAGAGCGGCGTGCATTTTTGATCGGCTATGATCGCTCGGTTCCCAAGCTGCGTCAAGCCAGCCATTGCATCGGTTGTGGAAAATGTGTGTCGCACTGTCCCCAAAGCATTAAGATTCCCGCCGAGTTGATGCGTATTGATCGGTATGTCGAGCAATTGAAACAAGAAACTCTCAAATAATCGGCTTTTTGCCCTTTTTCAAAGTGCCCTTTCGTGACTACGAAGGGC
>CAYOKU010000118.1:0-3506 GCA_964404645.1 uncultured Alistipes sp.
CAATTTACGGTTGAGGTTCGTTTCCAAGTGAGCAACACCGATGCGCGAAACCGTGCGGTATTCTCTAATGGCGGCTCGGTGTTGTTGCGTTTCGAAGATCCCCAGAACGATACCCCAGACCATAAAGCGCACTCAATGGTGCAGTTCCAAGGCGATGGCTGGTATCTCAATCCGATGTATTCGTTCAAAACCAACAAATGGCAACATCTTGCTCTTACTTATGATGGCAAAGCCGTGACTCTCTATGTCAATGGTGTATTTGCCGGAAGCAAGAGCGGAGTGGCTGCCCCCGAATTCAAGCAGGCGGGCTGGTTTGGTGGCGGTAGCGACAGCGGCGGTCACGGTACGGGCGATTCGTGGTGGGCCAGCGCACGGATATTGATCGCTGAGGCTCGTATCTGGTCGGTATGCCGTACAGCAGCGCAGATTCAGAATAACATGACGACAACCAGCTCAAAGTCAACGGGTCTTGAAGCCTATTGGCGTTTCAATGAGGGGAAGGGTAACGTCTTTGAGGATTGCACAGGCAAAGGTCACACAATGACAACCAAGAAGAGTCCCGTCTGGATTCCGGGTATTCTTTCGAATGCCGAAGCAACACCGTGGCCAGAGTCGTAACGATTTGTACGAATACGCTACCGAACGGTTCAAAGAGGCTCTTCTGCGAGCCGTTCGGTAAAAACAACCTAAAAATGAAATAATTCATGATAAAAAAGTTGAAATATATATTTGTCGGTGCTCTTTGGTTGGCCATAGCCGGCGCATTCGTCTCCTGCAACGAGGAAAAAGCGGAGGTTGATGAATGGAGTGCCACCTATGTCTATCTGGTTCGACAGTCGCTCGGTGGTAGTGGTGCATCGTACAGTTTGCGACATACGCCGAGTGGAATTGCGGGCAGTGTGAATATTCCGATTAAGGTGCGATTGTCGAAGCCCTGTGCTACGAATGTCGAGGTGCTGATCAAAGGTGAGATGCAAGAGACTCCGCTCCAAGCCACGGCTGTGGCGGTAATTCCGGCCGGAGCTATGGAGGCGACTGGCTCCATTCTCTTTGATGATTGGAAATTTGCCGTTGAAACAAAGGCCGAAAAAAGTTATAAAGGAGAGGTCACTATCATTGGCGTAAAACCGTCGAAGGGCGATCTGCGTCTTTCGCAGAAGGTCAATAAAGAATCGGTGGCCGTCTTGAAGAGTCTGTGCTCCAATTTGTTTGCCGGGTATAAGCCATCCGGTACGCGCATTGAAGATCGGAGCAAATGGGTTGTCTCGACCGCCATTGCTGAGGGGGAGGCCGCAACGTGGACTCCGACCGATAAATTGACAGACGGTAATAAGAATTCTTATGAGGAGAAACGCACTTATATGGCGGTTCAGATCGATTTTGGAAGTGTGTTGCCTCTGACAGGGTTGGAGACGATGAGTAGTTACGGAGCCGGTGATTCTCACTCATCGTGCTCGGTGCAGGTGAGTGCAGATGGAACAACGTGGACAGATCTGTTAGAGGGTAAGCGCGCCACCATTAAGCAGGCAGCTACACAATATATCTCGTTTGGCGACATTCAAAAGGTTCGTTACGTTCGTTGGCTGATGTGGGGACGCTATTGCCTCAGTTCGGAGATCAAAGCTTATGTGCAGTCGGCATCGTAGGTGAGTGTGATCTACATCCTGTAATTTAAAGATTTCACCCCCGTCAGAGTTAATCTGATGGGGGTGATTTGTGTTTTGAGAGATTTGTTACTCTCCATCTTGTTTTTGACTGTGGACCCAGAGGGGCATGATCCCACGACCTTCGGATTATGAGTCCGCTGCTCTGACCAACTGAGCTATGGGTCCCTACCGGTGATATTTACCGTTTCGGTGGTGCAAAGATAGAAAAAAATTGTAAAAATTCCATAATGCAGTCAAAAAACCTTCTTTTTACGCGGTTTACTCATAGAGTGCTGATAATTTAGGGTCTTTCGCTTTGAATTTAGAATTCTTTTCGTACCTTTGCCGCGATTAATCACACATTTTAACAAAAACAACGAAATGAAAAAGGGTATTCATCCGGAGAATTATCGTTTGGTGGCGTTCAAAGACATGTCGAACGACCACGTGTTTTTGTGTCGGTCCGCCGTTTCGACAAAAGAGACTCTCGAAGTGAACGGCGAAACCTATCCCGTGTATAAGATGGAAATCTCCAATACATCGCACCCGTTCTATACGGGCAAGATGAAGTTGGTTGACACCGCCGGCCGCGTCGATAAGTTTATGAGCCGCTACGCAAAGCGCTACGATAAGAAGAACGTGCAGTAATTGCGCTTCATGTCACACCAAACAACGGGTTGCAGAGATGCAGCCCGTTGTCGTTTTTGTGCAGTAGTTCCTCTTTTGCAGGACAATTCCGCCCAACCTCCAAAAAAATAGTTAGAAATCAAGGTTTTTTTGTACAGTATGTTGTTTTTATATATATATTTGCGGCGAAAGAAAACAACAACTTAAATTTTAGAAAGTTATGGCTATGAAAAACGGATTCAAATTTGCAATCGTCGTTCTTGCTATCGCGGCAATGACCGCATGTGTCAGCAAGAAAGTGGCAGTGCAGGCCGAAAGCCAACGGGATTCGCTGGCGATGGTCGTTAGTGCCAAAGATTCGCTCATTAATGCAGTTTTCACCGATTTGAATGCGATCTCCGAAAATTTAGCGTCGATCAAATCGCGCGAAAATCTAATTACGGTGTCGAGTTCGGGGGAGGGCGCACGTCGTCCGGTTGAGGAGATCAACAACGACATTGCGGCAATTGACCGACTGCTGCTTGAAAACAAAGAGAAAATCGCATCACTGCAACGCGCCGCATCGCAATTGCGCAAGGCTAATCTGCGAATCAGCTCGTTGGAGAAGATGATTGCCGACCTCAATACGCAGCTTGGCGAGCGTACGGCAGAGATCGAGCAGCTGCGCAATAAATTGTCGCAGATGGGTGTTCAAGTGCAGACTTTGCAGAGCGAGGTGGCCGAGCGGTCGCAGCAGGTGAATAATCTGAGCGGTCAAAAGACCGAACTCGAAAACCAACTGAATACGGTCTACTACATTGTTGGCTCGGAAAAAGAGTTGCGTAATGCACAGATTATTAATAAACAAGGCTTTATCGGTCGCACGTTGACCGTCAATAAGAACAGCAAATTCGATAGCTTTACGAAGAGTGATTCGCGTATGTTATCCGAAATTCCGATCGGTCACAAAAAGGCTATGGTGGTCACTTCTCACCCCGAAGGCTCTTACGAACTGGTGGTTGATGGCGATAAGGTGGTTACTAAACTGCTGATTACCGATCCGAATCGTTTCTGGGAGTCCTCGAAAATGTTGATTATTAGCTATAAGTAGAGAATAACATCATCCTATTTAATGCCTGTCCGTTTGAGTGCGGACAGGCTTTTTTTAGTTCGGAAGTTCCCCTTTCGGATGAAGCGGTAGTCGAACTGATTCGCCTTTTTTGGGCATTTGCGGTCTTAAATCTGTTTTTCATT
>CAYOKU010000119.1:0-3411 GCA_964404645.1 uncultured Alistipes sp.
TCACCTCGCGATCCTGCCCTTCGTAACCGATTGTATGAAATAATTAAAAGGAGGACAAGAGCATGGAAGTAATTCTGATTAAAGATATGGACAATCTGGGCTACGCCAACGAAATCGTAAACGTAAAGCCCGGTTACGCAAATAACTACCTCATTCCGCAAGGATTCGCGAAGTCTGCAACCGCAGCTGCCAAGAAGGTACTGGCCGAGAACATCAAACAGCGCGCTCACAAGGATGCGAAGATTCTGGCTGATGCACAGGCTATGGCTGAAACGATCGCCAATCTGCCGCTGACCCTCGCCGCAAAGGCCGAGGAGGGCAAGCTCTTCGGTACGATTACCGCTACTGACCTTGCCGAGGCTCTCGCAGCCAAAGGCATCACGGTGGATCGCAAGATCATCGTTGTAGAGGCTATCAAGACCGTCGGCGAGTACGAGGCTGTTGCCAAACTGCACAAAGAGGTGAAGGCTACGATCAAATTCTCGGTGACTGCCGCTGAATAATCAAACTTTCTCCGATTCATAAAAAGAGCCTCTCTGATTGTTCAGAGAGGCTCTTTTTATGGGATAAATACAAGTCGTTGGGTTTCTTTTCAGCACCGCCGGAGCTGATTGTTATTAGTTGCCACACACGCTCACTCCATCAGGGAATCACGCCAAAACTCGATGAAGATGCTCCCTGAATCACCTCTCCCCGATAGTAAACATGCCAATTGTCTTTGGCATAGCCTTTTCC
The DNA here is from genome assembly GCA_964404645.1 of uncultured Alistipes sp. GTDB lineage: Bacteria > Bacteroidota > Bacteroidia > Bacteroidales > Rikenellaceae > Alistipes. Next base: position 736 of record CAYOKU010000119.1, read on the forward strand.
CATATTGACAAACGACATTGCCGAGGCATCCGGAATCACGAATCCGCGGTAGTAGGCTTTCCAAGTATCCTTGGCATAACCATCGCCCAATACCGAGAACGACATCGCTGAGGCATCCGAGATCTGATCTCCACAATAAAAAACCCGCCAATTATCCTTACCGTAACCGCCTCCCAGATCGGAAAATGACATTGCCGAGGCATCCGGAAGCTCTAAACCGCGGTAATAGACCTTCCAATTATCCTTTGTATAACCGCCACGCTGCGGCCGGCCGCCAACCGTAAGATTACCTTCGTACAGCCGACCTCTGAAAAATGTGTTCCAATTATCGCGACCGTAACCACGACCCATATAGACAAACGAACGCGCCGAAGCCTCTGAAACTTTGTATCCGCAATAAAATACCGTCCAATTATCCTTTCCGTACCCTCCGCCAAGCTCCTCAAACGACATCGGCGATGCACCCTCTACCTCAGCTCCGCAGTAGAAAACCGACCAACTGTCTTTCGTATAGTGGCCAATCCGATGATCTGAATCTTCGGGGCGATGCTCAGGACAACATTCGGGGCAACATTCGGGGTTATATTGCGCCCGATGACGTGGCTGTGACTCTTTTTGCAGCGATTGGGGTGAACTCCATTGGGTCGGATGATTCGGCCATTGTTGAGCCGATGCACCTGCAAAAAGAGAACCTTCTGTGGCAAACAACCCATGCGACAGCACAAAAGCCAACAAAATAAATGCGATCTTTTTCATCATGACTACTCTCTTTTCAGACAAAGGTAGAAATAAAATTCATAGCAAGCCGAAAAGCGGGTCACTAATATTCTCTCGCCCCTATGCACAGCACAAAAAATCCGCAGGATCTCTCCTGCGGACTCTTCATATCGGGTGACGCGCGAAACTAAAATCGCGTCCCCACTGCTACAAGGAGTTACTCCTCGTCAGTTTTTGCTTTCTTGGGAGCCTTTGCCTCAGCAGCCTCCATCGCGCTCTTCAAAGCAGCCAGACCGGCGATATCGCCGAGGGTGGTCTTCTCAACCGAAGCATTGATTTTCTTCACGGTTGACTTTGTAGCGTCTGCGGCAGCACGTTTTTCAGCCTTCTCGGCAGCAACTTCTGCCTTTTTAGCCTCCTCATAGGTGCGCAGATGCGACAGCGTAATACGCTTGGTTGCTTTCGAGAATTCGAGCACCTTAAAGTCGAGTTTATCTCCGGCCTTCGGGGTCGAGCCATCCTCTTTGGCGAGTTGGCGTGACGGGCAGAAGCCCTCGATATTCTCGCCGAGCGATACCACAGCACCCTTATCGGTCATCTCGGTGATCGTCCCCTCGTGAATGCTGTCGATCGAGAATTGATTCTCGAACTCATTCCAAGGATTCTCTTCCAACTGTTTGTGACCCAGCGACAGACGGCGATTCTCCTTGTCGATCTCCAACACGAGAACCTCGATGTCAGCACCTACCTGCGTAAATTCACCGGGGTGCTTCACCTTCTTCGTCCAGCTCAGATCCGAGATATGGATCAGACCGTCGATACCCTCTTCGATCTCAACGAATACACCAAAGTTGGTGAAGTTGCGAACCTTAGCGGTGCACTTCGTGCCCACAGGATATTTGGTTTCGATATTCTCCCAAGGATCGGGCGTAAGTTGTTTGATACCCAACGACATCTTGCGCTCGTCGCGGTCGAGTGTCAGCACAACAGCCTCCACTTCGTCACCTACCTTCATGAACTCCTGTGCCGAACGCAGGTGTTGGCTCCACGACATCTCCGATACGTGAATCAGACCCTCAACACCCGATGCGATCTCCACGAAAGCACCGTAATCGGCCATCACAACCACTTTACCCTTCACGTGGTCACCCACTTTGAGGTTCTGGTCGAGAGCCTCCCACGGATGTGCGGTAAGCTGTTTCAGACCCAGAGCGATACGCTTTTTAGCGTCATCGAAGTCGAGGATAACGACCTGAATCTTCTGATCCAGAGCAACGATCTCCTCGGGATGGTTGACACGACCCCACGAAAGGTCTGTGATGTGGATCAGACCGTCTACGCCACCCAGATCGACGAATACGCCGTAGGAGGTAATGTTCTTGACGGTTCCTTCCAAAATCTGTCCTTTTTCGAGTTTCGACATGATGACCTGCTTCTGAGCCTCCAATTCGGCTTCGATCAGTGCCTTGTGCGAAACGACCACGTTGCGGAACTCCTGATTGATCTTGACAACCTTGAACTCCATGGTCTTGTCTACATATACATCGTAGTCGCGAATCGGCTTCACGTCGATCTGCGAGCCGGGCAAGAAGGCCTCGATGCCGAATACATCGACAATCATACCGCCCTTCGTACGGCATTTGATGTAACCTTTGATGATCTCGTCCTTCTCCAAAGCCTCGTTGACACGATCCCATGATTTGAGTTGGCGAGCTTTTTTGTGCGACAGCGAGAGCTGGCCGTTCTTGTCCTCAGCCGAGTCAATATACACTTCGATCTTGTCACCGATCTTCAAATCGGGGTTGTAACGGAACTCCGAGATCGAGATGATACCCTCGCTCTTGTAGCCGACATTGACGATGACTTCACGTTTGTTAAGACCCGTTACCGTACCTTCGACAACCTCACCGACATTTACCTTCGAGAGGGTGTTGTCATAAGCGGCAGCAATCTGCTCTT
>CAYOKU010000120.1:0-3358 GCA_964404645.1 uncultured Alistipes sp.
CTTTTATTCTATGGGGGCCTCCCGGGGTGGGAAAAACAACACTTGCCAAGATCGTTGCCACGCAACTCGAACGACCGTTTTACACCCTTTCGGCCGTAACGTCGGGCGTAAAAGATGTGCGCGATGTGATCGAAACCGCCAAGAAACAGCGGTTTTTCGATGCCCGTCCGGCTTTTCTCTTCATTGACGAGATCCACCGATTCAACAAATCCCAGCAGGATTCGCTGCTGGGAGCTGTTGAACAGGGTATCGTCACACTAATCGGAGCAACCACCGAAAACCCCTCTTTCGAGGTAATTTCGCCCCTTTTGAGTCGCTGTCAGGTCTATATCCTCAAATCACTCGAAGATAAAGACCTGCAAATCTTGTTGGATCGGGCATTGGTCACCGACACCACGCTAAAAACACGCGAAATCGAGGTGGCTGAAACCGAAGCGTTGTTTCGTTTTTCGGGTGGTGACGCTCGCAAATTGCTCAATATCCTCGACATTGTAGTCGGAGCTACGGAGGGAAAAGTAACGATCTCTGATCAATATGTCACCGACTGCCTGCAACAGAACATTGCCTTGTACGATAAGAACGGCGAACAGCATTACGATGTCATCTCTGCCTTTATAAAATCGGTACGGGGCAGTGATCCCAATGCGGCCATCTACTACTTGGCTCGTATGCTGGCCGGTGGTGAAGAACCGCGTTTTTTGGCACGGCGGCTGGTGATTCTGGCCTCGGAAGATATCGGGTTGGCAAATCCCAATGCCCTACTATTGGCCAATGCGTGTTTCGACACGGTGCACAAAATCGGCATGCCCGAAGCGCGCATCACGCTGGCCGAAACCACGATCTATCTGGCCACCTCGCCCAAGAGCAACTCGGCCTACATGGCTATCAATGCCGCTTTGGCGCAAGTTGAACACGACACCACCAACCGACCCATTCCGCTGCACCTGCGCAACGCTCCGACCAAACTCATGGACAAAGCCGGCTATGGCAAAGGCTATAAATATGCCCACGACTACCCGGGAAACTTCGCTGAGCAGGAGTTTCTACCCGAATCACTCGCCGGAACACGTTTCTACGAACCAAACACCGGCAATCCGACCGAAGCAAAGATCGCCGAACGCATCCGCGAACTTTGGAAGGGAAAATATTGAATCGTATGTTAAAAACAGGAGCCTACCTACTTTTCGCACTCGCTGTGGGACACCTGCTCTGCCTGTGCTGTCTGGACGATGTTTTTCAAGTCTATCACATTGAGACACCGATGCAGATGTTCGCAAATAGATGGGCTCCATTACCTTATCTGATTACGATCGGCATTGCCATCGGATTGGCCGGATGTGGACTATATGGATTGTCGGCCGCCGGTGCAATCTGCCGTTTACCTTTGTTGAAAGTGGGTATTTACGCAATCGCAACAGTTTTTCTGTTACGTGCCGCAATGGGTACAACAGCCATGCTCGTACAGGGTGCAGTACCCTTTACGGAACTCTCCGCCGCTTTGATTTCCGGATTAATCGGCGTGCTCTATGGAGTAGGCGGATACCGACGATCGAGAAAGGTGAAAAAAGATAGATAAATTCGCATAACAGAGGCTTATCCTAACTAAAATCAAACAAATATGTACGGAGCAATCGGCATCGGGCTACTTTTTGCTTGGATATTAGCAGGGTATCAGGGATCCTCAGACGAGGATTACAAGAAGTAGCCGAAACGTAAAAGGAATTGAAATCCGCATGAAAAAAATAGGTATCATCTCCGACACCCACGGCACGTTCGATGACACGCTGCGCAAATTTCTGAAAGAGGTGGATGAGATTTGGCATGCCGGCGATATCGGCTCGCTCGAATTAGCGGACACAATCGCGGCATTCAAGCCCTTACGCGCAGTAAGCGGCAATGTTGACGGTGGGATGACGCGCAGAGTTTACTCAGATTACGCCCTTTTTAAGTGCGAAGAGGTAACAGTACTGATGACCCACATCGGCGGTTATCCGCGCCATTACGATCCGCGAGCCGTGGCACGCATTCAGGCCATACACCCTAAGTTGTTCATCGCCGGTCATTCACACATCCTTAAAGTGATCTACGACCCGATCTATGACCTACTACATGTCAATCCGGGAGCCGCAGGCCAATACGGATTACACAAAGTGCGCACGGCTATCCGTCTGACTATCGACGGTGCGGAGATGCGCGACATGGAGATCGGCGAGTGGCCCCGCAAAGGGTAGCCAAAAACGATACCGCATTTGGTTTTTCGAATCGTTCGATTCGCCCTTTCTGATAGAAAATAGATAAACAAAAAGGCTCTAAACAGATCAAAACAGCCCAATCAAACAGCCTCGCAATCCGTCGTAAAAGGCTATATATCCGAACATAAGGGGTAATTAAGCCCTCCAATGATATCCAATTCGGGTTTTCATCTACGCAATAACGCCACATACTACACAGGTTCTTTGCGCCGTTATACATGCGAATTCATCATAAACGTCGCAACATGCAACTGAAAATTTCGAAGACCTTGGAAGGCATCATCGCCCGCACGGTATTCAATACAACCAAAGCCGGCGCAAACCGCGGATTGAAGGATTTCCTTGCGTTGGAACTCCTTCAAGAGGAGGGTTCGCTGGCATCGCAACTGCTCCTTGATAAGCTCAAAGAGTGGGAGATCTACCAGATTCGTCTGCGTATCGAAGGCGAGCTATCTAACATAGCCTACTCAGGCAACGATGATCCGGAGCTTTTTTTCAGACTCTTTGCCCACGAACTACTCGCCACATCGGGGACATCGCGATCGGTATCGACAGCACATGCGCTGTGGGTTATTCTGGCCGACCGCACAAGCGTTGCATCATCCGTATTCGAGATGTATGGCATTACGGCAGAGCTGGTAGCCGATGAGGTGCGCAAACTCTCAATCGGCGATGATCTCCGCACGGAACTCTCCGCACGCCAGCTTCCGACTCCGACTCTTGAACGGCAGCCAACATCCGACAGTCATCTGCTCGAAAAATTTGGCGTTGACCTCACCCGCATGGCACGCGAAGGGAAGATTGATCCGGTCATCGGCCGAGAGCGAGAGATTGAACGGGTGGTGCAGATCCTCTCCCGCCGCAAAAAGAACAACCCGATCCTGATCGGCGAGGCCGGTGTGGGAAAAAGTGCCATTGTCGAGGGGTTGGCTCTGCGAATTGCACAGGGCGAAGTACCCTACACTATTGCCGGAAAAAGTCTTTTTTCGTTGGATATCTCATCGCTGGTAGCCGGTACAAAATTCCGCGGCGAATTTGAGGAGCGGATGCAACAACTGCTCGACGAACTGCGTAAAGCAAAAAATACGATCCTCTTCATTGATGAG
>CAYOKU010000121.1:0-3287 GCA_964404645.1 uncultured Alistipes sp.
GTTCGAGCATCTCGATAACCTGCTGCATTAGCTCGGTGAGCTATCTGATTTAAGTTGTTTGCCATACCTGCCAAATGTCGAATAAGTCCCATCGTTTCGGGCGAAAGGTGTTGTCGTATTTCCGCCTTGGGAATTATGGATCGGATAAAATCTTTGAACGACAAACAGGCTTCTCCGGCTTTCGATGCAAGGGTAAGATACTCCTCTGTATTGAGCATCAGGTTTACTCGGTAGCTTCGTTTTTCTATATCTTCTTTGAGGGGGCGACCTCCTTTTTTATGTACTTTCATTTTACTTGTTTAAATGTTGAATAATAATTGATTCGGTGCCGTTGCACGGCTTGACCATCGGGAGCAAGTAGGGTTTTTGGTACCAAAAACATAAACTTGCTAACCCAATTCTCGATTAACTTATAGTAGGCTGCTGCCTACATCTTTAGACCTCGTTTTTTGATTGGTTTCGGGAGATGTTCTTCCACTTTTATCAGCTCCAAACCCAGTGAATCGATAAGCGTTTTCAGTGACGGATTGCGTGCGATCATCCCTTGAAGTATGGCTTGCGGTTGCTTCATTTCGAGTAGAAAATCTGCAATATCGAATCCCTCGGAACGCTGCTTTTCGGTGGCGTTCTGCTCCAGATAGTTGAATAGTTTGACCGTGATTTCCATCCGTTGCATCATTGGAATTTTGCTCGCCCAATCCTCCGTCGCTCCCAAATCAGGAAACAGAACCACGTTTCGTCCACGCAGCACGTTGAGATTTTCATCACGAAAACAACCGTTCTTTCCTCCCGATGCAATCCACAAATATTGCGGCAGGTAGGAGCTGGCGATGAGTGCGCTTTTCTCGCTCTCTACAATGGCGACGGACTTGGCAGTGTCTGTTGGCAAGAGGTGTTCACCAAAGAAACATTGACGGAGGTTGAACCCCTCTTTGTGGAGAATGGAGTGTACCCACGTAATATGATTGTGTGGTTCTTTGATGCGTCTGCCTGTTGTCGGATTGTAAAGCATGATTTTGCCTGTTCGCACCTTGTCGTGGGTGTCGGTTTGCCAAAAGACGGTTGCCCCTTGCCAATGGTTTGCCGTACCAACTCGATAGAGCTGCATTAATCGCAACGCTTCGCCCTCACCCAACTGAGAAGTGAGAAACTGAAACAGACGATTTTCTCGATAGCGGTTCATCGACCGTTCCACGAGTGTGGCATCTATGTAGCTTGTCGGTAGGGATGGTGGCACCGGGCGTGCGATCCGCTCGTAGTTTTGCGTTTGCCGCTCCGGGTTCTGCTCGAAATACTCTTTGGGCGTGAAATGATAGCCGCACTTCTGTTCACGGTCGCACCGTCCGACGTGTTCGGGAAAGTGAATTTGCTCTTCGGTGTCGATATATCGTGAAAAACATCTTTTGTGTTTGCACTCCGGGCAAGTGTGTCGGGAGGCAATACCTTTATAGGGTTCTAATTTGAATCTATGGTTCATAACATTGGTGTTGTTGCATTTTCAGCATTATTGGCACTTTCAAAAAGCAAAGTGCCGATAGTGCGGAAAGTGCAGGGTGATTAATCGTTGATTTTAGTGTAGACACCGTGCTTCTCTTTGCGAAACAGTGTGCCTGTGCCGTTGCGTAGAAACTCCTTGAATGTCCTTTCGGGCGTAGAGTGTTGCAGGGCGATGGCAAGACCTTCGGCTGTGCTGAATGTTTCGGGTAGTGCGTTCAATACAGCTTTTTGCGTTTCATTGAGTTGCTCGATGAAGTAGTTGGAGATTATCGCTTGCACTCTCTGTGCTGTCTGGCGGAAATATTCGGTCAGTTCGATAGCTCCATCCAAACTATTTAGCCCGACACACTCTTTCGTCTGCTCGCCAAATACCCAATGAATGAGTTGCAACACAAGACTAAATCGTGAGATGTATATCTCCAATTTGCTATATATCCCTATCAGCCGTTCATTAAATTCGCTGTTGCACAGGTCTACATTGCTCCGTTGCCATTGATAAAGTTTGGCTCTGGCTTCGCTGTCATAGCTCAACTCTACCGGAACCGGATCGCCATTCTCATCCATAGCACAATCAATCTCGGTCAACCGTTTTATCGTATCGTTCCAAACCACATCAATTGAGGAGGGCAGTTCATCGGTGCTCCAATACTGCTTTTGCATCTTGCGAGGCACGACAAACAGAATGCGATCTATGAAACCGTTATCGCTTTTGTCGCCTTTGGCAAGGTCGCACAGTTGGTGAAACTGAATGCTGCCGATGACACTGATAAAAGATTTGCGTACCGAGATTGAGTGCTCGTTGTTGCGACGGTCCACGATAATCGGTTTGCCGCTGAAATTCGAGAGCCAGAATTGCTCTTCGGAGCCTTTCGAGTAGCGGTTGAAGTTATTAACCCACGTTTTCAACTCATCCACATAGAGACAAATGCCACGTTTGTTCTGCTCGTGCATATAGGCCAACCCTTCTTGTGTAATGTCCGACACGACAAATTTGTGCAGGCTGGGGGCTTGCGGTATTTCGTTTACACCCTGATCTTTGCGTTCTTTGGGTGTGAGCGATGCGAGTTGTTGGTATTCGGCATACTGCATCTTGAATTTATGATGTTCCGCAGCATCGTGATTCAAAAGCGGTTGCATCGCAAAGCTCATCGGGTGGCTCTTATTTACGCCTGCCTTGCCCACAAGTGCCATATAGAGAGTCGCACGCTCCGTCCATCCCTGCGTTACCTTAATAGAATAGGTGTTGCCGATGGCCACCGATGCCGCAAAGAGCATTGAGCTTGCGACAAAGTCGAGCGGATAGCCCAGACAATGGCTTGTGGTACGGGCTATCTCTTGAAATTTAGCAGGAAAAATGTGGAGCGGAAAATCCGATCCCGACAACACATCGCTGCACGCCAATGCCTCACTGATAATCCCTTCGGCTGTGATTTTGTTCTCTTCCATAGCAGCAACGAATTAAAGACCGAAGCCCGATTTGGGTTTGCGACGCAGATCATTCTGCATTGCAGACAACATTTCATCATAACTCTGTGTGGAGGTCGCCTTGCGCCCCGTCTCAATCCACTCCAACAGCTCGTTCTCGTAGAAATAGAGTTGTTTCCCTTTCTTGTACGACGGCAGAAGCCCCTTGCGGACGAGGGCGTAGATAGTCGGCTTTGCCTTTTTGATGATTCGGCAAGCATCATCGATGCCTACCAATTTTCGGTTGTCGCTCGGTGCGGGGAGAATCTCCACGACCAATTTTTTGAGTTCCGAGACCTGCTCGGTCAGATAAGCCACCGCCTGGG
>CAYOKU010000122.1:0-3281 GCA_964404645.1 uncultured Alistipes sp.
CTCTTTCAAGAATGAAAATCTTGCGTCCTAACCGATAGACGAATGGGCCAATACCGCTATTGTTTTATCCCGCATAGGGGAACTTTAGCGGTGCAAAGGTAAGCAAAAAAGTGATCTATGCAAAAAAAGTATAAAAAAAATGTCGATTTTTCATTCTTTTACCCCAAAATTGCGACTATATGCATCCTTAGTCCGCTGGCAACAACCTGTTTAACGAAGTTTTACAGTTCGTGTCAGCGGATCAAAGCGCGCCTCCTCACCCGAAAAAAGTCGTTCGAGCAGACCACTCTGCACCATCTCGCCCGATGGCAGACAATGCAACCGAGGGGTATCAATCAATGCAACTCCATCACACAATGACAAAGCCACATCCAGATCATGGGTTGAAAAGAGGATGCATTTTTGCGCATCGTGCGCCAAACGCCGAAGCAAAGTTGCCAGCGAATAACGATTCGGAAGATCGAGAAAAGCGGTTGGTTCATCGAGCAGAATAACCGGTGTATCCTGCGCCAGAGCTCGCGCAATCATGATTCGTTGGCACTCACCGTCAGACATACGATCCATCGTTTTTCGCGCAAAAGCCGTCATGCCGACCGTATCGAGAGCCTGCATAACAAGCGCACGATCGGTCTGCTGCATGTGACCGATCCAATTGGTATAAGGGGCACGTCCTAAGGCCACAACATCTTCGCATGCCAGATTAGCAATGCGCACCTTATCGGTGGTCACAAAACTAACCGTAGCAGCCCGCTGTTGGGGAGCAAGATCGGCTAATTGTCTACCACAAAGGGTTATTTTGCCATCGGCAGCCTCATTAAGCCCGGCAATGACACGCAAGAGCGTACTTTTTCCCGTTCCATTTCGACCGATCAAGGCCGTAAGCGATCCTTGCGGAATCGTTGCCGAAATACGATCAAGCAGAATCCGCTCTCCATAACGCAATGTGATATTTTTCAGTAGAATGCTCATCAGTACAACGTGCGATTACGAACAACGACCAAAATAACAATCGGAATGCCCAGCAGAGCCGTTATGGTATTAATAGGCAGCGTGAGGCTCTTCGAAATCAAATCGCAGATCAGCAGCAACGCGGCTCCGGTCAACATCGACCCGGGCATCAAAATCCGGTGATCCGCCGCAGCGAAGAGCATCCGAGCCAAATGCGGCACAGCCAATCCGATAAAACCAACCGGCCCACAAAAAGCCGTTACCGTGCCGGCAAGCAGCACCGTCGAAAGAAAGATCAAGGTGCGTGTGCGCTGCACCGAAAGCCCCATCGTGCGGGCATAACTCTCGCCCATCAACAGCAGATTGAGCGGTTTAATGACCGCCACCGAGAGCACAAGCCCCACCGCCACGGCCGGAAGCATCAGCGCAAGCTGGCTGCCCGTCACATCGCCCAAAGACCCCATTGTCCAGATAACAAATGATTTAAGAGCTGCTTCGCTACTCAAATATTGGAGAATTTCCACAACCGAACTAACTCCCGACCCGAACATCATACCCAATATGAGGATGACCATAATATCCTTAATCCTCCGGCTGATCGTCATGACAATTAGCAACACCAATGCCGCTCCCAACCATGCAGCACCGGCAATACCCAATGCTTGTACAAAGGTATGTCCTGCAACGCCCAACAACGGAGCCCCCAACAGAAACAAAGCCACGCCCAAACCAGCTCCAGAACTAATACCCAACACATAAGGTCCCGCCAAAGGGTTTCTAAAAAGCGTCTGCATCTGTAAACCGCTTGCCGCTAATGCCGCACCGGCCGCCAACGCTGTTATTGCTTTTAGCAATCTGATTTTTAGGATAATATCGCGCGTTGTCGCATCACAATCCCCTCCCGTCAAAGCCGCCCAAATTTCCGTCAACGACACCTCCACCGATCCGATCATCAGATCAGCTGCAAACAGCACGACAACAGCCGCCGAGAGTAACAGAAAGATGAGCGAAGTACGCGACATAGGCTATTCGAGTCGTTTGTAATAAAATATGGAGGTGGAGTCAACCGACAAACCGGGGTGTAACACGGCAATCAGGTCGGCGAGTATGCGGTCGGGATGCACAACGCCCGATTCCCAGAAATCAGAGCCGCCGAGCGATGTCTGACGGCGGTTGTTGTTCCACACACAATGCATGCGCACGGCCGGTATCTCGGCAAATTTCGGATTCTGAGCCGTCAACTCCGCCAGCGTGTTGCACCCCCCGACATTGAGCCAGAAATCGGCACGACTCGCCAATTGATAAGCCTCTTCGAGATCAACAGCTACCGATGTATCGGAGCCGTTCTTGGTGTAAATATACCGCCCGCCCGCATCTTCAATTAGCCGGATCATAAAACTACGCGAAGAGGGCATAAACCACGTATCACGATAGGGCGTGTTCAGCATCACCGTCGGGCGATCGGCGATCGAGTCCGCCGCTTTACGAAGAGAGTCATAGCGCGAGCGAATCGTATCGAATCGAGCCACACCTCGTTCGCGGCAATCGCAAAGCTCCGCAGCCAACACCAGCCACTCGGCTTTACCCAAAGGCGACTGTTCCATATAATCTCCGATATATACATAAGGAAGGTTCAGCTCTCGCAGCTTACCCGTAATAACCGGATTTTCGCCCGTCACCCCATAAAGCAACACAATATCGGGTCGCAACGCAGCCAACAGTTCGAAGTCGATATTGGTATCATACCCCACATCGCGCACCTCTCCGGATTGTTTATGAGCACGAATATAGTCGTTGGTCAGATAGTCAATACCCGAAACACCACAAATGCGCTTCACCTCACCAACAGCATCAAACAAGGCAACGTGGCTCGATGACATACAAACCACACGGCGCACAGGCACATGCACTACCTGCCCGTCAAATCCAGCCGGAGCCTTTTCATCATCGCGCAGCAAAAGCAGGTGCTGCGTAATATCTTGCGCCCCCTGCCACGGATTACGTATCGACACAAGAGTCGAGCGGCTCTCGCCAGCCCCTCGAATATCGAATCCCGAAGCCTCTTTCGGTGCATAAGTTTCATCCGTAAAGGCTTCGCAAGAAAGCGTTTGCGCCGTCCGACAACCAACAAACAGAACCGACAACGCACTCAGCAGGAAGATTTTCAATAGTTTCATCCGGACAAAAATAGAAAAAAATATCGCAGAAAGGTGTTGATTTGTGAAAAATATACTATATTTGCAGTCCCAAACGGCGTTTAAGCTTTTTTGTTTGGCGGAATCGGGGCGTAGCTCAGTCCGGTTAGAGTACACGTCTGGGGGGCGTGTGGTCGC
>CAYOKU010000123.1:0-3046 GCA_964404645.1 uncultured Alistipes sp.
GTACAAAACACAATATCTTTTAATTAATAAATTCTATCTATGAAGAAAATCTTAGCGATTGCAGCAGCAACCATCATGATGACTGGTTGCGTAAAAGCACCCATTATCGGAGGGCTTTACACAGACGTTAAAGACGGAGTTGCCGTAACTAACAACGCCGGATCGAGCAAAGTCGGTACAGCTACCGCACGTGGCTATGTTGGTGTCATCGCACTGGGAGATGCCAGCATTCAGGCTGCCGCTAAATCGGCCGGCATCACACGTATCCACCACGTAGACTACCAAGCAAAATCGTACGTAGGTGCTTATACGGAATATACGACGATTGTCTACGGTGAGTAAACTGCAACGTTACGCCCTATGTTGTTTTGTGCTTTCGGCCGCTTTCGCAGCACAAGCACAAAACATCAGCGGGCACTACGTATCAAAGGCAGAGGCCGATGGAATGATCTACCACACCTTTCCCGAAACACTCTTCGCAAATAGAGCACATGGAGATCTGACCTTCGACATCACTTACAAAGAGTCCAAGGAGGGCATCGCAACCATCAATTTCACCTATACGATGGATGAGATGACGCCTGCCGATTCGATCCATTTTTCATCCGCCGGAAGGATTGCAATGGCGGGAAAGGTCGAAAAACTCTTTGTCGAACCGACTAAGAAACGTTGGACACACCGATACTCTTTCAAGTGTAAGGTGATGCCGTTGTATTCTTTCTTCGACAGAGAGGCTTCTCCTGAGATTACGATCTTTTCCGGTGGTGAAAAATACACCTATCCGGCCAAACGGGCAGCATGGAACTCATATGCCCCGATCGGATACAAGATATTCAAGATGATCCGTCTGAACGACCAAAAGTAATATTCACACGGAGCATGGCAATTGACGACCGACTGAAACGCCACTCAAAGAGAGAGGATCACACATCGGTCGGAACCTGTCAAAAATCTTGAATAAAATAAGAGGAACCCTTGCCCTCAAAAGCAACGGTTCTGGCAAAGAGCGGTTACACAATCTTTGTCTATGTGATCATTGGGTTCGTTGAAATCAACGAGCAAACAAGATTACGGATGTACAAACAACTACTGCACAAAAGTGGGAGTGCTATCTTCGGCGAACAAAATCTGGTAAATTTTATTCATGGTGAAGATCGGCATAATTATCTTAACGTCAATGGTTACGGCGTGGAGTTGTGTCATATTCAACTATGTAGGTATACCAGAACCTGTTCGCCAGAATAGGCTCAGTTCCACGCTTTTTTAAGGTTAGCAACAAACAACCGAAGCCGCTAATTATTAACTGATTTTAGGCTATATGAAAAAAGTTTATAGATTATTCATCAAATTGTGCAGTATTCCCCAATGGTGCTGTAAATCAATTTGGTCCATAGGGAACACTCCGGATATCTACAAAGACGGTTGGGACAGACCAGACCCCGATGATAGAAGACGTTAAACGACCATTAATTTTCCACGTTATGAAATTTTTCAAACAAAAAGAGACGTATATCTCCGAGCAAATGAAACTCTGCGGAGATATTGAAACCAACGCCGACATCTCAATAGATGGCGAAATGCACGGGAACATCAAATCAAAAGGACATGTCATGCTCGGCCCGACTGCGCATTTCGAAGGAAACATTGAAAGCGACTCGGTACTCATCTGCGGTCATTTCAAAGGGATCATCACCGCAAAACAGTTGATTGAAGTAAAGATACCGGCCGATATCATCGGCGACCTGATCGCTGACTCAGTTCGCGTAGATTCGGGCGTGGCCATCCATGGTAAAATCTGTGCGAAAAGCATGCAAGATCAGGCATGCATTCCCGCCATAGCAGGCGGTTATGCCTCGACTCTCGGCAACTCAGATAACCAGTCGGACAGCTACGTATTCGACAACGAGGAGCCGGAAGAGGAGCAAAAACACAAATAGCGCGCATCGGGCGAGCATTGCTGTACATAGAAGGTACACTGTATTGCTCGCAAGCCATTCGATACGCATAAAAGGCGGTCTACTTAGTAGACGGCCTTTTGTGGTTGCAGCCATTTATAGCATCAACAACTGAGACTTTTGGGAAAGCCGATCACGCAAAGGTTACGATCTCACGACACAAACTCCGGTATAAGCACCGTTTCAAATGGTTCGTTGCGGAATCACTTCGATCAGGATTAAGGAGATTCGTCCGGAAAAACAACCTCTAAATCCAAAAGGAACATTACCTTTGCATCAACAATCAGATCTATGATATTTAGGAGAGCACAAAATAGTGATTTGAACCGCATCATGCAGATTATCGGGCAAGCGCAAGCTCAGATGAAAGCATTGGGCAGCCAGCAATGGCAGAATGGATACCCCGCCGAGAACGACATTCTGCGTGATTTGGCGCACGGCTGGGGTTATCTTCTGGACACAAGTGATACGATAGCTCCGAAACACCATCTAAACATAGACACACTTGATATGGGCTTTCAACGACCGGTTTTCAACATACCTACCATGATTCAGAAGAGTCCCATAGCCGACTACTCCTCGGCACAAAAAGCCGATCCCATAATCGCCTATGGAGCACTCCTCTTTGATGGAGAAGCCGCCTATGATCGGCTCGATGGGAAATGGTTGACCGGCGGCTCCTATCTGGTACTTCACCGCCTCGCAGTCGCAGATGAGGCGAAACGGCAGGGTGTCGCCACGCAATTTATACTCCATTGCACACATTTGGCCATTGAACACAATGTCCGATCCTTTCGCATTGACACCAACTACGATAATCAGTATATGCTCCGCATGCTGGACCGACTCGGATTTGTCTACTGCGGCAAAGTGCGCTACCCCAGCGGCGAACGGCTGGCTTTCGAAAAAATGCTATAAAAAACACAAAAACTATACCGTACCCCATTCTTAGGACCAAAACAACAGCAAGTTAAGTCAAATTAAAATTTTCTAAATTATTTGTATTTCTGTTCTGTTTTGTGTTGGTTTTCGGAGAATGAGAGCCTTCGTTGAGCTCTCATCTTTCTCCGGGTCAGTTCTGCAATACGCTA
>CAYOKU010000124.1:0-3020 GCA_964404645.1 uncultured Alistipes sp.
GTCTCACCCAGAATGGGGAGACGCATCCATTTACAGGAATCTGTATAATTTTCCAGCTCTGTCTCCTGCAATGAAGGATTGGTGGTAATCATTTCCTGCTCGATCTGCCGTATTGCCTGATGATGCTCTCGCAATTCACCCAAGTAGTCTCGCTCCGAATTCCGAGTCGCCCTCGCGTAATATTCGACCATGAATCTATCTTGGTGGATATGCTCATTCTGCTCGCTTTCACTGCAACGCTCAAACTCTTGACCGTTGACCACAGAGGTATTGCCAAACAAAAGATTCAGGTCGGGTTCGAGGATTTGCTCCGATCCCCCTTTGGCGGTGATGCGATACAGAGGATTTTTTGCCAAAATTTCCACGCACTTATTAAAGGCTAATAAAGTTGCCATACTCGCTACTTGTCAATTTCGATTTTCAAGTCTGCGATCCTCTGCTCCAACAGATCGCGCCAGTCTGCCAGTCCCTCGCGTGCGGCTAACACCTGTTTGTTGTCGATCGAGTCGATGATCTCCTCTATAAAGCGCAAGTCCTGTTTGCTCTGCGTCAACGTCACCATGCGGTTGCCATGTCGCTCCATGTATACCGCCCGTTCTGCCATGTGGTGTGCCACCACCTTACCCAGTTCGTTGTTGTCAACTGCTGCCTCTTGCAGCAGATTGATCGGATTTTCGTAATTCATAATTTTTTCGATTACTTGTTTGACATTCTGGCCGACCCCTTCTTGTAGTGAGTGATCGTCTTGGTGCATACTTTACCGTTCTCGGTGTAGCAGATCGTCTGCTTGTACTTGTCGCCCTTCTTGGGCATATTAACAAGGGTCTGAATGTGATTTCTGGTCATTGCTATTCGTTATTAAGTTCTCGTTCCATTTTCTTTGCCTCCGCGATCAGTGCCCAGCACATCAGCGCGCTGATCGCGAGCGTTACGACGTGGATCGCGTTTCCGGCGGCAATACCGGCCACGCCGCCTACCCCCAGCACCCCGAAGACTGCCGCGCCGATCCGATTCTCTATGATCTGTCGTTTCATGGCTATCGTACCTTTAAGTTGATTACAGCCAGCACGCTGTCGAATGCTCGCATCTCCTCGACAAATGATTCGGTGGCGGTAAATTCAATCCAGTAGCCGTCATAGGTAAACGGCTTATGATTGGCGCACAAAAAGGCTGCGAGGCGACTTGTGTGGGTTCTGGCGGTGTAGGTTTTCATGATGATGTGCTATTTGTACTCGATTTCTGATTTCTCGACCGGTGTAAGCGTGTACGCTCCGTATTTCTCGATCGCGACCTGCCGGATCATCCGGGCTTTGTCTGTCTGGCTAACTCCTGCCAGTGCGTTGATGACAGTGCCACGATCTACGCCCAAAAAACGAGCAAGGCGACTGTGTACACCGTGATCGACGTGTAGTCTCGTGGTGCTATCCATTCCTATTTGAGTTTAGATAAGACTTCTTGGATCTTGTCGTCCGAGTAGGCATCGAACCACTTTTCGCGATTGGCCACCGCGCGCTCTTGCAGGTCGGCCATGATCGTGTTGCTGGTCTGCGCGCCGCGCAGCACGCGCGTAACGTCCAATTCGTTCTTGCGCAGTTTGAGCGCGCACTTGTGGATATCCTCATCGGTGACGTACTTGCCCAATTCCGCGTAAAAGTCGCGGCGGATTGCGCTGCGCTCCTTGGCCGTCAACTGCGCGCGAGGATCGATGTAGTAGCCGTATTTGCGGATCGACGGCAGCACCTCCGAGGTTACCCACTTCTTGAAGGCCTTAGCGTTCGGCTTGCGGCTACGCATAATCAACGAGTAGAGGCCGGACTCGTTTACGGTGGCAACCTCTTGCCGATCACCGGGGGTGTAGATAGTAGCGACCCCCTTCTCGTCATCATCGAGTATTTTAGCAAGCGTATCTCGGCTATTTTGGATGCCGAGAACCCCACATAAGTCTTTTGCCACGAACCACGGCTCTTTGTCGATTACTACGCTTCTTACCGACCCGAAATCAGGGTGATTGATGATTGATAATCCTTTCATTTTGTTTTTGTTTAAAAATCAGTAACTTTGTTGCGTTCTACATTTGTAGGACGATGCAAAACTAACATGTATTTATGTCAAATCAAAATATTTTGGCATGTATTTTTGTTAAACAATGACTGGTATCAAACAAAGATTAGTGCAAATTGCTGATTATTACAACCTTTCTATGCGTAAGTTTGAAGAGGAGTGTCAGCTGTCGCGTGGTAATATTAGCAATATGAGCGATAATGCAAGTATTGGATCAGATAAACTGTCAAAAATAATTGTCAGATTTTCTGATATATCTCTCGACTGGTTAATATCAGGTAATGGACAAATGCTTCGAGATAAGCCCATATCGCGGCCTATGTCATATACACAGCAAGATCCAGCTCAAATATCCGCTGTATCCGATGTGGCTACCGCTTACAAGGCCTCTGAGGGCATTCCGCTGATTCCGATCGAGGCAATGGCTGGAGTCCTGTCCGGCAATAGTGACACTATAATGGAGTATGAGTGCGAACATTATGTAATTCCGATGTTTAAGGGCGCGGAACTCTTGATACCTGTGCGCGGAGATTCGATGCAGCCGCGGTTTTGCAGCGGCGATGTGGTGGCCTGCAAACGGCTATCGCTCGACACGTTTTTCCAATGGAACAAGCCCTATGTAATTGATAGCGAGCAGGGTGTAATCATCAAGCGCGTAAAGCCCGGCCAAGACAACGAACATCTGACAATGGTATCCGACAATCCAGAATACCCTCCCTTCACCATCGAACGGGCGCAGATCTATTCGCTGGCTCTCGTGATCGGCGTTGTACGCACGGAGTAACCGATAATTACCCCTATAACCTCCGCACACACACTTTTAGACCCCAAAAGTAGCCGTTGCCCCGTGCAATAGGCTGCTTTTTAGTGTATTATATATATGTATAATATTTGAAATGGTGGCAATATACCCCTCGAATATGCTCAAAACCCCTAAAAACAGATACCCAGATTGAGAA
>CAYOKU010000125.1:0-2931 GCA_964404645.1 uncultured Alistipes sp.
GTCTTTGTCGAAAATGCCTTCAAACACGGAGTCAGCTACAATCGTCCCTCGTTTATCCATCTTGCCATCGAATATGCCGAGGGAAATGTTACGGCAATCATCGCCAACAGCCGCCACACTCCATCCGATGACCGTCAAACAGCCGGCATCGGGTTGGAAAATGTCCGCAAACGGTTGGCATTGATCTACGGTAAGAAGGGATTCACGCTCGATATTACCGAGGAACCCACGACTTATACCGTCAAACTTATAATACCGACGCTCCATGCTTAAATGTATAGCCATTGACGATGAACCGCTGGCTTTGCGTCAATTAACCAACTACATCTCGAAGATACCCTACCTCGAATTGGTAGATACCTGCCACAATGCAATCGAGGCACAACAGCGGCTGGCGCAACAGGCCGTAGATCTGATCTTCGTGGATATCAATATGCCTGATTTGAGTGGAGTTGATTTCGTTCGCGCTCTGATCGAACGCCCGATGGTAATCTTCACCACGGCCTATTCGGAATATGCCGTGGAGGGATTTAAACTCGACGCGGTCGATTACCTGCTCAAACCGTTCAGTTTCGCCGATTTCAACCGTTCGGTTGCCAAGGCAAACTCGCTCTATGAGTTGCGCCACAACCAACGCACAGCTCTACAAAAAGCCGAATCGGAGGCTATCCCCAAGGATAAGGAGTACATCTCCGTAAGAGCCGACTACAAAGTGTCATTGGTCAAGATCAGCGACATTGTTTATCTCGAAAGCGAAGGCGAGTATGTCCGGATGCACCTCACCGATGGGGCAACCATCACAACCCTATTTCGGTTGAAAAATATGGAGACGGCTCTACCGACCGAGATTTTCATGCGCGTACACCGCTCCTACATTGTCAACCTACACGCAATCAAAGCCTACGTTAAAGGCCGCATCTTCCTCAGCGACACCGAGTATGTGCCGATCGGCGAAAATTACAAAGAGAATTTCCAATCGTATATCGAAAAAAGATTCAACAATTTATAGCCGCGGAAACTCCGCAAGACGGTGATATTCTCCCGCCCCAAATTCAAAACAGAAATGTTCGAGCCCGTTGGTCAACACCACATAACGTGCTTGCACGACCGAGTTGTAGCGCACAGCCTGCGCAAAGGTCTGGGGCGAGAGGGCGACTTCGGGTGCTTTGCACTCAACCAACAACAACGGCACAGCACGATCGTCTACCACCACCACATCGGCACGTTGAGCTTGTCCGTTAAGCAGAACGGCATACTCCTGCACGATGCGCGTTGCATGCGCTCCGCAATGGCTCACCAAATAGGCGATCAAATGGCGACGAACCCACTCTTCGGGTGTCAGCACCAGATAGATACCACGCAGATCATCCCAAACTTCGACACGCCCATCTCGGCGGCGAGCACGCAGCTTTATCGGCGGAAAGTTGAGTTTCGGCAGGTTGGACATCGCAATTATCGAAAAAATCAGTACCTTTACGGGCAACAAATATACGAACTTATGCGGAGGATCCTCTTAATCATAGCTCTTTTTTCGATCGGCACAGGAGTTGCCCAACACCCGATTCACTCTTTCGGCAAGGAACAACCCCGCAGCGAAACCCACATCTACCCATCGGCCGATGAGGCCACCACAGCCGAACCGATCGACAACCGTTACACCACTTCAATCAAAGACTGGACACGCGATGGAACACGCTTCACCACCTCCTTCACCGTCCCTTTTGCTTGGATCAATCGGCAAGTATTATTGCATATTGATGGGGCCTCGGCCGATTACGAACTCTTCGTTAACGGCAAACGCACGGCGTATGTTGCCAATGGAAATGCACCGGCCGAATTCAACCTTACAACTGCCGTTAAAGAGGGGCGCAATACCTTGGAGATTAGATTATCAGACCCTGCTAAAATCGACATATTGGAGAATTGGGTGCGGCCTTCGCAACCCAGAGTCGGCCGGACATGGATCATGAGCCAACCCACTTTGCGGGTGCGCGATGTGGTGACACGCACGTGGCTCAACAAAGAAAATCCGGCACAAGCGACCGCCGAGGTGGCTTTCGTGATGAAAAGTAGTGCCCTCAATCCGCGCACCTCACGAATTCATTACGAACTACTCTCGCGCACCGGCGAACGAGTCGCAGCCGGATTCAAAGATGTGACAATTGACATGCGTCACGAAGATACGGTGCGTTTTTTAGCACAAATCCCAGCCTCACACCTGTGGAGCAGCACAATGCCAATCCAGCACACCCTGCTTCTACGCACGCAGCACGAGGGACGATATCTCGAATATCAGGAATTTCGACTCGGATTTCGGGCCATTGATCTGCATGACGGCCACCTCTCGATCAACGGAGAACCTGTGCGTCTGCACGTGAAGGATATTTCAGGAACAGCCTCTTTCGATGAGATAGACGCACTTCGCGAAAAAGGATATAATACGATGCGCCTGCTTCCCGGAAACGTGTCATCAGAGCTACTCGATTATTGTGACAATCAAGGCCTTTATGTGATTGTAACGGCTCCGATCGACACTCGCCGCAGTGGCACATCTCGCCGCCGTGGCGGCAATCCGACTAACGATCCTGCATGGACGGAGGCATATATCGAACGTATCGCCGAAAGTTACCATACTACCAAACGACACCCCTCCGTAGTCGGATTTGTCATTGCAAACAAATCGGCAAACGGATTCAACCTCTATGAAAGCTATCTTAAAATAAAAGAATTCAACGATATACGACCATTTATATATCCCGATGCAGGCGGCGAATGGAATAGCGACAAGCTCATCACAGAGTAGCAGCAGCGTTAAAAAAAGCACAAAAAAATCGGTTGATCTTTTGGAGAAATAAAAATTATAACTACCTTTGCAACCGCAATCACAAAGATTGATGCCTCTTTAGCTCAGTTGGTAGAGCACGACACTCT
>CAYOKU010000126.1:0-2874 GCA_964404645.1 uncultured Alistipes sp.
GTCTCACCCAGAATGGGGAGACGCATCCATTTACAGGAATCTGTATAATTTTCCATCTCTGTCTCCTGCAATGAAGGATTGGTGGTAATCATTTCCTGCTCAATCTGCCGTATTGCCTGATGATGCTCTCGCAATTCCCCCAAGTAGTCTCGCTCCGAATTTCGAGTCGCTCTTGCGTAATATTCGACCATAAATCTGTCTTGGTGAATATGCTCATTCTGCTCGCTTTCGCTGCAACGCTCAAACTCTTGACCGTTGACCACAGAGGCCTTTCCAAATAAAAGATCCATGTCGGGTTCGAGGATTTGCTCCGATTTCCCTTTGGCGGTGATGCGATACAGAGGATTTTTTGCCAAAATTTCCACGCACTTATTAAAGGCCAATAAAGTTGCCATACTCGCTACTTGTCAATTTCGATTTTCAAATCCGCGATCTTCTGCTCCAACAGATCGCGCCAGTCTGCCAGCCCCTCGCGTGCGGCTAACACCTGTTTGTTGTCGATCGAGTCGATGATCTCCTCGATAAAGCGCAAGTCCTGTTTGCTCTGCGTCAGTGTCACCATGCGGTTGCCATGTCGCTCCATGTATACCGCCCGTTCCGCCATGTGGTGCGCCACCACCTTCCCCAGTTCGTTGTTGTCGACTGCTGCCCCTTGCAGCAGGTTGATCGGATTTTCGTAATTCATAATTTCATTCGTTATTAAGTTCCCGTTCCATTTTCTTTGCCTCCGCGATCAGTGCCCAGCACATCAGCGCGCTGATCGCGAGCGTTACGACGTGGATCGCATTTCCGGCGGCAATACCGGCCACGCCGCCTACTCCCAGAACCCCAAAGATCGCTGCGCCGATCCGGTTCTCTATGATCAGTCGTTTCATGGCTATCTAACTTTTAAGTTGATTACAGCCAGCACGCTGTCGCCTGCTCGCATCTCCTCGACAAACGATTCGGTCGCTGTAAATTCAATCCAGTAGCCGTCGTAGGAAAATGGCTTGTGATTGGCGCACAAAAAGGCTGCGAGGCGGCTTGTGTGGGTTCTGGCGGTGTAGGTTTTCATGATGATGTGCTATTTGTACTCGATTTCTGATTTCTCGACCGGTGTAAGCGTGTACGCTCCGTATTTCTCGATCGCGACCTGCCGGATCATCCGGGCTTTGTCTGTCTGGCTAACTCCTGCCAGTGCGTTGATGACAGTGCCACGATCTACGCCCAAAAAACGAGCAAGGCGACTGTGTACACCGTGATCGACGTGTAGTCTCGTGGTGCTATCCATTTCTATTTGAGTTTTGATAAGACTTCTTGGATCTTGTCGTCCGAGTAGGCATCGAACCACTTCTCTCGATTGGCCACCGCGCGCTCTTGCAGGTCGGCCATAATCGTGTTGCTGGTCTGCGCGCCGCGCAATACATGCGTAACATCCAGCTCATTTTTGCGCAGTTTGAGTGCACACTTGTGGATATCCTCATCGGTTACGTATTTGCCAAGCTCCGCATAAAAATCGCGGCGGATTGCGTTACGCTCCTTGGTCGTCAACTGAGCCCGAGGGTCGATGTAGTAGCCGTACTTGCGGATCGACGGGAGTACCTCCGAGGTTACCCACTTCTTGAAGGCTTTGGCGATAGGTTTGCGGCTTTGTATGATCAAGGAGTAGAGACCAGACTCATTAATGATCGTCATTACACGGCTGCCGGCAGCCCCGTCCATTTGAACTGGACGGGAGCGTTTTTCGTCGTCGTCCAACGTAGCAATTGCATCCCTGTGTTTCGATAGTCCGAGTACTTTGCAGACATCTTGTGCTACAAACCACGGCTCTTTGTTCTCCATTAGGCCTCTTACCGACCCGAAATCGGGGTGATTGATGATTGATAATCCTTTCATTTTGTTTTTGTTTAAAAATCAGTAACTTTGTTGCGTTCTACATTTGTAGGATGATGCAAATATATAGACTATTGTTTATTAATCCAACTGTTTTGTAAACTTTTTTCTACAAAAGTATGAAAGCGATAGATAGATTGTTTCAATATATAGATGTAAAAGGCTTGAAGCCAACGAGATTTGAAAAAGAAGTTGGTTTGTCTAATGGGTATCTTCGCACTCAAGAAAAAAGAAATGCAGATCTTGGAGAGAGCGTTTTATTGAAGATATTAGACTATTGTTTAGACATTGAACCTATGTGGCTCTTGTCTGGTAAGGGTAAAATGCTTCGAAGCGAATTCACCCCTGAATCCATGTCATATACGCAGCAAGAGCCGCCTCAAATGCCCTCTGTGTCCGATGTTGCGACCGCCTATAAGGCACCGAAAGGCATTCCGCTCATCCCTGTCGAGGCAATGGCCGGAGCGTTATCCGGTAATAGTGACACGATTATGGAGTATGAGTGTGAACATTATGTAATTCCGATGTTTAAGGGCGCGGAACTATTGATCCCTGTGCGCGGAGATTCGATGCAGCCGCGGTTTTGTAGTGGCGATGTAGTGGCCTGCAAGCGATTACCGCTCGGCACGTTTTTTCAATGGAATAAGCCGTATGTAATTGATAGCGAGCAGGGTGTAATCATCAAGCGTGTAAAGCCCGGCCAAGACAACGAACATCTGACAATGGTATCCGACAATCCCGAATACCCACCGTTCACGCTCGAACGAGCGCAGATTTATTCGCTTGCACTCGTGATAGGCGTTGTACGCACGGAGTAGGGGCGTACATAATATAGACCCCCTTAACCCCACGCACACACACTTTTAGACCCAAAAAGCAGCCGTTGCTCCGTGCAATAGGCTGCTTTTTAGTGCATTATATATATGTATAAAATTTGAAAGGGTGGTAATATACCCCTCGAATATGCTCAAAACCC
This sequence comes from uncultured Alistipes sp., assembly GCA_964404645.1. Taxonomy (GTDB): domain Bacteria; phylum Bacteroidota; class Bacteroidia; order Bacteroidales; family Rikenellaceae; genus Alistipes. The sequence continues at coordinate 2,849 of CAYOKU010000126.1, forward strand.
CTAAAAACAGATACCCAGATTGAGAA
>CAYOKU010000127.1:0-2615 GCA_964404645.1 uncultured Alistipes sp.
GTCACAAGGGTGCTCAGTCGCGTTCGGGCTACTCGCGTAAACTCGGTTTCGAGGGTGGTCAGATGCCGTTGCAGCGTCGTCTTCCCAAGTTCGGTTTTACGAACCTGAAACGTGTCGAATTCAAAGCAATCAACCTCTCTACGTTGGAGGAGTTGGCTGCTAAAAAGTCGCTCACGGAGGTTACGATCGATACGTTGATTGCCGCTGGTTTCATCTCGTCGAACGACAAGGTGAAGATCTTGGGCAACGGTACGATCTCGAAGGCACTCGCTGTTAAGGCTCATGCCTTCTCGAAGAGCGCCGAGGCTGCCATCACGGCTGCCGGCGGTAGCGTCGAAAAACTGTAGCAACTTTTTAGAACCCAAAACTTATGAATCAGTATCTCGTTGTTGGTATCGTCTTAGCAGTGGTTGTCGCTCTTTTGGCGACCAACAAGAAATTGGTTGAAACACTCAAAAATATCTACAAGATCGAAGAGCTGCGTAAGCGCGTGATCTATACGATCGGTCTTCTGCTTGTATATCGTTTGGGTAGTTTCGTAGTGATCCCGGGCATCAACCCCAACGTCCTTGGCGAGGGGTCGGCGTATGCCAGCCAGTTAGAGGGCAACGGACTTCTGGGTCTGTTGAACGTCTTCTCTGGCGGTGCATTTGGTAACGCCGCAATTTTTGCGCTCGGTGTCATGCCGTACATCACCGCCTCGATCATCATCCAGTTGATGGGTATGATGGTTCCGTATTTCCAGAAAATGCAGAAGGAGGGTGAGAGCGGCCGCCGTAAAATGAACCAGTGGACCCGATTTCTTACGATCGGCGTGTTGATGTTGCAAGGTCCGGCGTTTATCGCCAACCTCTATCACACGGTTCCCGCTGCATTCGTTTACGGCAATTCGTTCGGGTTCGTATGCTATGCGACAACGATTCTGATCGCCGGTACCATGTTTATCATGTGGCTGGGCGAAAAGATCACCGACAAGGGTATTGGTAACGGTATTTCGCTGATTATCATGATTGGTATCGTGGCACGTCTGCCTCACGCGCTGTTGGCTGAGGTCAACGCTCGTTTTCAGACGTCGAGCGGTAGCGCCATCATGCTGATCCTCGAATTGGTGCTGCTCTTCCTTGTCTTCATGGCTACGATCGCACTGGTACAGGCTGTCCGCAAGGTACCCGTACAGTATGCTAAGCGTATCGTCGGCAATAAGCAGTACGGCGGTGTACGTCAGTACATCCCCTTGAAGATGAATGCTGCGAATGTGATGCCTATCATCTTCGCGCAGGCTCTGATGTTTATCCCGGCGTTGTTCTCCGGAACGGCTTTTGCAGCTGCATTCAGCTCAATGACCGGTTTCTGGTACAACTTCACGCTGGCTGTGTTGGTAGTCGCTTTCACCTACTTCTATACAGCGATTATCATCAACCCTCAAATGATGGCCGATGACATGAAGCGTAACGGCGGCTTTATCCCGGGAGTGAAACCGGGTAAGCAGACGGTAAGCTACATCGACACCATCATGACGCGTATCACACTTCCCGGCTCATTCTTCTTGGCTATCGTGGCTATTTTGCCTGCGCTCGCCATGCGGTTTTTGGGCATCCAGCAAGCTTTCGCCTACTTCTACGGAGGTACGTCGTTGCTGATTATGGTCGGTGTGGTACTCGATACTCTGAAGCAGATCGAGAGCTACCTGCTGATGCGCCACTACGACGGTCTGATGAAGACCGGACGTATTCAAGGTCGTCATTAGTAGTTTTTTCGGAAGAGTTTTTAGCCAAAGTATAAATGATCTATTTAAAAACAGACGAGGAGATCGAGCTGCTCCGCGAGAACAATATTCTGGTGTCGAAGACACTGGCCGAGGTGGGTCGCCACATCGTGCCGGGTGTTACGACCAAGAAATTGGACGCAATCGCCGAGGAATTTATCCGTTCTCACGGAGCGACACCTCCTTGCCTTGGATACGAAGGCTATCCTGCTGCGACCTGTATTTCGGTCAACGAGCAGGTGGTTCACGGTATTCCGTCGGACAAAATCGTCATCAAAGAGGGCGATATTGTCTCAGTCGATTTGTGTACGTTTATGAAGGGGTTTGTTGGTGATTCGGCATACACATTTGCCGTTGGTGAGGTTGCTGAGGAGGTACGGCAACTGATGACCGTCACCAAAGAGGCTCTTTATAAAGGTACGGCACAGGCCAAAGTCGGTAATCGCATAGGCGATATATCGTCAGCTGTGCAAGAATACGCCGAGAAATTCGGTTACGGAGTTGTTCGCGAATTGGAAGGACACGGATTGGGTCGGAAAATGCATGAAGACCCCGGTGTTCCCAATTACGGCGCACGTGGCAGAGGCCCCCTTTTGAAAGAGGGGATGGTCATCTGCATCGAACCCATGATTACGATGGGTTCCAAATCGGTAGTATTCGAATCGGACGGATGGACAGTTCGCACCCGGGATCGTAAACCGGCCGCTCATTATGAGTTTGCCGTGGCTATTCGCAAGAGCGGCCCCGACGTGCTGACGGATTTTAGCATCATCGAACAGGCAATAAACAACTAAAACTCTATGGCAAAACAGACTGCTATTGAACGGGACGGAACGATTATCGAGGCGTT
>CAYOKU010000128.1:0-2609 GCA_964404645.1 uncultured Alistipes sp.
CACACCGCACGCTGTCACGAAAAAACATGCTGCGCGGTGAAAGGTTGCACGATCCCGAGCGGTTGGTGGTGTATAACTCGCAAGGTAATTCAAGGTTAGAAATATCATATAAATAGCAAAATGAAAATCATTAAAATTATTGATACCACGAAATGAAAAAAATACATCAATTAGCACTTGAAGAGTACAACAAAAATATGGCTTGTGCTGAAAAATACAGAACCCCCGATCATTATTGGGCAGATTGGTTTACAAAGGGTGCGCGAGCCGCGCAGGAGTGGATAAATGCGGCGGATGAAGAGCCGCCGGTGCACGAACCTATTTTGTGTTTGGCTGGATCTTCGGACGTCCCATTTGTTGGCTTTTACAACGGACGAGATGGTATAATAATACGGGGCAGTCAAGGCATTGAATACGACCGACTGATGTATTGGCGACCAATAGAAAGGAAATAGTATGGATACGAATTTAACATTCGAGGATGTCGAGATTGAAAAGCAACGAAGGAATGATGAATTAAAATTTATTATCAAATAATAATGAAAATCATCCAAACAACAACATTCCGGCTATATAGCGAGGATCGCGACTTCTGCAAGGAATCGAAGCGCATTGATCCGCTGATCCGTGAGGTCAAGAAGATTGCCGAAGATGCAGAACTCAACCTCGACCCAGGCTTCGTATATCGCATTGTGGCTGTTACCGTCGAAGAACAACCTACATCCGACTTCGAGCGGCTCAATGGGCTCGGGCTTACTAAGTTCGTTGAGCGCAAGACCGAGATTGCCGAACTCGATTACTCCAATGGCGAGCTGATTATAGATTTCTATTTCTAAAACGCACAGAGATGAAAAACGGAATTTACATCAAACACAACAACGAACTGCACACACTCGAAGAATGGGCGAAGCAGGCAGCTCCCACAATCGCAATGTCGGTTGTGCTAATCACTGATTTTGCGAGCATAGAAATCGCAAAGAACGACCTCGACGGCGAGTTCGAATTTGATGACGCGCAAGAGGCGTGCGCCGCTATTGGCGAGGGTTGGCGATGCCCAACACGTCACGAGACTATCGAGATGTACGATGCGCGGTTTAAGGGCTTGGACGAGGCGTTGAAACTCGTCGGCGGTACAACGCTCGACAACAACGGCTGGCGGAAACTACGAGCTGATATACTATAAGGGTATGTTATGGCTTGATGACTGGGATGGCGAGCCTTTGTGTGAATCGTCAGGCTTGGTGGTGGTTGGTAACATCCACGACAAGCAGAATTACTAAAAAAACAATAAATAGCATGATACCCATTATAATCCTTTGGATTTTGCTGTTATCTGGCCTTGCCTACTATGTTAAGACTTTATTGCTGCCTGATTTGCGATGCAAACTTATCGCGAAACGGATAAAGGTCGGGGGGCTATACCGCCGTGTTTTAAAGTTCGACGATCCATTTGTGCACCCTATTAAAACAACCGTCACAATTACTAAGGTTGCGGTTAATTATCGCGGCGAAAAGTGGATAGAAGGTAAAAGCCTTGACGGGTCTGAGACTTTCAAATGCTCGGCATTTGATTTTATCAGATACAAAGAGTTTAGGCGATTAACTTATAAAAAAATACAAAAAGAAAATGAAAATCATCAAGGTTGACACAAACGTCCTGTGCGCAGAGGCCGAAAAGAAACTGCGCAAAAGATTTGAAAACGAGCCAGACATGACGGCTGACGAACTTGACAGTATTGCCGAAGTGTTTATGCAAGGGTTTAAATACGGCATTGATCAAACGATTCGGACAATCGGGAGCCAAGTTGCAGGCGTAACGACTTATGACCCAGACGCGCCATGCAATTGACCCCGAAACAAGCACAACTAATCAAACGCACAGCCCTCGTCAATATACACCTGTGTGACCAACGCAAGATCCGTAGCACCGAGGAGTTCCGCGCCAAATATGCCCCAGTCGGCAACAAGGTACTGGCGTGCGTGGCATTGATCGACTATTACATGGAGGGTGTGCGCAACGACTTTGAGGAGGCCGGACGATATAAGCACGCGGATCGGCGATGCATCAACGAATGTCTGAAACTTACAGCCTCCGCCAATGGTAGAACCTACTCGGATTTGCAGCGCGTTGAAACGCGCGAAGAGTCGATGCCTGCCGAACAACAATATGTCCGCGTAATGGACTCGCGAATTGAGTCTATCGAAGGGTCGATCTTACTTCAAGGCATCGAACGCAACATCAACATCGTCCTCGCGCTTGCGAGGCTGCTCAAAAAGTACAATACAGCCCTCACAAACAAGTACTGCTATCCGCCGGCATTCCGACTTTACGAGATAGAGAAGCGATTGCTCCGGCTTGGCGTAAAAGATTACAACCTCGATTTTTTGATTGAAAGAACACTCTAACACGAAAAAATATGAATGAACTTACATTAGTAGTAAAGAACCCGTGGTTCGGAATGGAGGCTTCTGGGGTTAAGAAAGAGGAGTACCGAGAAATTACCGCCTACTGGGTCAAGCGGCTACTCACCTCGCCGCTCGGAAAGGCACACGTTAGTAAGCACGCTGACGAGATCGCCGAGCAGATCAAGGCAACAGGGCTGTCGACA
>CAYOKU010000129.1:0-2461 GCA_964404645.1 uncultured Alistipes sp.
AAAAACAGGCTTTATGCCTCTTCAAGCCGGAGTTAGTTTAATTTGGAAAATCAATTAATATGAAAAAGATACTATTATAAGGGGCAGAACGAAAGCTCCAAAGAGGTAGAATACGACAAAATGATTGTATTGCAAAGAGTTAGGAGATAATTAGCCAACTGAAGCAACCGGAAGAAACCGGAATTTCAGTGTAAGAATTTCAAGCCGAAGTTGGATCGAAATAACTGAAACCGCAAGAAGTGACCTTGCACCGGGGGCAAATCTCTCGAATGAGCCTGTGGACATCAAACGATGTTTGCAGGCTTTTATTGTTTATTAAACCCCTATTTAATGGAGTTTATACGAAGTGAGGCCTTGATGAACGCCAGCGCACGGATGCGGCTGATGTGGATGTCCATGGGCTTATGGTGCTCGTTGTAACTGACGAGTTGGATGTGATCCGGCATGTCTGATTTTTGGATATACTTCACCGACACATACTCATCGCCGTCTATATCAAATGAAATCAGATACATCTCGCCCCACACGATGCTGTTGATGATGTCGTTGATCTGCTTGTAAAAAACGATGTCGCCGCTTTTGAGCAGCGGATACATCGAGTCGCCCACGATGCGCAGGCCGGCATCGCACTTGGGTATAAGCGTCGTTTCCATCATCTCGACGACCTGCTGGCTATACTGGTCGGCAAACAGTGGTACAAGCCCAGCCACGGCCTCCATATCATATATAGGTATCTGCTGGCGATCCACCAGCCGGTCGGAGCGCATCTTGAATACATTGGTCACCGCATCGGAAGCCAGCATCCGGGACTTATTCCCCTCGCCCGTCGGATACTCAGTTGTCCCCTTTTTCTGGAGTTTTGGAATAGGGACATCTTGGGGGACAATCTGGGGGACATTTAATTTGTCCCCTTTTTCCGGAGTTTTCGTATTGAAAATATTTCCGCGACCAGCTATCAACCAATCCATCGAAACGTCGGGAAAGGTGGCGATAAATTTCGCCATAACATCTTCGGTTATGCCTGTCTTAGCCTCCAAAGTACCACGAGACACGCCGATCTTAGCATAGAAATCGCGTTTGCTAATACCTAAACTATCAGCAAATTGCAAAATTCTTTGCTTTATTGGCGAAATCTTTTGTTCTTTTTCTTGCATTGTGGCGAAATCTTTTGTAGCTTTGTGTCAACTTAACAACGCAAAAGTATATAAAATAAATGACTATGAGCGCAGAAAATTACGAAAATCGACGAAATGCCGTCAGCAACGCTCTCAAACGAGGAGATCACCGGCATATAGCTGATATTGCTGGTGTAAAAAGGCAGTGGGTATATATGGTAGTGAAGGGTCAAGGTGTAAGTGACCGGATCCTGACGATAGCCGAGCAGGTGATTGCCAACCGAGCCAACGAAAACTAACGTATAAACGCTATGATTAAAAGATGGATAAAAAGATTTCTTGCACAATCGGTGCGAGAAGTGATCAAGGAGGAAATGTCCACGGTTGCCTCCGAATTTAACAACGAAGATTTGAATCAGCATAGACAACGCATCGGCTACAAGACGAATATACGACCGATAGATGTCGAAAAATACCTCAAAACAACTAACAGCAACCCGTCAAAGCCACGCATAAGAAATCAGCACCTATCACGCGAGGCACTTGAAGAACACTACAACGCGACTGTCGGTGTGTGGGTCATTGATCGCGATCCGCGAGAGGTCTCCAAAGAATGGATCAATAAGAATGCCTACCAGATCATGGGGTTGGTTACAACGAAAAATGGCCTTTAATGAAGGCGTTGTAATAAGCCCCCTTTGATGATGCCCTCATTAAGCCGGTATATACACACTCGGGAACATTATGGTAGGCGTAGAGGTAACCATTGACCATTTTGATATACAAGATCATGCGGTCTCGGTCGTAATCTACGGCTCGAATAACAGACGAAGATACTCTAATCATAGTTGTAAAATTTGAAGTGGTTAGCAAATATACAACTAAATCCCGTGAATGCAAAGGCATTATCCGGAGCGATACCGGCACGGGAGCAACAGAAACCAATTAACACTTAAAATTATGGAAAAGAAAGAACAACAAACACAAACAACCGGTTACCAGGAGATCCTCGACGTGATCCACGAGTTGGAGCGCAAAGGGCTGGACTATCAAAAGGTCGATGACGATTTTAGCCTCGTGACAGTAACCGGCAACAAGGACGTATCAGGCTTATCGCTGCTGGGATCTCATAAGAACACCACCAAGGCGATCGTCAATATGATGCTTACTCACGAAGATTTTGCCGGGATCATCATGGTCTCGACCGTGACGTTTCTGGAGTATAAAGAGCGCCAACACGCCACCCAGCCCGATGCCAACTGATCCGCGCCCGACGTGCAGTCGGTGCGGTCGTCGGATTGACGACGGCCAAGGGCACTACAAGACCCCCGAGGGCGTGATCTGCA
>CAYOKU010000130.1:0-2451 GCA_964404645.1 uncultured Alistipes sp.
ATAAAAATAAGGTATCTTTGTTTCTGTGATAATCTGTTAAAAATACGATGATGAAACTTCAATTAGCTCCGAATTCAACTAAACCGTTACACCAACAGGCCGAAGATCTGCTTCGGGAGATGATTCAGCAGGAAGAGTACCGCAAAGGGAAATTGTTACCCAATGAGGTAGCTCTTTCGCACGAATTGAAGATTTCGCGCAATACGTTGAGGCAAGCTATCAATCGACTGGTGTTCGAAGGCTTATTAATCCGAAAAAAGGGTTACGGAACGACTGTTGCACCACAAAACGTAATGAGCAATGCTCGTAATTGGATGAGTTTTTCGCAGGAGATGCACGCACAAGGAATGGTAGTACAGAATTTTGAATTGCACATCAGTCGTAAGACTGCTCCATCCGAAGCTCTTAAATTTTTTCACCTTCCCGAAAATACGAAGTTGTTATGCATTGAGCGACTTCGAGGCCGTCCGGGTTTGCCGTTCGTCTATTTCATCTCCTATTTCAATCCTATTATCCCGATGACTGGCGAGGAAGATATGACCTTGCCTTTGTATGAAAATCTACAAAAAAATTTCGGGGTTGTTGTCAAAACATCGCGCGAAATGGTTTATGCTCGTTCGGCCAGCCCTGAATTGGCCGAAAAACTGGATATTGCACAACAGGATCCTATTTTGATTCGCAAACGTTTCGTGCTGGATATCCATGATATGCCGGTCGAGTTCAATGTCGGTTATTACCGCGCCGACAGCTTTACCTATTCGATCGAATTTACCAATGATTAAAATCTAATCATGAACAGATCCTTTTCTAAACTACTGCCTGTGCTTTTCGGTTTTTTCGTCATGGGCTTTTGTGATGTCGTGGGCATCTCGACCAGTTATGTGCAAGAAGACTTCGGCCTGAACGAAACGATTGCCGGTTTTATTCCTTCGATGGTCTTTGTCTGGTTTTTGCTACTCTCTCTCCCGGCGGCTCTGATGATGAACCGAATCGGGCGTAAGCGGATGGTGCAGGTCAGCAACGGGATTACGATCATCGGTATGTTGATCCCGTTTGTCGAATACAACCTCATAACTTGTATGACAGCTTTCGTGTTGCTGGGTATTGGCAATACCTTTCTGCAAGTGTCGCTTAATCCGTTGCTCACCAATGTCGTGAAGGGCGATGCACTTACGAGTTCTCTCACAGTAGGGCAGGTTGTAAAGGCTGTTTCGTCATTCTGTGGCCCATTTATCGCCGCATTTGCAGCTGGAATATTCGGTAATTGGCAATATCTGTTCCCTGTTTTTGCGACCATTACATTGCTTTCTGCTGTTTGGCTTTTGTGTACGCATATTCCCGAAGAACCGGTAGAAAAGCAAGTGTCGTCTATAAAGGGAGCTGTCGGGCTATTGCGCGACAGAACGGTGTTGTTGCTGTTTTTGGGTATCTTTTTTGTGGTAGGTGTCGATGTCGGCATCAATACGATAGCTCCTAAATTGCTGATTGAACGGGTTGGAATGAGTGTTGAACAGGCTGGTTTCGGGTCGAGCGTCTATTTTGTTTGCCGCACGTTGGGAGCGTTGATCGGGTCGATTTTGTTGGTTCGGGTGAGTGATGTCCGCTATTTTCAATTAAATATTTTTGCGGCGACTGTTGCTCTGATTCTCTTATATTTTGCACAGAGTCTGTGGATGATTTTGGCGATGATCGGTCTTATCGGTTTTTTCTGTTCCGGTATCTTCTCGGTCATTTACTCTGCGGCACTTAAAAATCATCCAGAAAAAGCAAATGAAATGTCGGGTTTGATGATTATGGGCGTTTTTGGCGGTGCGGTTATTCCACCGCTGATGGGCGTTATGGCCGATGCCCTTGGTCGGCAGACCGGTTCTCTTGTGATTATTAATATTTGTATGGGGTACTTGATTTTCTGCGCTTTGTGGATGGTGAAATTGAGTGCGAAGAAGATATGATGAATTAAGAAAAAGAAGAGTCCGACTAACAATTAAAAGTTAGTCGGGCTTTTTGCCTTTGCATTTAACTATGGAATTAGGCAGTGATTCTGCAATTTTCGATTTCAGTTGTTGAAATCGGCTCATTGCTATTTAACACAAGTATTACTACATTGAGAAGCTGAAATGTCTAACTGTACCCGCACAAAATGGCGAACACGACATTCATCTGTTCTTGGATGAGAAGAGCATTCCTCCTCGCGATGGACACTACTTCGACAACCGTTCAACAAATGCCGCCGCAGAATCTTTCAATGCCAAGATCAAAGCATTCCGAACCCAATTCCGCAACGTTCGGGACATCCCATTCTTCATTTTTAGACTCTCAAAACTTTTTGCTTAATTGGGGTGTCCCACCGGATATTGCACTTGATCCGATATTGCACTTGATCCGAAAAACGTTGACAATATCATCAATGAAAAATCGCCAACTATTGATTTAACAATAAGTTGGCGATGT
>CAYOKU010000131.1:0-2440 GCA_964404645.1 uncultured Alistipes sp.
AAAATATATAAATAATAATTCGTATGCCTATAGAAAAACGCTGGGTAGTGAAGCCGCAGGGCGACCCCGCGACGGTAGCTATGCTTGCTACCGCGCTGAGGATTTCGCCGGTGTTGGCCAATCTGCTCGTTCAGAGAGGCATAGACACAGTAGAGGAGGCGGAGAAGTTTTTTAAACCGAGTCTTTCCGATCTGCACGACCCATTCCTGATGAAGGATATGGATCGAGCGATCGAACGGATTGAACGAGCCGTTGCAGACAATGAGAAGGTCATGGTCTACGGCGACTACGATGTCGATGGCTGTACGGCTGTCGCCACGGTGTATAAATTTCTGCGTCAGATCGGGCATAAAAACCTGATGTTCTACATTCCGGATCGTTATACCGAAGGTTATGGTATCTCGATCAAAGGAATTGATCTTGCAGCCCGTAAGGGTGTGGGGTTAATCATTGCCTTGGATTGTGGCATTAAAGCCATTGAAAAGGTCGTCTATGCGAAAAAGAAGGGCGTAGATTTCATCATCTGCGACCACCATCTTCCGGCCGAACAAATTCCGCAGGCCGTAGCTGTTCTCGATGCCAAACGGGTCGATTGCTCCTATCCGTTCGATGAATTGTCGGGGTGTGGAGTTGGATTTAAATTGGTGCAGGCCTATGCCCAGAAGAACGGTATTCCGTTCGAACAGATTACACCGCTATTAGACCTGTTGGTTGTGAGCATAGCCTCGGACATCGTGCCATTGGTGGGCGAGAACCGCATTTTGGCCTATTTTGGTCTGAAAAATCTCAATCGGGAGCCCTCGAAAGGGTTGCTTTCGATCATCAAGATTTGCGGACTGGATAAGCACAACATTACCATCGACGACATCGTCTTCAAGATCGGGCCGCGCATCAATGCCGCCGGCCGGATGCGGATGGATGAGAGTGACGAGAACGCCTCGCCATCGGGTGGACATGCCGCCGTGGAGTTGCTGATCGAAGGAAATGAGGCGATTGCGGCCGAATTCGGCAATGTGATTGATGCCTACAACCAAGACCGCAAGTCGATAGACCGCTCCGTGACACAGGAGGCGCACGATTTTATCGAGGGTAACCCTGAACTCAAATGCCGTAAAAGTACGGTGATCTACAACCCGAAGTGGATGAAGGGAATCGTTGGTATTGTGGCCTCACGCTTGATCGAAACTTACTACCGACCAACGGTGGTGTTGACAATGAGCAACGGCTTTGTGACCGGTTCGGCACGTTCTGTCCCCGGCTTTGACCTCTATCAGGCGGTCGAATCGTGTTCGGATCTGTTGGAAAATTTCGGCGGTCATATGTATGCTGCCGGTCTGACCATGCGCCCCGAAAATGTCGAGGAGTTCACCCGCCGGTTCAATGCCTTTGTCGAGGAGAATATCGACCCGCAGATGTTGATGCCACAGGTTGACATCGACAGCGAACTGCTCTTTTCGGACATCACGCCGGCATTCCGCAAGGATCTGAACCGCTTTCAACCCTTTGGGCCGGGGAACACTTCGCCGGTCTTCGCTACCTATGGCGTGAGCAACCACGGAGATGCCAAATTGGTGGGTGTAGAGTGTGAACATCTGCGTATGGATCTGATGCAACGTCAAAAACCCAATACGAAGATTCCAGCCATCGCCTTCCAGCAGCCTGTTCATTACGAATGGGTGCGCTCCGGCCGTCCGATCGACGTCTGCTACCAGATTGTCGAGAATCACTACCGCGGCACGGTCACCACGCAGTTGCGGATCAAGGATATCAAGCCGGTGATGAATCGGTAGGAATGAAACAAGAATATACAAATAATAAAGGAGCCGCATGGCTCCTTTATTATTACTTTTGAGTAATTGTTCTTCCTATACGATACACGGCATACAGAACGACTGTAACTATTATGCAAATTGCAGTTGTTTCGTTCATTGCCGAAAGAACGTCAGCCGAAGCGCCGTCCATAATCTTATAATAGGCGATTGTGTTGGGAATGACGGTCGCGGCACTGCAAATGATAACGAATAGCAGATTGATCGCATTGCTTGTTGTCTTCGGTGCACCCGGCTGTTGAGCCTTGTTTCGTTGCCATTCATACACCGCCACCATGCTAATCGGAAAGAAAATGAGCAGCAATAACCACCAAAACGAGATTTTATATCTCTTATACCCCTTTACAAAAAGGTAGATGGCTAATAAATAGAAGATCCAGAGAATACATTTTAATAGAATTGTCCACATAATCCTTGCTTTTTATTGTTTTGCACACCAAATAGAGGCCGCTACGGCAACTTCGGCTTCTGTTAGTATCGGGAATGTATTTAAACTGTTATTGATATACGATATTTTCTCTGCTTCTACGTCCCTTTTTATCATCTCCATCATAGTATTATATAAGCAGGAGTTTTAAAAAAGCCCTTAGCAACATAGTTTTCTTCATCTA
>CAYOKU010000132.1:0-2405 GCA_964404645.1 uncultured Alistipes sp.
GTTTGCTTTTGAGGCGCGATTATCTGGTTCCGACTGCCCGATGTCGCATGTTCGCAGACCTCACTTTCGCTAGGGAGCGAATTAAGGCGCCATCGCCCAGTGTTGTATAGTGTTGCGGCGATTTTTATCTATGTGGGTGTCGAGGTCGCATTGGCGACCAGCCTGGTGAAATATTTCATGGTCAATAGCGGCTGGAGTATGGCCTTTGCCATGTCCTTGGTCTCCTTCTATTGGGGAGGCGCGTTGCTAAGACTTCGGGAGCGGTACTCGCTCCGACAGTCGAATGCCTCCGATCCCCCTCATTTTGATAGGGGTGGTTCCCTGTCAAAAAAGGTCTCAGTCGTGAAGACTCAGACCTTTTTTCTTGTTTATAGGTGTATGGTTTTCCTAATTTTCGTGGATCAAGTGCAAAAAAAAGCGGGATGTCTCCACCCCGCCTCATTATCAAAAAATCATCTCTATTTCAGCGTATCCACAATGGCAGCAATGCGTCCGAAAACTTCGTCCATCGATCCGACTCCGTTTACCTCGGCATATTTTTGCTGAGCCGCATAATATTTAGCTACCACCGCCGTCTGCTGATGATACACATCCAGACGGCCGCGAATCACCTCTTCCGAGGCATCATCAGCACGACCCGAATCCTTACCGCGCAGCAAAATCCGTTGCACGAGCTCCTCTTCGGGAACATGAATATCGATCATCAAATCAACTTTCAAACCATGCTTGGCGAGGATTTTGTCAAACTCCTCGGCCTGTACCGTTGTGCGAGGAAAGCCATCGAAGATGCACCCCTTGGCATCTTTGTGCTCGGCCACATAGTTGGCAATCATACCGATCACAATGGCATCGGGAGCCAGTCGCCCCTCCTTGATGTACGACTCCATACTACGACCCAATTCGGTTCCGCGGCTAATTTCTCCGCGAATAACCTCACCCGTCGAGACGTGGTTGATGCCGTAATATTCCTTTAAGCGCTGAGCCTGAGTACCCTTGCCGCAGCCCGGTGCGCCGAATAAGACGATGTTTATCATAACTAAGCCTGTTTTTTGGATTGAACGGACAAAAATACGTTAATTTTTTGGGAATAGGCAAAGATTCCGTAATTTTGTAAAAATTTTTACGATATGCAAGAGAAAAAACGCACCGAAATCGCAACACTCGGACAATTTGGGTTGATAGAGCGGCTCACCGCCTCTTTTGCTCCCGCTAACGGATCTACACTCAAAGGGGTAGGCGATGATGCCGCCGTTGTTGCTCCGCCCGAGGGCGAGGTACTGCTCTGCACCACCGATTCATTTTTCGAAGGGGTGGATTTCGACCTGACTTACTATCCGCTCAAACACCTCGGATATAAGATCGTCACCGCCGGCATCAGCGACATTTTGGCTATGAATGCCACGCCGTCGCAGATCACCGTTGCGTTGGGCGTATCGGCCAAACTTCCTGTCGAGGCACTGGATGATCTCTACGAGGGGATCACTTTCGCCTGCAAAGAGCACCACATTGATCTGGTGGGTGGCGATACACGTGCCTCACTCACGGGATTGGTCATTACTATTACAACACTGGGTCATGCGAAAGCGGAGAAGGTGGTTTATCGCAACGGCGCACAGCAGAACGATCTGATCTGCATCACCGGAAATCTCGGAGCAGCCTACATGGGACTACAACTTTTGGAGCGCGAGAAACGGGTGCTGGCGGAGGTTAAAACACCCGAACCGCAATTCAAAGGGCATGAATACCTGCTCCAAAAATACCTCAAACCACGACCACGCACAGACATTATCGAGGCGTTGGCCGAGGCGAAAATCGTCCCTACCGCAATGATTGACCTCTCGGACGGTCTGGCAAGCGACCTGATGCAACTCTGCAAAGCTGGCAACTGTGGTGCACGCATCTACCTCGAACGAATTCCTATTGCACAGCAAACCACGGCATTGGCCGATGAGATGCACCTTGATCCGGTTGTCGCCGCACTCAACGGAGGAGAAGACTACGAGTTGCTATTCACCGTGCCGCTCGCCATGCAGGAGCAGATCATGGGGTTGGGATTGGTCGATGTAATCGGTCACATAACACCGGCAGCCACGGGGTGCTATCTGGTAACCCCCGACGGGGCTGATATCCGGCTGAAAGCACAAGGTTTTGTGGAGGAGTAACCCGATAAAACAGGGCTATCTTGCGCAAAATCATAATTTTTCGGGACTAATATTTCATATTTAATTTTTTCTTCGTACCTTTGCCGTCCCGAAAGGGTTTAAACAAATTAATTACAAATAATTATGAACAATTACGAAACCGTTTTCATTGTCACTCCGGTTCTGTCTGATGCTCAGGTACAGGAAGTTGCTGACAAATTCCAAGGCGTTATCACCGAGAACGGCGGTCAGATTGTGAACAAG
>CAYOKU010000133.1:0-2157 GCA_964404645.1 uncultured Alistipes sp.
AACAATTGGTATCAACCACATCAACTCCTGCGACAATCGCCGAGAGCACCGATGCAAGTCCGTAACCGGGGGTACAATGCGTATGGAAATCAATCGGAATTGAGAGGTTCTTTTTCAGAAGTCGCACCAAGGTAGCTACGCGACGCGGCGGAATCAAACCCGACATATCCTTGATGGTAATCATATCGGCACCTAACGCCGCCATCTGCTTGGCTTTATCAAGGAAATAGGCATCGGTAAAGACCGGATCCGGATTCTTTTTGCCGGTCAATTTCGCGAAAAATCCGAGTTCGGGGTATTTCGGATCGACCGTATAGCAGACCGCACAATCGGCTATTCCGCCATATTGTTTGACATATTTGATCGTTGATTTCACATTATCAACATCGTTCAGCGCATCGAAAATACGCATAATCCCCAGACCGCTGGCGATCGAATTACGACAAAAACCGTCGATAATTTCATCCGTGTAGGGTGCATAACCAAACAAGTTACGACCACGCGAAAGAGCCGTCAATTTCGACACATTACCGACCGCCTTGTAGATCGTCTCCAAGCGTGTCCACGGATTTTCGTTCAAGTAGCGCATCACCGAATCGGGTACTGCGCCACCCCACACCTCCATTGCGTAGAAATTCGCGTCCTTGTAGAACGGCAGACACCGATCAATTTGCGCCTGATTCATTCGCGTTGCAAACGATGATTGTTGGCCATCGCGCAGCGTCAGATCTCTGATTTTGAGATTTTTTGCCATTGCAATATTTTTTAAAGGTTCTTGACTCACCCGATTGTTATTCGACTAACAAAGTTAATAAACAATTTGAAATATCAACAATTTTTGTCGTTTTTTTGCGAAAAACCTCAAAAATAGGCTCAATAGGATTAGAGATCATCATCGGGATGGACTGGATCTCGGATCGTTTTTTCATCGAGATACTCGCTTTTGAATAGTCCAACACAAAACGCAAACATAGCTAACATCAACGGACCGAAGATCACACCGATAAATCCGAAGAGCGAAAGCCCGATAAAAACGCCGAATATCGTAATGAGCGGATGGGTATCGGCCATCATCTTCTGCATGATAAAGCGGCCGAGATTATCGATTTGAGTAATAACCAGCACCCCGTAAAGTTCCAGCCCGATCGCCGCTCCCCAATGGTTTTCGAAGGCCAAAAACACCCCCAACGGAACCCAAACAAGGGCTGTTCCGACAATCGGGAGGATTGTGGCACAGCCCGTAATTACCGCCCAGAACCACGCTCCCTGGATACCGAAGAGCAAATACCCGACATAAGCACCCACACCTTGGGCTACCGCCAAGAGCGGAATAGCTATGGCATTCGATCGCACGATCAGGTGCACCGACCGCACCACACGCCGCGATGTCGGGCGATCGAACGGCAACATTTCGCGGCAATATTGCTCCATACGCAGCCCCCCGATCAGCATAAAATAAAGTACGAAAATTAAGACAATCAGATTGACTCCCAAATCTATAATTCCCTTCACTACGACACGCCCGATGCGAGGAATTTCGGCAATCAACGAATCCGTATCGCGTTCGTTCAGAAAATCATAGCCGGTTCTCGATTCGATGACTTCGGCCACGTGTTTCAAATGATCAATAAGCAGTTGCGGATCGAGAGCAATATGCTGCAATTTGGCGGTCACCATCCATACCAATAATCCGAGCGGAATCAAAAAGAGCAGAATTGCCTCGGCCACCAACACCGCAGCGGCCACAGGACGACGCCACCGATGTCGCAACGTTAGAAACTGCATCTGGCGACGCAGCAACACATATAGGGTTGCAGCTCCCAATAACCCACCGAAAAACGGAGCTAATTCGACCAAAATAGCCACCCCCAACCCCGCAATCAACGCGAAAAGCGAATAACGCCAATATCTCTCTTTTACTGTCAGCATACGCGAAAATGCCGTCGCAAGGAACGTGCCGCAAGATCTCTGTATAATCGGAATAAACAGCGGATAAAATAACGGCATAAAACGATTGTATCTCTAAAAATTTTCTTATCTTTGTGTCACAAAACTATGAGCGGGATCGGGCACATATCGGTTCTCTTTACATTCGGTCGGCAAAACGCCGTTCGAAACCAAATGCAGCGATATTATCGAAATTGTACTTAAAATAGG
>CAYOKU010000134.1:0-1975 GCA_964404645.1 uncultured Alistipes sp.
CGTCACGCTGGCCGGAAAGATACCCTTCCCTTGCTTACCCTCACTCTCTCCATAGAGTTGTTTCCACCACTCGTTGATGTATTGAAGATTGGGTTCATACGAGCCCAGAATCTCAATCTTTTTACCCCGTGCGTAGAGTTCGTTGCGCACGGCGGCATAAACGGCCGCCGGATTCTTCTCAAACGCCACATCGGCCGCAGTCGCCTGCTCCATTTCGCACGCTCCGGCAATCAGTGCACGCACATCGACACCGGCAACAGCCAGCGGCAACAGCCCCACAGGAGTCAGCACCGAGAAACGACCACCCACATTGTCGGGAATGACAAAGGTCGGATAGCCCTCATTGGTGGCGAGTGTTTTCAACGCTCCGCGCGCCTGATCGGTAATGGCCACGATCCGCTCGGCAGCCTCTTTCTTGCCGTAACGTTTCTCGATCTCGGCTTTGATTAGACGGAATGCAATTGCGGGCTCGGTCGTTGTCCCCGACTTCGAGATGACAATCGCAGCGATCGAGTGCTCTTGGGTGGCCTCCATCAATTCGGCGATATAATCTTCCGAGATATTCTGCCCCGCAAAAAGCACCGTCGGATGCGACTGTTGCTTGCGCAACAGGGCAAAGGGGTTACTCAACGCCTCGATCACCGCTTTGGCTCCGAGGTACGAACCACCGATACCGATGCAGATCACCACATCGGCCTTGGCACGCAACTTGGCCGCTTCGGTTTCGATGGCCGTAAGGTCGGCATCGGTGATTGACGAAGGGAGGTTCACCCAGCCCAAAAAATCATTGCCTGCACCTTTAGCTGAGTGGAGAAGCGCATTGGCAGCCTGAATTTTAGCTTTCATGTCGGCCGAAATCTCAACTCCGGCCTTGGCGATATCCAATTTTACGTTTTGCATATAAGTTTAAATTAATTTGGTAGTCAATTCTTGCATTGATTTACGTACCGAAGCCCCCTCATACAGCACACGATAGACCATCTCGGCAATCGGCATGTCGATCTTATGGCGGAAATTGATGTGGCGAATGCAGTCGGCCGCAAAATACCCTTCGGCCACCATCGTCATCTCGTTCAGCGCGCTGCGCACCGTGCATCCGTGGCCGATCAACAACCCCAACCGCCGATTACGGCTATATGATGAGTAACACGTCACCAGCAGATCGCCCAGATAGGCCGACACCAACGTATTGCGCTGATCGGGATAGCTCTCCTCCAAAAAACGGGTCATTTCGTTGGCGCAATTGGCAATGAGCACCGCCAAGAAGTTATCGCCATACCCCAAACCGACCGCCATACCGACCGAAAGTGCATAGATATTTTTCATGATCGCCGCATATTCGATACCATACAAATCGGTCGAATAGCTCAAACGAATCGAATCATTTTCAAACATCCGGCCGATCCGGTGAGCCTGCTGTTCATCGGGGCAAACCACCGTCAGATACGACAACTTACCACGCGACACCTCCTCGGCATGCGAAGGTCCCGTAAACAGACCTATCTGCCGGTATGTCAAATCGTAACGATCGTGAATATACTCCACCACCGTTTTATAATCGCCCGGCACGATCCCTTTTATGGCCGATATAATTAATTTATCGGTGAGCGGTTCGGTAAGTGGTTCGAGAAAATCTTTGAGATATGCCGATGGAGTCGCCAATACAATAAGGTCTGCATTGCGGACAATTTCGTTCAAATCATCAGACGGAGCGATGCGCGAACGATCGAACTCCACATCGTTCAGATAACGGGCATTGCGTCCCTCCGAGCGCAACGATTCGAGCACCTCCGCATTGCGGACATACCACCCGACACACGGTTGATTGGCCGAAAGCAGTTTGACGATGGCCGTAGCCCAACTTCCATAGCCGATCACGGCACAACGACTCTCTTTCCCGATTTTATACTCCATGGACGTGTTTGCAGTTTTCTTTTCCGAATACAAATATAATTAAAAATTTTAACAAACAAAT
>CAYOKU010000135.1:0-1895 GCA_964404645.1 uncultured Alistipes sp.
ATGTCGGACGAAGTAATCGATCAAGTCACCGATATTCTGCTCGAAACGCCCCTCGATGGCATTGTAGCCTCCAACGGAACCCATTGTCGAAAAGAGCTGCACACCAGCCGTACGACACTCGACAAAATCGGCAGCGGCCGGTTAAGCGGAACTCCGTTAACAGCCCGCGCCATTGAAATCGTCCGACGAATCCACACCCGTTCGGGCGGCAACTATCCGATCATCGGCGTAGGCGGCATCATGACCCCCGACGATGCACGAGCCATGCTCCAAGCAGGAGCCGACCTGATTCAGATCTACACCGGATACATCTATAACGGCCCGCGGCTGGTCAAACAGATCTGCCGTTCGCTGATCGCCGACGCCGCACGCGCCGAAAACGAAAAAGAGTAAGCAGATTGAGCCATGAAAGCTACCATTATCACCATTGGCGATGAGATTCTCATCGGCCAAATTGTGGACACAAACTCTGTATCCATTGCCAAACACCTCAACGCCGCAGGCATAGTCGTGCATGAAAAACGCTCGATCGGCGATGATCGCGCGCAGATCATCGAGCAGGTCGGAAATGCCATGCATCTCTGCGAAGTGGTCATCATCACCGGCGGCCTCGGCCCCACCAAAGACGACATTACCAAACGAACTCTTGCCGACCTCTTCGGCATGCAACTGGTCACCAACCCACACGTAGAGGAGCACGTCCGTCAGATGCTTACGGCTCGCGGAATCGACTACAACGAACTCAACCGTTCGCAATCACTCGTTCCCGATGGCTGCACCGTGCTATTCAACGCTCACGGCACAGCTCCGGGCATGTGGTTCGAGCACAACGGACATGTCATTGTTTCGCTACCGGGTGTTCCCTTTGAGATGGAACACCTGCTCGAAGACGAGGTGATGCCGCGACTGAAAACCCACTTTTCGCTCCACCAGATCGTCCACCGCACGCTCATCACATCGGGATTAGCCGAATCGGTGTTAGCCAAAAAAATCGAAGCGTGGGAAGAGGCTCTGCCGTCCTATCTCAAATTGGCCTACCTGCCTAACCCCGGAGCCGTCCGACTTCGTTTATCGGCTTATGAGGTCGAGGGAGAGCGCGTTGCACGCGAAATTGAGGCGCAATTCGAAACGTTGAAAAAGATCATACCGTCCTACGTTATCGGCTACGAAACGGCCTCGGTACAGCAACTCATCCACCAGACTCTCATCGAGCGGCACGCCACCCTCGCCACAGCCGAAAGTTGTACGGGCGGCACCATAGCCACCCGATTCACGGCGATGGCCGGAGCCTCTGCCTACTTTTTAGGCGGTATTGTGGCATACAGCAACGCGCTGAAAATATCGGCCTTAGGTGTCAACGGCACAGATATCGACACCCGCGGAGCCGTCAGCGAAGAGGTTGCCCGCCAAATGGCGGAAGGAGCGCGCCGCATCACCGGGGCCGATTACGCCATCGCCACCACCGGCATCGCCGGCCCCGCTGGCGGCACAGCCACCAAACCTGTCGGCACGGTTTGGATCGCCGTTGCAACCCCGACACAGACTTTGACCATGGTCAAAGCGTGCGGAACCGACCGAGGACAGATCATAGACCGCGCAAGTTCATTCGCTATCAACATGTTACGCGATGCAATATCAGCTGAATCCCAACCCAAAAATCAATAGATAACAGTCTGTTTTCCATTATTTGCGAAAATAAAAGGGCTGTCGCATGTTGATTTCTCAATTTATTCGTATATTTGCACTCCCTTAACGGGTATTATAACAATAATTTATCAAACGAAGCATGAAAGTTTGCGAAATCACAGGCAAGGTCGCAATGGTGGGCAACAACGTTTCCCACTCGCACCACAAGACCAAACGCAAATTCAGTCCCAATCTGAAAACCAAGCGTT
>CAYOKU010000136.1:0-1874 GCA_964404645.1 uncultured Alistipes sp.
GGCTCCATATCTTAGTAAATGCACCCGTCTCCCCAATGGGCGACGGGTGCATATGAAATAGGTAATACGACTCATAATTTTCCTTCTTCGGCTCGAAGTATGCCTGCGGATGCTTGCATGCCGGACAGATTTCGGGGGCGGCAGTGGCCTCGCAAATATAACCACAATTGCGGCACTGCCACCAAATCTTACCGTCACGCTTGAAGAAATCACCATCGGTCAAGCGGCTCAATAATTTCAGATAGCGACGCTCGTGCTCAGCCTCTACAATTGAGATCATTTTGAACGCATTGGCAATCTCATGAAAACCTTCCTCTTCGGCAACTTGTGCAAATTCGCGATAGAGGACATCCCACTCTTCGTTCTCGCCTTGCGCTGCGGCAAGCAGGTTCTCTTTGGTCGAGCCGATGCGACCCGCCGGATAACTGGCCGTGATGGTCACCTCGCCGCCTTCAAGGAATTTGAAGAAACGCTTTGCATGCTCTTTTTCCTGCTCTGCCGTCTCCATAAAGACACCGGCAATCTGCTCATATCCCTCCTTCTTGGCTGCACTTGCAAAAAATGTGTAGCGGGTGCGTGCTTGACTCTCACCCGCAAACGATTTCAAAAGATTCTGTTCGGTACGTGTACCTTTAATGCTCTTTTCCATAGTATCTAAAATTTAAGTGTGTTTTATTTTGAACACAGCAAAGATAAGAAAAATCATGAGATATTATCAAGAAAAATGAATCGGTTGTTTTTATATAACCATTCGGATAACTTATAGTGCGAAAAGTTATGGTTCCGACACCTTTATTTTATAGCGTTCGTGCGAGACCCTCGTCGGAACAATACGCAGCCCGTAGTGCATCTGTCCATCAGATTGCCGGATCGCCGTTACTTCGGCCAAGATTCCACAATCGGTATATGGCATCCGCTGATTTGACACAAAATTGCCCAGCGAATAGACCGTTACACGCCGACCGTCACAATACCACGGCTGGACGACATGCGGATGACTTCCAATCACAACATCTGCTCCGTGGCGATGTAGAAAGTCGGCAAGTTGCCGTTGTTCATGGTTCTCGCGGCGTTGGTATTCGACACCCCAATGGATGCAAACAACCGCAAAATCAACTCCAGCTTGCCGCGTTTCCGCTAAATCAACAGCCATGCGTAACGTGTCGATTTCGTGCACAATAATCCCCTTGGGATGCGGAATTCCATTGGTTCCGTATGTATAGTTCAATAAGGCAAAGTGGATAAACTTTTGCTTTATATAAATTATTCTATTAGTTTTACAATCAGTATTATCATCAAAAACTCCTATGTGTTTTATTCCGCATCGATGAAGCTCCTCAATCGTTGTTCGAACACCGGTAGCACCATTGTCGCAACAGTGGTTATTTGCCAATAACGCCACATCAATCCCCGCATCATATATGGCATCAGCCAACGCCGCCGGAGAGCGGAAACAGGGGTAACCCGAATAGTTACGATCGCGCGTGAGCGTAGTTTCGAGATTGACAACAGCCACATCGGCCGATTTAAATATAGGTTTCACCTCATCGAAGACCGGCGAATAGTCGAACGTTCCATCGGGCAGTCGAGCAGCATGTACCTGCGGCATGTGTTGCATCAGATCTCCAGCAAAAATCAACCGAATACACTCCGGTCTACGCTCAGGAATTCGCCAACGCACATAGAGAGAGTCGAGTTCGGGAGCGGGGTAGTGCAACCGCTGCGCATCCACCGAAAGAGAACAAAATACGGCAAATGCAAGTAGCAACCAACGCATCATCAATCGCGCCGTTTAGGGTTTGCAGGAAACCACCCTTTCCGCACACGGGCACGCTGTTCGAACAGCTCTCCGATTGACCAGAGCGAAGAAGCCC
>CAYOKU010000137.1:0-1869 GCA_964404645.1 uncultured Alistipes sp.
TGAGGTAAACGCGATTTCCGATAGACATGCTGACTTCCTCCTGTTGATCTGTTTGTTTTATTCATTTAAATATGAATATGTTTGTTTGTATTCAATATATCATTTTGTCGAATAATATTCAACTTAAAATTCCGAAAAATATTAACAGACATTTTGGTTCCGCTTTGTTCATTCAAAACAAAAAGGCCTCCACCCAAACCGGGCGGAGGCCTTTTCTGCTGCTTTTCAATTACGTTACAGGCTTTCCTGCTTAATTTTCAGCCTGAGCTTATCGCTGATCATAGCGATAAACTCACTGTTGGTGGGCTTGCCTTTGGTATTGTGGATGGTGTATCCGAAATAGGAGGTGAGTACGTCGACATCCCCACGATCCCACGCGACCTCAATGGCGTGGCGGATCGCCCGCTCAACACGGGAGGATGTGGTGGAGAACCGTTTTGCGACGGCGGGATAAAGCTGCTTGGTCACCGAATTGATGATCTCGGGATCGTTGACCGCCATCATAATCGCTTCCCGCAGATAATGATAGCCCTTGATGTGTGCCGGCACGCCGATTTGATGGATAATGTCGGTGACCGTGACCTCAAGGCTCGGGCCCTTTCTTGCATCGACGATGCGGGTCACGTTGTCACCGCGGCGGCGTCCGGAAAACTGCACCACCCGCTCGACCAACATTTCGACATCGAAGGGACGCACGAAATAGTAGGCAGCGCCGGTGGCGAGCAGCTCCCGCTCGACAACCCCGTTTTCGTAGTTGATGACCACCATAAATAATGTCTGGGATTGGGGTACCTGTTCACGCACCGCCTTCATCACCCCGAGCGCGTCGAGATGCGGCATGACCACGTCGATGACCGCGACGGCAGGATTTTGTTCAACAATGAGCTGTGCTACCTTTGCGCCGTCACGCGGTGCAATGATCGTTTCGTAACCACATCCCCGCAGCAGCGACGCAGCCTGCGCACACAGTTCCTTATTGTCTTCTGCCATCAGCACCTTCATCATTTCCGCCATTGTTGTTACCTCCTTGCGATGTTGTGTCTTCCGCCACCCATACAATACCATATTTTGCCATAAGACGCAAGGGTTTTTGGAAATTTTTTCAAATTAAATCTGTTCCGTCAGCATTCACTATGCCGCCTGTTTTTCTGCGCCGCTTTGTCGGTTCGCTTCACATTTCATATTTTCCGCGAAAATTGCGTAGCCACGGGT
Organism: uncultured Alistipes sp.; assembly: GCA_964404645.1. Taxonomy (GTDB): domain Bacteria; phylum Bacteroidota; class Bacteroidia; order Bacteroidales; family Rikenellaceae; genus Alistipes. Next base: position 1,213 of record CAYOKU010000137.1, read on the forward strand.
AGGATCGTTGACAAAGACATGGGTAACTGCTCCAACCAGCTTTCCGTCCTGAATAATCGGCGAGCCGCTCACTCTTGTGTCAAGATATAGATAAAAGTTTTTTTAAAAAACTTGATATATCCACATTTCAACTATAAAAAAATTAAAATAATATACAAAATGCACAATATGAAATGAATAATGAGTTTCCGTGAAAAGAAAAAAATGCAACGAAGAAGTAATTACTTACTCTCCGTTGCATTTTCGTTTGTGAAATTCCAGATAATATTTATAGCCTTATCCGGCATAATCACTATTTCTTTTACAAAGGCAATAAGCATTTGCTCTGTTAATTCGGTAGAACCAAGATAGTTTAGATAAGGGGATAACTCGTTTGTAACTTTTCCTAAGTTTTCAATTTCTTCTATCTGTGATTTCAGTAAAGAGATTTCATCAGATAATCGTTTTTCTTCATCAGTTAAAAATACTTTTTTATTTTTAAACTGTTCAGTAGTAATTTCACCACGAATCTGTTGTTCATAAGCGATAAGTTTGCTGTGTTTTGTTTTTTCTCGTTGTATTGTTGATTGCTTGATTTTGGTTTTCAAGGTAGCGATTTTGTCATCGCTTATCTTTTTTCTGTTTTTTTCTTTTTGTAGTTCAATGTTCGCTACCTGT
>CAYOKU010000138.1:0-1818 GCA_964404645.1 uncultured Alistipes sp.
ATAAGGCAATATCCCGTTGTTGTCCGATATATCAAATGCCAAACGGTCAGGGTTCAATCCGGCAGGAATCAAAGTCGGTAAGTCCAACACTTTCTGTCCGGCATGATACACACGCAAACGACGTTTTTGTACCCACATAATAATGTGCTCAACAACATCAGGTTTTACTTTGCCTATTTCCGAATTACCCTCCGACCAATTGCTGTTGCTGTACGATTTTCCTTTCCAACCGGTCACAAAATCAGCATAGAGGCTAACACCTTTAGAACGGATATATGATTCTATTGTGCCATTATCTCCATCCTCCGATTTATAGAGTGTAAGCCATAATCCGCCACCGTCAATTTCACCTTTGGGCAGTATTGCATCAAATTCCACGATATAGTTTTCTGGTAGTTCAAGACTTTTCATCAACTGATATATCTTCCCTTCCGCATTCAGATGCAACCATTTACCATCGGCAATATTGAGCGTTTTCACCTCGCCGCTGCCGTCTGTTGTCCAAAGTGCAGGAAAATCGCCTACGGCATCCTGTGAAAAATCCTCAAACAACAGCACCTTATCGCCCGGAATAAAATCATATTGCGAAAAAGATTGCAATGAGGTCTGCGGCTCCTGCTGTAGTTTGACCTCCGTCGTTTTTGGGGACTTCGGGGGCTTCTCTTTACCGCTATTTCGTGCTGCGTCCTCGGCTTTATCCATCGCCTTTTCGACACCCTGTTCAGCTTTCTGTTCGACACGTTGCTCCACCTGCTCTCCGGCTCGTTTGACGACCCGTTTACCCAATCGCTCCAATGCGCTTTGAGCGTAAAGATTCCCTATCCCAACACCGAATAGAAGAATCAAAATAGATACTTTTTTCATATTGCGTTCATTTTAAATTGATTCAAAAAACAATCGGTAGCTTTGCTACGTTATGCAAAGCTACCGATTGGAAATGACGCAAAATTGTAAAAAACGGCGCAGACTACACTTTGCCGGAGATAATCATCACATTATCAAGGTTCCTCTTAAAGAAAAACGAAGGAGTTTCGCCAACTATTTTTTTGAAGTCATGTATGAGGTGTGCCTGATCGAAAAAATCCCCCTCAAAAACCATATCCTGAAAATCAACGGCACGGTTTTTCATAATCCTCGACCAGAGGTAATTCACCCTAACTATACGAGCCAATGTTTTGGCATTCACGCCTGTTCGCTCCGTAAAATGGTCTCTAAAATAGCGTGGTGACTGATTAAACGTTTCGATATGTTCTTTTATCGGCATACATCCACGCCCCTCCATAATCGCATTATAAAGCAGGTCTATCTCATCGGGTACATATTCCGCCAAACCTTTCTCCACGAAGAAATGCTCAATGATAGAGATGCGCTCCTCTGCTGATTTGTGTTCAGCAAATTGTTGTTCAATTACTTTAAGCCCGTCGTTTCTCGGACGGCGGTAAAAATCGTTTTTAAATGATGACAGATCGAGCGACAAAAGCCGTGACAGCACCGATGCCCGGCAAGTGACAATAAAAGAGTCCAAGTTGTCATATATCCCGATATTCACTGCCCGAAACAGCGGCACCACCATAAAATGTTGGGGTAGATGTATCAGTGGTTCTTCGTGAATAACCGCTCGCCCCGATGAGTTGAACACCAACGAAGCATACCCACTCGGAATATGTCGGTCGATAACCGAAATATTCTCTCCCTCTGCTTGTACATGTTCATACTGAATAACAAGCGAGCGGCATAATTCTGATGATTTATAGTAGTCAAGTTTCATAGACACCTCCTAAATCACAAATATAACAAAAATTACTGTTTCATTTTTTT
>CAYOKU010000139.1:0-1702 GCA_964404645.1 uncultured Alistipes sp.
TTTAACAACACCCCCCTCCTCAATAATATTATTTTCCTTTAATATTTAAGACCTTACCAAGGTCGCATTCCAAAACGACACCTTAAAAGTTAAAAAATAAATTACATCGAAAAAAAATCACGCTGTGAGCAAAATAAATCACGCTTTCGGCAAAAGAAGTTGCGACTCCTCCCCAATAATCCATATTATGTGTTAAACCATACCACTCCGAGAAAGGTAGCTCAACCAGGTCTGGTCCGGAATATTTACTTTTGCAGGGCGATAAATCCGAATCAAGCAAATCGCAGCTATTTTACTTAATTGAATTTGTTTTAATGATCATCTCTACTTATAAGATAGACAAAATGGATTGTCCCTGTGAGGAGAATCTTATAAAAATGAAATTACAGGATATCGAAAGTATACTTTCGTTGCATTTTGATCTTTCAGAACGCCGGCTAACCGTCCGGCATCAGGGAGAACAGGAGGAAATAGACCAAGTATTAAATGCACTAAAACTGGGAACGACCTTGCTAAACCGCTCTTTGGGGGATAACTTAACCGATTCTTCTTCATCTACTTCTTCATCTTCTTCTGCTGCTACTGCTGCTGCCTCTGCTGCTGAAAATTCTCGTCAACGCAAAGTTTTATGGATAGTCCTTGCGGTCAATCTGGCATTTTTCTTCATCGAAGGAGTGAGTGGGATCGTCTCGAAATCACTCGGACTAGCGGCCGACAGTCTCGACATGCTAGCCGATGCATTGGTTTACGGAATGAGTATATTTGCCGTGGGAGCCACCCGAGTTCGAAAGAAACGAGTAGCTTTGGTGAGCGGATACCTCCAGATTATTCTGGCTGCCATTGGATTTTCGGAGGTGATAAAGCGAATTCTGGGAGAACCGGCACACCTGGATTCCAACATGATGATCGGTGTAGCTTCAATTGCACTGATTGCCAATGTCATTTGCTTGTTACTGCTACAACGAACCAAAAGCAATGATGCACACATCAAAGCAAGCATTATTTTCTCATCGAATGACATCATCGTGAACGGCGGTGTGATCGCCGCGGGTATATCCACCGGATTTTTCCATTCTACTTTACCCGATCTGATGATCGGAACTGTTGTATTTATAATGGTTATGAGGGGTGCGGTTCGCATCTTGAAACTATCAAAATAATATTTTATCTATGCTGAACTTACAAAATTTCACGGCAATTGACTTTGAAACAGCCAATTACAAACGAACAAGCGCATGTTCCATCGGATTGGTCAAAGTGGAAAACGGAGAGATCGTGGCAGAGAAATGCTGCTTCATCAAACCGCAACCGAATTACTTCATACCTTCTTTCATCGATATTCATCACATCACGCCGGATATGGTTACCGACGCCCCCCTCTTCGGAGAGCTGTGGCCCGATATCCGTGAATTCATTGAAGATTCCGAGGCATTGGTGGCTCACAACGCCACTTTTGACATGAGCGTCCTAAAAGCATGTTTGGAGATGGAAATGATTCGCTCCTACCTACCCCCTTCTGTATGTACGGTAAAGCTTTCCCGACAGCACTTGAAATTCCTCATCAACCACAAGCTGAATACGGTTTGCGAATATTTCAATATCGAATTAGATCATCATGAGGCATTAAGTGACGCTCGCGGAGCCGCGCGCATCATCCTGGAGCTGAACAAAATGGAGAAGGAATAAAACCGCTAAATGTTTA
>CAYOKU010000140.1:0-1551 GCA_964404645.1 uncultured Alistipes sp.
ACCCAGCGTTTTTCTATAGGCATACGAATTATTATTTATATATTTTAACATTTAAATTCTTACTTAAAAATTCAACAACCAGCGACTTAACTTCGTCCATAGCCACAGCACGACCCGTTTCTACCTCGATTGATGTGACACCCCGATCGGTAAATCCGCACGGGTTGATCCGCGCAAACCAACTCAAATCGGTCGTAACATTGAGCGCAAAACCGTGCATTGTCACAAATCGTGACGATCGCACTCCGATTGCGCATATTTTGCGCGGACAGCGACTTTCAGGGGCGATCCAAACACCCGAAGCTCCCGCAATACGGCCCCCTTGGATGCCGAAGACGGCTACGGTGCGAATCACAGCCTCCTCCAACGCTGCGATGTAGTCGCGTAAACCGATGCCGATCCGTTCCAGATCGAGAATCGGGTAACCTACCAACTGTCCGGGCCCGTGAAAGGTGATATCGCCTCCACGGTCGATATGAAAGAACTGTGCACCCGCCATTTCGAGTGCTTCGCGGCTAACGAGCAGGTTCTCTGCGTGTCCGCTTTTGCCGAGCGTGTAGACCGGCGGATGTTCCACCAACAGTAATTCGCCCCCCTGCTCATCAGCATCGGACGAAACGGTTGAATTCCGCTTGTCGGCCACAATCGCATCGAATATCTGCTGCTGCATCTGCCAGCAGGCGAGGTAATCGAGCAAACCGAGATCGCGGCACAAAACGTTCATGGTCACATACTTTTAATACTCTGCAATGCCTCTTCGGCCATGTACGAGGATCGCACCAGCGGCGCACTCGCACAATAGCTAAAACCCATCGCAAGAGCCTGCTCTCTGTACCATTCGAATTTTTCGGGAGTGATATACGCCGCAACGGGGTAGTGCTCCAAAGTAGGACGAAGGTACTGACCAAGGGTTACGATCCGCACCCCTGCACCGTGCAGGTCGCGGAGGGTTTGTAACACTTCATCATCGCTCTCGCCAAGTCCGACCATCAGTCCGCTCTTCGTCACGACCCCCCGATCGCTCATGTATCGCAGGGTTTGCAGACTCGTGAGGTACTTCGCGCGGGAACGCACCAGAGGAGTCAGTCGCTCGACGGTTTCGATGTTGTGCCCAATAATATCGGGCTTCGAAGCTACGACCACATCAATGAGTTCGGGTCGGGCATCGAAATCGGGAATAAGGAGCTCAATTACGGCGTCGGGATTCCGGAGACGGATCGCTTCAACGGTAGCGGCCCAATGGGCTGCTCCTCCGTCAGGAAGATCATCGCGCGTCACGGAAGTCAGGACGACATACCTCAGTTTCATCAAAGCAACACTCTCGGCCACTTCGTGCGGCTCGCAAGCATCCACAGCAAGGGGACGACCCGATTGGGTGGCGCAAAACCGGCAGGATCGCGTACACACCTCACCCAGAATCATGAAGGTCGCAGTTCTTCGGCTCCAACATTCGGCTTGATTGGGACAACGACCGCTACTGCAAATTGTATGCAAACGGTGTTTCTCAACGATGCGTTGCACCTCGGCATATTCGGGGGTGCGGTGGAGTCG